>CADECO010000100.1:0-8618 GCA_902825905.1 uncultured beta proteobacterium
CCACAGTGGCGTCTGGAGCTTGGCAAGCTGGGCGAGTTGCATATCCGAAAGGACTCGAAATGAGCACCGACCAATCCGATCCGCAGATCGATCCGATCACGCTCGAAGTGGTGTGCGAATCGCTGATCGCGGTGGTGCGCGAGATGCGTGCCTCGATCATCCGCGCCTCGTACTCGCCGGTGATCTACGAGCTGGACGATTTCTCCTGCGCGCTGTTCAACGCGCAGGCCGAGATGGTGGCGCAGTCCGACGATCACCCTGGGCATGTGATGCCGATGCCATGGTCGGTGCGATGCGCGATGGAGGATTTCGCCGGCGACATCGCCCCGGGCGACATCATCCTGCTCAACGACTCCTATCGCGGTGGCACGCATCTGAACGACGTGACCTTGCTGTTTCCGGTGTTCGCAGGCGAGCGGCTGGTGATGCTGCCGGCGGTGCGCTCGCACTGGGCCGACGTGGGCGGTGCGACGCCCGGCAGCTACTCGGGCTTGTCCACCAATATCTACCAGGAAGGCCTGCGCATCCCGCCGGTCAAGATCTATGAGCGCGGCAAGCTCAACCAGGCGGTGATGCGCCTGATCGAGGCGAACATGCGCCTGCCCGAACATCGGCGCGGCGATCTGAGCGCGATGCTGGGTGCCTGTCGCGTGGCCGAGGCGCGACTGCAGCGGCTGTTCGACAAGTACGGCCTGCAGACGGTGATCAATTGCGTTGCGCACAATCTCGATCGCAGTGAAGCCCGCATGCGTGAGCGCATCCGCTCGTTGCCGTCGGGCACCTATGTGTATGAGGACTATCTGGAGTACTTCGACGATGGCCGCTTCGATCCGGTGCTGATGCGCCTGGCGCTCACCGTCGACGGCGATCGGGTTATCGCCGATTTCGCCGGCAGCAATCCGCAAGTGCCCGGCGTGGTGAACTCCTCGCTCGCGGTGGTGGGGGCCGGCGTGTTCGTGGCGCTCAAATCGACGCTCGATCCGGGCGGTGCCGTCAATCAGGGCGCGTTCCGGCCGATCGTGCTCAAGGCGCCGGAAGCGTCGATCGTCGACGTGCGGCCCGATGCGCCGGCGGGGGCGCACGGCGAGGTGCGCAAGCGCGCGGTGTCGGTGATGCTCGGCTGCCTGTCGCAGATCGCCCCCGATCTGGTTTCGGGCGACCTGTGCGGCACCTCGTTCCCGAACTCGCTCGGCGGGCGTAGTGAGCGACACGGGCGCGGATACGTGTACTACGAGTCGCCGGCCGGCGGAAACGGCGGGTTCCGCGAGGCCGATGGTTCGAGCGCGTTCGTCAACGTCGATTTCGGCAACATCCGCTCGATCCACAACACCGAATCGTTGGAGTCCGACATGCCGCTGATGATCGAGCGCAGCGTGTTGCGCACGGACTCCGGCGGGCCCGGGGCAACGCGCGGCGGCCTCGGGATTCGTCGCGAGATCCGCGTCGTGGGCGAGGAGGCGGTGTACTCGGTGCTGAGTGATCGGGCGGTCGTGCCGCCGTATGGCGTGTGCGGCGGCGAGGCGGCGGCGCCGGTGGCCGTATCGATTCGGCAAGCCGAGGGCGAGGGGGGCGAGCAGCCTTTGCTCACGCCCGGCAAGGCGACCGGCCTGCGTTTGCGGCAAGGCGCCGCCTACGTGATGCAATCGGCCGGCGGCGGTGGATATGGCGATGCGCTACAGCGTGATCCCGAGCGCGTTGCCGCCGATGTTCGTGCGGGTTACGTGTCGAGGGAGCAGGCGCAGCAGGCGTACGGCGTAACGCTGGATGCGCGATTCGCCGTTGATGTCGCGGCCACACACGAGCGGCGCGAGGTGTTGCAGCGAGAGCGGCCGCGGCTTGCGGTGATCGCTGACGAATCGCCCCCTTATGCCGGCCTGAAGGGGCGACATCGCGTGCTGCGGATGGGGGCAACGCAGGCCACCCGGCTCGGATTGCGCGAGAACCAGCTCGTCGAGCTTCTCGGTCGCAATGCCGCGCCGCTGCGCGCTTGGGTCGCCATCGACACAAAAGCGGGCCACGCCGGGGTACCCCTCGACGCGTTCGGCCGTCGCGTGTTGGGTGTGGACGAAGGCGACACCGTGCAACTGCGCAAGCTTGAGGCACCGATCGCGCCGGGCGAGCGCAACGCGCCGCAGCCGGCCTGATCGGGCCGCGATTTCACTACGTTCCAATGTCGTAGTCAGCGTGGGGGTATCCGGCCTGTGCATTGAATTCGTTCGACAAACGTCGCGCGAGCGCGTATCGTGGGCGAGCTCGCGTTTAAGCTGCGCGGCTACCTCAGATTCTCTTTGACCCGTCGCCCCTTGCGGTTTTCCTCCCCGGGCCACGGCGGCCTCTCGGGCTTCCCAGGTTTCCGTTACTTGATCGTCGGCTCGCCGCGAGGCTTTCCGCGCGCGATTACTTTTTCTTATTCCATTCAAGGAACGAAATATGGCAACTGGTACGGTCAAGTGGTTCAACGACGCTAAAGGCTTCGGTTTCATCGCTCCTGAGGGCGGCGGCAAGGATCTGTTCGCGCACGTCTCCGAGATCCAGGCGAGCGGTTACAAGTCACTCTCCGAAGGGCAGCGCGTCGAATTCGT
Organism: uncultured beta proteobacterium; assembly: GCA_902825905.1. Classification (GTDB taxonomy): domain Bacteria; phylum Pseudomonadota; class Gammaproteobacteria; order Burkholderiales; family SG8-39; genus CADEDU01. The sequence goes on from CADECO010000100.1 coordinate 2,583, forward strand.
CGTCAAGCAGGGGCCCAAGGGTCCGCAGGCCGGCGACATCAAAGTCGTCTGAACGGCGATCGACCTCCGTTTCCGGAGCGTCCCTGGAGGAATCGCCGATGGCGAAAGAAGAGCTGTTGGAAATGACCGGCGTGGTGAGCGAGGTGCTGCCCGACAGCCGCTACCGGGTCACGCTGGACAACGGCCACGTGTTGATCGCTTACTCGGCCGGCAAGATGCGCAAGCATCACATCCGCATCCTGGCCGGTGACAAGGTCTCGATGGAACTGTCGCCCTACGATCTCACCAAGGGCCGAATCACGTTCCGTCACATCGAGACGCGCGGGCCCGCCATGCCGCAGCAGCAACGGCGCCGTCGCTGACCGCTCCTGAAACCGGCGCCGACCCAGGCTATCGCGTGACGCTGCAAAGCGTCGCGGTGGCCGGTGGCGCCGATCTGCAGATCCGCTCGCTGCTCGATCGCCGGCAGTACGCCGATCCCGATGGTGCGGCACTCGCAGCGGGAGTCTCCGCGGCAAGTTGGCCCTTGTTCGGCCTGGTCTGGCCTTCGGCGCTCAAACTCGCCGATCTGATGCAAAGCTGGGCGCTCGGCAATCGGCGCATCCTGGAGATCGGTTGCGGTCTGGGGCTCGCCAGCCTGGTGATCCACCGCCGGCATGGCGATATCACCCCGAGCGATTGCCATCCGCTGACCGAATCATTCCTGCGCGCGAACCTGCTGCTCAACGGTTTGCCGCACCTCACGTATCGCACCGGCCACTGGCAGCGGGCCAATCCCCTGCTTGGGACGTTCGACCTCATCGTCGGCAGCGACGTGCTCTATGAGCGCGATCACCCCGCGCAGCTGGCGATGTTCCTGCAGATCCACGCCGCAGAGCAGGCCGAAGTACTGATCATCGATCCGAACCGCGGCAATCGCGCCGCGTTCAGTCGCTGCATGCGCCAGATCGGCTTCTCGCTGTCGGAAACGCGGCTCGACACACCGCTCGCTGACGGTTCGCCCTATCGCGGACGGTTGTTGCACTATCGCCGCGGCGATCGACAAGTCACCTGATCGTTGAACGGTTCAACTGTTCAACCGTTCAGTCGGCGAACTGGCCGGTGGCGCGGATGATCGGTCCCCAGCGATCGATCTCGGCTTTCAGCCAGGCCTGCAACGCACCGGGTGTTGCATCCTCGTTGCGGATCGGTGCGGTGGCCAGATCATTGAAGCGCTGCACCACCGTCGCATCGTTGATCGCCACCTGCAACGCCTTCGACAACTGCTCGACGATCGGCTTGGGCGTGCCCTTGGCCGCCCACAGCGCGTGCCACGCCGACAGCTCGAAGTTCTTCAGTCCGAGCTCTTCCAGCGTCGGCACGTTAGGCAGGGTCGGCACGCGCGACCTGGTGGTGACCGCGAAGATCTTTATCTTGCCGGCGCGAACGTGGCCGGCGGTGTTGCTGGTCTGATCGCACATGAAGTCGACCTGGCCGCCGAGCAGATCGTTCATCGCCGGTCCGGTGCCCTTGTACGGGATGGGTGTGACCTCGGTCTGGAACATCTGGCTGAGCAGCAGGCCGCACAGGTTGGACGCCGAACCGATGCCGGCGTTGGCCATCGAGGCGTTCTTGCCCGATGCCTTGACCCAGCTCACCAGATCGTTGAAGTTGTCCGGGCCCAGCGTGCGCTTGCCCACCACCGACATCGGCGCATCGACGATGCGGCCCACCGGTTCGAAATCGGCGATCGGGTCGAACGCGAGTTTGCGATACAGCGCCGGAAAGGTCGCATGACCGATGTGATAGAGGTAGAGGGTGTAGCCGTCGCCGGCGGCGCGCGCCGCTCGACCCGCGCCGATGGTGCCGCCCGCGCCGCCGAGATTCTCCACGACGAGCTGACCATTCAAGGCTTTACCCATTGCCGGCAGCAGCACGCGCGCGACGGTTTCGGTCGGGCCGCCCGGCGCGGCCGGGACGATCACCGTGATCGTCTTGGTCGGATAGCTCTGTTGCGCGGCGCCGGGCGCCCCATGCATCAGGCCGATGACAAGCGCGCCGCACGCAAGCAGGCGGTCCGGCGAACGCAGGTGGAATTTGGACACGAGAGTCTCCTTGGTTCGAACAGGTCCGGTCAGCTGACGGTGACGGCGGGCCGGATGAGCCCGGTAAAGCGATCCATCTGCGCGCGTTGATCGGGCCCGCCAAAGCGCACCACGATGGTCTGCGCGCCGGCATCGATGAACGCCCGCAGCCATTCGGTGCACTTCGCGACCGAGCCCCAGCACATTCCGTGGCGGCCGATCATCTTGTCGAACGGCAGACCGTAGTAGTTCGACATGAACGCGATGATCTCTCGCTCGTCCTGCGCTTCGTCGTCGTTGATGTGGAGCGTGGTGTACACGCAGCGATGCAGCGTGTTGGCGTCGCGACCCATCGATCGACCTATCGCGAGCAGTTGCGACCAGTAGTCCTTGTAGGCGGCGGGCGTGCCGGCGTTGGGAAGCCAGCCGTCGCCTAACCGCAGCACGCGCCGGAACGCGTTCTCGACGTGTCCGGCGAGCCAGATCGGCGGGCCACCGGGCTGCACCGGCTTCAATCCGAGCCTCACCGCATCGAGCTTGAAGTATTTGCCCGTATGAGTGACCTCCGGCTCGCGCCACAGCCGGCGCAGCAGTTCGATGGTTTCATCGAAGCGCCCGACGCGCTCGGTCGACGGCACGCCGCAGTTGGCGAACTCGCGCAACGTCGCATCGTTCTTGGTAGCCACGCCCAAGCCGAGGGTGAGCCGGCCGCCGCTGATGATGTCGAGATTGGCCAGCTCGTTGGCGAGTACGACCGGCTGGCGCAGCGCGGCGATGAAAATGCCGGTGCCCAGGCGGACCCGCTTGGTGCGCGTGGCCACCGCTGCGAGCGTGGTGAGCGCTTCGAGTCGTGGTCGGGCGAGGACGCTGTCGCCCACCCACACCGAATCGAACCCGCAGGCCTCGGCGTGTTCGGCAAGCGCGACGATCTGCGCAAAATCCGGCGTGGCGCTGGCCATCACCACTTCGCGCGTGGGAAGCAGGTATCCGAACGAAGCGAACGATGGCATTGCAAGGCACTCCGGAGGTCGCGAGACCGGGGATCGTGTCGCCTCGGCCGGCTTGCGTCAACTTCCGTCGTGCAGAGCCGGGTGTGCCTCAGTACGGCTCGGTCAGGTCGCTCTCGGTGGCGCGCCGGGTGTGCAGTTCGAGCACGGCGCGCAGCGCGCTCTTGTTGAACGGTTTGGCGAGATGGTCGTCCATGCCTGCTTCGATACAGCGCTCGCGATCGCCGCGCATGGCGTTGGCGGTCAGCGCGATGATCGGAACGCGTGCTCGCGCGGCGGCGCGTTCGATCGCGCGGATCGCGGCGGTCGCTTCGAACCCGTCCATCACCGGCATCTGGCAGTCCATCAGCACGATGTCGAAGCGCGCTTCATTGACATGCTCGAGCGCTTCGCGACCGTTGTTCGCCGTGGTCAGCTCGCAACCGAACTGCCGCAGGATGGTCGAGGCGATCGTGCGGTTGACCGGGTTGTCTTCGGCCAGGAGCACCTTCAATCCGAGCGGGCCATCGTTGGTGGCAACCGGTGCCCGCGTCTCGGCCACCGGTTGAACGCTGCCCAGCACTTCGGTCAGCACACGGTACAGCTCGGCGCGTTTGATCGGCTTGTTCAAGTAAGCGGCGATGCCCGCCTCGCGGGCCGCACGTGCCTCGCCGGACGAGGACATCGAGGTGAGCATGACCAGTCGCGTGCGGTGCAAAGCTGGGTCCGCGCGCACGGTTTGCGCCAGAGTGATGCCGTCCATGCCTGGCATCTTCATGTCGGTCACGGCGACATCGAACGGTTGACCTGCCGCCGCCTTGCCACGCAAGGCTTCAAGTGCGTCGGTGCCGCAGCGTACGGACTCGACCAGCAAACCCAGGCGCGTCAACTGATGCTCGAGGATGCTGCGGTTGGTGCGATTGTCTTCGGCCACCAGCACGCGCACACCGTCGAGGTCGGCGCGCCGCGTGGTGGGCGGGTGCGGCGCATTGTTGCGAGCCACGCGCACGTGAAACGAAAACGTCGAACCTTGGTCGGGCGCGCTTTGCACGTCGATGGCGCCTCCCATCGCTTCGACCAGTTGCTTGGTGATCGCCAGGCCCAGGCCCGTTCCGCCAAAGCGGCGGGTGGTTGACGAGTCGGCTTGCGAGAACGGCTGGAACAGCCGGCTGCGCGCCTCTTCGGAGATGCCGATCCCCGAATCCTTCACCGCGACGTGCAGTCGAACAGCGTCGTCGGAAGTGATCTCGGCGCGTACCGACAAGTCGACCTGCCCGGCCTCGGTGAACTTCACTGCGTTGCCCAGCAGGTTGGTGGCCACCTGCCGCAGTCGCACCGGATCGCCGATCATCGACTCGGGCACGGAGTCGTCGATGTCGCAGGTGAATTCGAGGTCCTTGGCATGGGCGCGCGCGGCCAGCAACTCGGCGACGTCCTCGAACAGTTGCACCGGATCGAACGCGACCGACTCCAGATCGAGCTTGCCCGCTTCGATCTTCGACAGATCGAGGATGTCGTTGATGACCTTCAGCAGACTCTCGGCTGATTTCTGCGCGGTGATCGCGTAGCGCTGCTGTGTCGGGTCGAGCCCGGTATCGGTGAGCAGCTCGATCATGCCCAGCACGCCGTTCATCGGCGTGCGCAGTTCATGGCTCATCGTGGCGAGAAACTGGGACTTGGCGCGGGTGGCGGCTTCGGCGGCGTCCTTGTCGCGCTGGATCGTGTAGGCGCGGTGCTGTTCCTGCGACAACGCCTCGGTCATGCGCCGCAGTGCCCGCAACGGGATCGTGCGCAACCCGAAGAACAGGAGCACCGCGAACGTCCCGCTCAGCGCCGCAATCGTTCCGGTGTCGACCAGGACGGAAGCGAGCGAACGTGCCACTTCGACTTCGCCCACCGGATGCCCCGCGTCGGTGATCGGGGCGCGGCGAGCCATCAACGGTGTGCGCAGCGCATCGGCACTTTCGGCGGCGAGCACACCGCGCTTGTCGAACACGCGCCGGATCTCGGGCGTGCCATCGGTCGCCCGTCGTTGCAGCAGCGGTTCGATGCGATTGAGCTTGAACTGCCACAACTCCGGATCGGCAGTCACGTCGTCGGACAGCAGCCGCGCATTCATCTCCGCCTCGGCCTGCAGCGTTGCGTCGTGGTAGCCGACCGTCAGTGCGTAATAGCCGCCCGGGATCACGATGGCGAAGGCGAGCGCCACTGCCGCTGCGATGATCGTGATCGTGCGTTCCATGACCGCGGTTCAGTCCGGCGTACGAGGGTAGGGGACCGGCGCTACTTCTGCGGCACCAGATGGCCGAGCCGCTCCAGCGCGGCACGGCCTTCGCCGGAGCGAAGAAAATCGACGAACCTGGTTGCATGCCCGGCATCGCTGGACCGCAAGGCGAGATACATCCGCTTGTAGTACGGATAGGTCTTGTCGCTGGGGGCCGCACCGTTGATCGTCAATGCTCGGATGTCCCGCGACTTGGCCAGGATCATCGCGAGCGTCGTGGTACCGAGCGAACCGGGAAGTCGTTCGAGCTGGTCGGCGCTTTGCTGGTCGGTCGAAGCCAGCACCATACCGGGGCGAGCATGCGCGAGCGCCATCGCTTCCTTGATCGCCGGCGACCAGGCGGACATCAATACCGTGTCGGAGTCGTTCGGCGGCCGCAGTACGAGTCGCACCGGCGAGCCGTCGGTCCAGTGAAGCACGCGTCCGGCGAACAGGTCTGCGATTTCCTGCAGGTTGAGGCTCTTCAGGTCGGTTCTGCTGGTGCCCAGGACCAGCGGCGTGCGGCCGTACTCGAATGCGATCAGACCCTGTGCCTGTTCGTCGGTTTTGAGGTCGCGACCGAGAACGGCCAGGTCGATCGCTTTGGCGACCAGCGCCTTCAGGCCGCCCGTGGTGCCCAGGTTCTGCACGGCCTGAACTTTCAAGTTCGGATCGCGCGTGCGATAGGCCGCGGCGACCACATCCCTCCTCGCCACTACCTTCC
>CADECO010000100.1:8631-10966 GCA_902825905.1 uncultured beta proteobacterium
GGATCTGCACGTGCTGGATGGCTACTCGTACCTAGTAGAAGCGCGACAGAGGGCGCTGCGAAAAGCGTCAGGAGGCTGTTGAATGGGACTTGTGCCTGGCGCCGACGACTGCTGCGGCAGAGAAGCATTGCGCGTTCCTCGCGGAGGGGCGTTCGTTTGTGCCAATCCTGCGGGAATCGCGATCCTGTCGGTACCCGGAGAAGACGATGCCGGAGGATTCTGCACGGCGAGGATTGCCAACGAATGCGCGGCATTGCCAACGAATGCGCGGCGGGCGTCCGAACGAACGCCGATCCGGTTCCGAGATGACGCTTGCGTCAGCTACACGGCGTGGTGCTCGGAATACCCGCGCACGAGGTCGATCATGCGAGCACTGTCTGCAGGCGGAGTGTTTCCGCGCCAGGCCACGTGCTGATCAGGTCTGATCAGCACCAGATCGCGCTCGTAGATCGCTCGCGCATGCGGATCGTTCACGACAAGATGTTCGATCGGCAGGCCGCGCGCGGTGGCTGCCTGTATCAATGAACGGCCACCGTCGCCCCCGGCAAAATCGACGAGCGTGAACGCTCGCCCGAATCGATCGAACAGCGACGAGCCGTCGGCAAGCAGCACGCTTGGTGCACGGCCACCTGGCCAGGTCGTGGGCACGTAGTGGCGCGGCGTCCACGGCGGCGCATCCGTCGATTCAAGCACGACGATCGGCGAATCGTCGTAGCGATAGCCCAGTTCGATGCCGTGATCCTGGTTCTCGCCGTCCTCGGTCCGGATGAACTCGGCGAGCTCTTGCCGATGCGCCTCACCCGCCGCGCCATCGGCGTCGATCAGCCCCGGATCGACGCGTGCGCGCCATTGCACGTGCACGTTGGCGTGTCGCTCCGATCTGGCAACGTTGCGCTCGGCCACCGGACGGCGTTCGCGCTCGTAACTGTCGAGAAGCGCCGGGCCACCCCAGCCGTTCAACACCGCAGCGAGCTTCCAGCCGATGTCGATCGCGTCGCCCACGCCGGTGTTCATGCCGTAGCCGCCGGTGGGAATGTTCTGATGCACCGAATCACCCGCGAGAAACACGCGGCCTTCGCGATAGCGCTCGGCGAGCAACAGATTGCCGCGCCACACGCTGGTGACGATCACTTCGTCGATCTGAACGCGCCGACCGAGCGACTCGGCGACCAGATCCTCGGACCGGAACTGCGCCGGATCGACCTCCAACGGGAAGTAGCGAATCAGCGTCCAGGTGTCGACTTCGTCCTGCGCGATCAGCGTCGCCGGCGTGGTGAAGAAGATGTGCCAGAACTGGCCATGGGCATGCAGCGCGGTGAGATCGCGTGACTTGAAATGCACCAGTCGCGCGTGGCGGGGGAGCGCACGGCCATGCAATGCGATGCCCAGCGACTTGCGCACCGCACTCGATGCGCCGTCACAGCCGACCAGGTATTGCGCTCGCAGGCGATGCTCGCCGCCGTCGAGATCGACGATGCGTGCTGTCACGCCGTCGGCGTCTTGCGACAGATCGTCGAAACGCCAGCCGGAACGCACGGTGATGAGCGGATCCTGCTCGCACAGGCGTTTGAGCCACGCCTCGAAGATCGCCTGCGAGCAGCGCTGGTAGGGCACCTGCGGCATCGAGCCATCGTTGCGAGCGCCGATGCGCTCGCGCCAGTCATCGACCGACGGCAGCGACCAGCGCGTGAAGCAGCGGCCCGTCAGTCCGGTCGAGAACAGCACGTCGAACGAGTGCCGCGATGGCACGCCGACTTCGCGCAGTCCTTTTTCAAGGCCGAGTCTGCGCAGCAGCTCCATGCTGCGGCAGTTGGTGATGTCCATCTTCGGCCAGCGTGTCGTATCGAGATTGCGCTCGACGATGGTGGAGCGCACGCCGTGATGTGCGAGTTCCTTGGCAAGCACCAGGCCGACCGGGCCGGCGCCGGCGATGAGAACGGGTGTGTCGGACACGGTGTAGGGGGCAGCCTTGCTTGGATGTCGGCGAAGGATACCAATGCGGCATCTGGCGTGGACGCTTCGTCTAAGCACGCGGCGCACAGCGTGAATGCGTTCTCGTCGCGGTGCGTTTGTCCAGATTGCGGTCGCTCGAATTGCATCGCATCTAGATCGATTCTCGCGCTATGCCCGTACCCGGTTGCTGCTGACGATGCAACGCCATCAAGCACGCATCGCACGAGGCAATCGTGAGAGAGAACTACCCGGTCAGTGATCGCGAGATCGAGATGCAGGACGGTCAGATGATCGTCACCCGCACCAATCTGCAGGGCGACATCGACTACGCCAATCGCGACTTCGTCGCCATCAGCGGATTCAGCGAGACCGAGCTGCTGGG
>CADECO010000100.1:11066-13114 GCA_902825905.1 uncultured beta proteobacterium
AACGACGAGATCGGGCGACTGTTGCAGGCGGTCGTGTCGATGCAGACCCGGCTCGGCTTTGACATCGCCGAGGCCCGGCGTGTCGCCAGCGAGAACCTGCGGGTTCGCACCGCGCTGGACAGCGCATCGACGAACGTCATGGTCGCGGATGCCGTCGGGAACATCATCTATTTCAACAAGACGCTCGAGCGTAATTTTCGCGACGCCGAGGCCGATTTCCGCAAGGCGTTACCTCAGTTCCGCGTCGATACGTTGCTCGGCAGCCACTTCGATGCGTTTCACAAGAATCCAGCCCATCAGCGCCGGCTGGTCGAGCAGCTGCGCCAGCCGCATCGGGCGCGGGTGGAGATCGGCGGGCGCCACTTCGAACTGCTCGCCACGCCGATCATCGAGCCGGACGGTTCGCGCAGTGGCACGGTGGTGGAGTGGGCCGATCGCGCGCTCGAGGTGTTTCTGGAGAACGAGGTCGGTGCCACGGTGGAGGCGGCGATCCACGGCGACTTCAGCAGGCGCATCGACACCAAACGGCTGCACGGCACCTATGCAGAGCTTTCCAAGCGACTGAATCAGTTGTTGGCGGTGTCGGAGCAGGGGTTGAAGGAGGCTGCGCATGTGTTCGCCGCGCTGGCCGATGCCAATCTCACGGTGGGCATCAAGTCGGAGTACCAGGGGCTGTTCGCCGAGATGAAGAATTCGGCCTTGCGCACGACGACGCAGCTCACCGACTTGATCCGACGCATCCGCGGCACGGTCGAATCGGTGAACACCGCCGCGACCGAGATCGCGCAGGGCAATGCCGGTCTGGCCAGCCGCACCGAGTCGCAGGCCTCGAGCCTGCAGCAGACCGCCTCGTCGATGGAGGAGATCAACAGCACGGTGCGGTTGAACGCCGACAACGCCAAGCAGGCGAGCGATCTGGCGGCGGGCGCGGCTCAGGTCGCCACTGAAGGCGGCGCAGTCATGCACGAGGTCGTGGCGACCATGGCGCAGATCGCCGAGGCGTCCAAGCGTATCCAGGACATCGTCGGCGTCATCGACAGCATCGCGTTCCAGACGAACATCCTGGCGCTGAACGCGGCCGTGGAAGCGGCGCGCGCCGGTGAGCAGGGTCGCGGCTTTGCGGTGGTGGCGGCGGAAGTGCGCGGGCTGGCGCAACGCTCGGCCGCGGCCGCCAAGGAGACGGCGGGACTGATCGCGGAGTCGGCCGAGCGGGTACGTTCGGGCGCCGGGCTGGTCGAACGTGCCGGCGAGCAGATGAGTCAGATCGTCGAGGCGGTCAAGCGCACCAACACCGTCATCACCGAGATCGCCGCCTCCAGCCGCGAGCAGAGCAGCGGCGTGGATCAGATCAATCAGGCGGTGTCGCAGATGGACCAGATCACGCAACAGAACGCCGCGCTGGTCGAGCAGGCCACCGCGGCTGCCGAGAGCCTGGAGGAAATGTCGCGCGATCTGGCCCGGGAGGTCGAGGTGTTCAAGCTGTAGTCTGCGTTCCGCCAGTCCCGTGCGCGGCAAGTCGCGGGTTTCGCCGAAAGCTCAGTAGCATTGCCGTTTCCAACGCAGACGGAAGGAGACGGCATGGACCTCGGCATTCGCGGGCGCAAGGCGATCGTGTGTGCGTCGTCGAAGGGACTGGGCAAGGGCATCGCCTACGCGCTGGCGCGCGAAGGTGTCGATCTGGTGATGAACGCACGCGGGCGCGACGCGCTGGAGGCGGTAGCGGCAGACATTCGCGCGACCACCGGGGTGAAGGTCAATGCGGTTGCGGCCGACGTCACCACGCAGGCCGGGCGCGAAGCCGTGCTCGCCGCGTGCCCTGAGCCGGACATCGTGGTGAACAACGCCGGTGGTCCGCCGCCCGGAGACTTCCGCAACGTCGATCGCGACGGCTGGCTCGCGGCGCTGGACGCCAACATGCTGACGCCGATCTTCTTTGCGAAGGCGACGATCGACGGCATGATCAAACGCCGGTTCGGCCGCATCATCAACATCACTTCAGCCGGAGTGAAAGCGCCCGGAATGGTGCCGCTCCTGGGCATCTCGATCGG
>CADECO010000100.1:13214-15804 GCA_902825905.1 uncultured beta proteobacterium
CTTCAGCCGGAGTGAAAGCGCCCGGAATGGTGCCGCTCCTGGGCATCTCGATCGGCGCGCGGGCGGGGCTGTCGGGCTTCATGGGTGTGCTGGCGCGGCAGGTGGCACAGCACAACGTGACCATTAATGGCGTGCTGCCGGGCCGCTTCGACACCGACCGGCTGCACGCGGTGATCGACTACGAGGTGAAACAGACCGGCAAGTCGCGGGACGCCGTGGTCGCCGCTCAGGAAGGCACGATTGCGGCGAAGCGCTTCGGCACGATCGAGGAATTCGGGGCGATCACCGCGTTTCTGTGCAGCGTGCACGCGGGCTACATCACCGGCCAGAACCTGATGCTCGACGGCGGGACTTTTCCGGGCATCGTCTGAGCGGGCGTCGTCTGCGCGTGGATCGATGCGGGAGTTGAGATTCGCGGGGTTCGATCCGAGGGGTGCGACCCGGGCGGTGCGCCCCCTCGTGCACAGCGGGCTCCGGCTGGAGGCTCCTACTTGTGCATCGACTTCATGGCGTCGAGTTCGCGCGCGCCTTTGTGCTGCAGTTGGCCGCCACCGCGCGGACCTTGTCCGCCCTGGCCGCCCTGATCCATCTGGTGTCTGTCCATCTTGAGGGTGCGGGCTTCGGTACGCAGGCCTTGTCCGCCACCCTGGCCACCACCTTGACCGCCTCCCTGTCCTTGCGTGGCGGTGTTGTTGGGGCGCGCCTTCATCTGGCCACCGCCACCTTGACCGCCACCGCCCTGGCCCGCGCCACCTTGGCCCTGGTTGGCGAGATTGCCCGACTTCATCTGGCCGCCGCCCTGACCGCCTCCTTGTCCACCGCCTTGCTGCGCAAGCAGCAGCGGCACTGCGGAATTGGCGACTTCCATGTCGCGCGATTGCTGTGCAAAGGCGACACCACTGAACATGCCGACCGCGACGATGGCTGCGGCGAGCGAAACGCGGGGAAGAACCATGGGGGTCTCCTGATGACAGGAAGGGAGGATGCGGTCCAGTTGCGTGACCGCAGGCGCAAGTGCGCGGACGGTATTTGCTTACCTGCGTCGGGTAAATGTCTAAACGACGGCTGGCGCGGACAAAAGTCACGAACGGCCGGCCGATGTGCGCTGATTCACGCGCGCTACCCGTTCGGTGTAGGTTTGTCCGCATGACGATCCGGCGCATCGCCCATCTCGACATGGACGCGTTCTACGCGTCGGTGGAGCTGTTGCGCTATCCGCAACTCAAAGGGCAGCCGGTGGTGATCGGAGGTCGCCGTCGCCGCGGGGAAGGCGAGCCGGCCGACGGGGGCGAGTTCGCGCGATTGCGCGACTACGTCGGCCGCGGTGTAGCCACGACCGCGACCTACGAAGCGCGCGCACTCGGCGTCAATTCTGCGATGGGGTTGATGAAGGCGGCCAAGCTCGCACCCGATGCCATCCTGCTGCCGGCCGACTTCGAGCAGTACAGTCACTACTCGCGGCTGTTCAAGAATGCCGTGGCCGAAATCGCGCCGTGTATCGAGGATCGCGGCATCGACGAGATCTACATCGATCTCACCGACGTCGCGGGCGACGCGGTGCCGCTCGCCCAGCGGATCAAGGACAACGTGCGCCGCGCCACGAACCTGTCGTGCTCGATCGGCGTGGCACCCAACAAGCTGCTGGCCAAGCTCGCTTCCGAACTGGACAAGCCCAACGGCCTCACGGTGATCGGCGAGCATGACGTTGCCGTGCGCATCTGGCCGCTCGCGGTGCGCAAGGTGAACGGCATCGGGCCGCGCGCCACCGCGAAGCTCGAGACGATGGACATCCGCACCATCGGCGAGCTGGCCGCGGCTGATCCGGCCATGCTGATCGAGCGCTTCGGGTCGAGCTACGGCGCATGGCTGCACGAAGCCGCGCACGGCCGTGACGATCGCCCGATCGTCACCGAACGCGAACCCAAGTCGATCAGTCGCGAGACCACGTTCGAGCGCGATCTGCATCCGCGCGCCGACCGCGATGCGCTGTCACGCATCCTGCTCACGTTGTGCGAGCGCGTGGCGGGCGACTTGCAGCGCAAGGATGTGCTCGGGCGCACCATCGGCGTGAAGTTGCGCTACGACGATTTCCGCACCGTGACGCGCGATCAGAGCATCGAGTTGCCTACCGCCGACGCGGAAACGATTCGTGCGGCAGCGCGCGCCTGCCTGAAGCGCGTGCCGCTCGATCGTCGATTGCGCCTGCTCGGCGTGCGGGTCGGGGCGTTGGTGCGAGCCGATGATCAGCCTGCGCCTGCCCGGCGTGCGAGCAATCGAGTCGACCCGAATCTGCCGCTGTTCGACGAGGAGGAGGCGGGTGCACGATGAGGGCTGCCCGCCGCCACGCGTTATCAATACCTGGCCATTGCGCCTGCCAAGGAGGATTGCCGGATGAGACCAGGCCGATCGCATTCATCACCCGTGCGGCGCGTACTCGTCAGCGTGTTGAGTGCATTCTCGTGTGTGCTTGCATTCGGGGCACCGGTGTCGGCGCAGGAGTACCCGAGCAAACCGATTCGGCTGGTCGTGCCGTTTCCGCCCGGCGGCACCACCGACATCATCGCCCGCGTGGTTGCCGAGAAGATCAACG
>CADECO010000101.1:0-4852 GCA_902825905.1 uncultured beta proteobacterium
TCGCGCGAGATCAGCGAGTTCGCGTTCGTGCCGTCCCAGTACATCGCGCGCGTAAAGATCGACCCGGCAGCGGCCGAGGCGTACTACAAGGACAACACGCGGCAGTTCGAGGTCCCGGAGCGCGTCAAGGCCGAGTACGTCGTGCTCAACCTGGAAATGGCCTCCGCCCAGTTTCCGGTCGATGCCGCCGAAGTGAAGAAGATGTACGAGGAGCGATTCGCCGGGCGCGCGAAACAGCGGAGCGAAGCGCGCAAGAAGGCCGAGGAACTGCTCGCCAAGGTGCGCGCCAACCCCGAATCGTTCATCGAGCTGGCCAAGGCGAACTCCGAGGATCCGGGGTCGAAGGAGAGCGGGGGCGATCTGGGATTCAACGCCCGCGGCTCGATGGTGAAGCCGTTCGACGACACGGTATTCAGGCTCAAGCCGAAGGAAATCAGCGGGATCGTCGAGACCGAGTTCGGCTTTCACCTGATCATGCTGGAAGAGATCAAACCCGGCGGGCAAGCCGGCAAGGCCGAAGAACGGCGCGCTCGGCACATCCTGGTGAACGCCCCCGAGGAGGCCAAGAGCTTCGACGCGGCGCGCACCGAAATCGAACGCGAGGTGCGGCGCCAGCGGGCGCAAAGCGAGTTTCCGAAGCTGGTCGAGCGCTTCACCAACCAGGCCGATCAGCAGCTCGACTCGCTCAAACCGCTCGCCGACGAATTCAAGCTCGAACTGCAGACGTCCGACTGGATTCCCCGCAGCGGCGGGCAGGCGGCCGGCGTGTTGGGCAACGCGCGGATGGTGAGCGCACTGTTCAGCAGTGATTCCCTCAAGAGCAAGCGCAGCACCGAGGCGGTTGAGGTATCGAACGGCGTGTACATCGTTGCCCGGCCGATCGAGCATCAGGCGCAAGGCACCCGCTCACTGGACGACGTGCGCGCCGAGATCATCAAGCAGCTTTCCGAGAAGGAGGCACGCGAGCTCGCCCGCAAGGACGGCGAAGCGCGCCTTGAAGGCCTGCTGAAGGGCAAGGACGCGAATACCAAGTGGGGCGCTGCGAAGACCGTGTCGCGCGAGAAGACCGAAGGCCTTGGTCGTGATGCGCTTCGCGCCGTGTTTCGCGCCGGCACCGGCAAGCTGCCGGCGTACGCTGGCGCCGAGAGCCCCGAAGGCGGTTACGTGGTCTACCGGATCTCCAAGGTCGATGCGGCGGGCGGCACCGACGACAAGTCCGTCGACGCGGCGCGCGACAACCTCGAGCGGGCGAGCGGCGCCGAGCAGTTCCAGAGTTTCGTCGCCGGGCTGCGCGGGCGTACCAAGGTCGAAGTGAATCGCGCGAGCCTGGAGCGCAAGGGCGGCTGACTACGCGGGATTGCCCTGCGCCTCACCCGGCCGGGTATCCATGCCGCCGACAACCTGATTGAAGCCGGCATCGACGTAGGTGATCTCGGCTGTCACGGCCGCGGCGAGATCGCTCAGCAGGAATGCCGCGACATTGCCGACGTCATCGATCGTCACGTTGCGACGTAACGGCGCGTTCTCCTCGACGAACTTGAGGATTTTCGAGAACCCCTGGATGCCGCTCGCGGCGAGCGTCTTGATCGGGCCCGCGGAGATGCCGTTCACGCGAATGCCGCGCGGACCGAGGCTCGCCGCCAGATAGCGCACCGCGGCTTCCAGACTCGCCTTGGCCAGCCCCATGGTGTTGTAGTTCGGGACGACGCGATCCGCACCGAGGTAGGTGAGGGTGAGCAGGCTGGCGTTGCGTTGGGCCATCAGCGGCAGAGCGCCCTTGGCGAGCGCCGCGAAGCTGTAGCTCGAAACATCGTGGGCCTGGCGGAACGCCTCGCGCGAGATCCCGTCGATGAAGTCGCCCGCGATCGCCTCCCTGGGCGCGAACGCGATGGCGTGAACCAGACCGTCGAGGCCGTCCCACCGGGTGCGGATCGACGCGAACAGGCTGTCGATCTCGGCATCGCGCTCCACGTCGCAGGCAAACACCGCGTCGCTGCCGAACTGTGCCGCCATGTCGACGACGCGCTCGCGAAACCGGTCGTTCTGGAAGGTGAATGCGAGTTGCGCGCCCTCGCGATGGCAAGCACGTGCAATCCCGTAGGCAATCGAGCGGTTGCTGAGCAAGCCGGTGATCAGAATGCGTTTGCCGTCGAGAAAACCCATCGTGTGCCTCGCTTTGGTTGTGCCTGCATGAGCGGTTTTGAATTGTGGCGCGGATCGAGTGCGGGTCGGCAGCGATCGGCAGGCGGGATTATAGGAACAGCAGCGTAGGAACAGCAGCGCGTGCCGGCCGCGACGGGTCTCGATATCGAAGGGCCTACCGCGCCGCCATGACTCGCGCAACCCGATTCGCTACACTGCGCCGCACTATGGGTGCATGGTCAGTCCCTCGTCGCGTCGCGCTTTGTGCCGGGCTTGCGCTCGCCGGCTGCGCCGACGTCTGGAACGATCCCTATCCGGGCGCCGAGCGCGGGCAGAACATCCTGTACGCATCGTTTCCCGAGCGACCCAAGACGCTCGACCCGGCGCGATCCTACACGTCCGACGAGTGGGATTTCATCAGCCAGGTCTACGAGCCGCCGCTCCAGTATCACTATCTGAATCGCCCCTATGAGCTGATCCCGCAGACGGCGTTGGCGATGCCGGCGGTCCGCTACTTCCACAAAGACGGGCGCGAGCTCGATGCGAATGCGCCAGCTTCCGAAGTCGCCTACAGCGATTACGAAATTCGCATCCAGCCCGGCATTCGCTATCAGCCGCATCCGGCGTTCGCGCAGGACGGTGCCGGCAAGCTCGTCAATCTGGAGTTCGACGAGAACGACATCAGGCGCAAATACACGCTTGCGGATTTTGCGCAGACCGGTACGCGTGAGCTGATCGCCGACGACTACGTCTACCAGATCAAGCGGCTGGCGCATCCGAGATTGAATTCGCCGGTGTTCGGGCATATCGCCGAGTACATCGTCGGCTTGAAGGAACTCGGGCAGTCGCTGCAGGCGGTCAACAAACAACTGGTGGCGGCGCACCAGGAAAAGTACGGAAGCGTCGACAAGGGCCTGCCGTGGATCGATCTGCGCGAGCACGCGCTATCGGGCGTGGCGGTGGTCGATCGACACACCTATCGGATCCGCGTCAAAGGCAAGTACCCGCAGTTCGTCTACTGGCTGGCGATGCCGTTCTTCGCGCCGATGCCGTTCGAGGCCGACCGGTTCCACAGCCAGCGCGGCATGAACGACGGCCGCAACCTCACGCTCGACTGGTATCCGATCGGCACCGGACCGTACATGCTGACCGAGAACAATCCGAACTCCCGCATGGTGCTGGTGCGCAATCCGCACTATCGCGGCGAGCCGTATCCGAGCGAGGGCGCGCCGGGCGATCGCGAGGCCGGTCTGCTGGATGATGCCGGCAAGCGCGCGCCATTCATCGATCGCGTGATCTATTCGCGTGAACGCGAAGGCATCCCCTACTGGAACAAGTTCCTGCAGGGCTACTACGACCAGTCGGGTATCAGTTCCGACCAGTTCGACCAGGCGGTGCGCATCAACATCGAGGGTGAAGCCTCGCTCTCCCAGGAAATGGAGGAGCGCGGCATCCGACTGCGCACGTCGGTGGGCACCAGTTCGTATTACATGGCGTTCAACTATCTCGATCCGGTGGTCGGCGGTGCCACCGATCGCGCGCGCAAGCTGCGCCAGGCGATCTCGATCGCGCTCGATTGGGAAGAGTTCATCTCGATCTTCATGAACGGCCGTGGCCTGGCCGGCATGGGGCCGATCCCGCCCGGCATCTTCGGATTCTTGGAGGGGGCGGAGGGCATCAACCCGGTGGTGTACGACTGGGTCGACGGCAAGCCGCAACGCAAATCGATCGCGGCCGCGAAGCAATTGCTCGCGCACGCCGGTTATCCCGATGGCCGCGATGCCAAGTCGGGCGAGCCGCTGGTGCTTTATCTCGATGCGGTGCAGCGCGGGCCCGGCGACAAGGCGCGGCTCGACTGGTACCGACAGCAGTACGCCAAGATCGGCATTCAGCTCGAGATCCGCGCGACCGACTGGAACCGCTTCCAGGAGAAGCTGCGCAAGGGCAACACGCAGATCTTCTTCATCGGCTGGAACGCCGACTATCCCGACCCGGAGAACTTCCTGTTCCTGCTGCACGGCGAGCAGGCGCAGGCGAAAACCAACGGCGAGAACCGCTCCAACTATCACAACCCGGAGTTCGACGCGCTGTTCCAGCAGATGAAGGCGTTGCCCAACGGACCGGAGCGGCTCGCCGCGATCCGCAAGATGGTGCGCATCGCGCAGGACGACGCGCCATGGCTGTTCGCGTTCCACCCGAAAGACTATGGCCTGATGCACAGCTGGGTGAAGAACGTGAAGCCCAATCAGATGGCGCGCAACGGGCTCAAGTTCGTACGCATCGATCCGCAACTGCGCGAACAGCGCCGTTCGGCGTGGAACCGGCCGACGTGGTGGCCGATCGTTCTGGCGGTGCTGGTCGTGATCCTCTCCGCGTTGCCGGCGTATCGAGGCTATCGGCGGCGCGAGCGCATGGCGGCCCGGCCGGCATGAATCGCGACCCACTCCGGATGGACCGCTAGGGTGCTCGCCTACATCGTCCGGCGCGCGCTGTACGCGATCCCGATCCTGATCGGGGTGAACCTCATCACCTTCGCGCTGTTCTTCGTCGTCAACACGCCCGACGACATGGCGCGCATGCAGCTCGGTGCCAAGCGGGTCACCCCCGAAGCGATCGAGAAGTGGAAGCGTGAGCACGGCTACGACCGGCCGCTCCTGCTCAACACCGATCGCGGCGGGCTGGCGGCGCTGACCGACACCATCTTCTACGA
>CADECO010000101.1:4952-9983 GCA_902825905.1 uncultured beta proteobacterium
GGTTCGACTGATGCCGGTCGTGCTGTGGACCGATGCGCTGGTGTGGCTGATCGTCGCTACGATCATCGGCTATGCGCTCTATGCCCGCGGGCGCGAGCATCTGGCCAGCCCCTGGCGTCGCGTTGCGCGCAGCAACGCGGCGATGGTGGCGCTGGTGGTTCTTGCCGCGTTCGTCACGATCGGTTTGCTCGATTCACTGCATTTCCGCGCGCGTCTTCCGGAGGCGGCGAAAGCGACCGATGCCACCGACAAGAAGGTCGACGCGGATAAGAAGGTGGACGCGGAAAGAGCGGCAACGGCGAAAAGTGTGGGCGCAAGCGCGTACAGCGTGGAGGTGAGCAGCGTGCTCGATGCATTGCTCGGCGGCATCAAGACACGCACCGAGCGCACCTATTCCGCGCCCTTCGCGCTGCACCTGTTCCAGCGCGAAACCATCGAGCTTGGCGGCGGCCGGGTCGAGCGCGTCTACCCACGGCTGCGGCACGGCGGTGCCCATCTGAGCGACGAGAGTGATCGTGGACGTGACATCGCTCTGCGCGTAGTGCGCGGCGTGATCGTCGCGCTGATCGTTTGGACGGTTGCGGTGCTGTTCCTCACTCGACTGATCGCCCGCCGGCACGAGCAGAGCTTGCGCGAAACCTGGAGCGCGATCTGGCGCGGTGCCACCGTCGTGCGTTGGCGCGCTGCGTTCATCGCGGCCGGGGTGCTGCTCGCGCTTGCGATCCCGGTGTTCATGCTCGCGACGAAGTACCACGTGCTGGGCACCGACAAGGTCGGGCAGGACGTGTTCTACCAGTCGCTCAAGAGCGTCCGCACCGCACTGGTGATCGGTACGGTCACGACGCTGGTGACGCTGCCGTTCGGCGTGCTGCTGGGCATCTGCGCGGGATACTTTCGCGGCTGGGTCGACGACGTCATCCAGTACGTCTACACGACCATCAACTCGATCCCGAGCGTGCTGCTGATCGTCGCCGCGGTGCTGATGATGCAGGTGGTCATCGAGAAGTACGCGAGCCTGTTTCCGACGACAGCCGAGCGCGCCGACATCCGCCTGCTGGTGCTGTGCGTCATTCTCGGGTTGACGAACTGGACCGGGCTCGCGCGTCTGCTGCGCGGCGAGACGCTCAAGTTGCGCGAGCTCGAATACATCCAGGCGGCAAAGGCGTTCGGCGTCTCGGCGCCGCGGACGATCGTGCGCCACATCCTGCCCAACACGATGCACATCGTGTTGATCGCGCTGGTCATGGAGTTCAGCTCCCTGGTGCTCGCCGAGGCGGTACTGTCGTACATCGGGGTGGGTGTCGACCCGACAATGGTGAGCTTCGGCACGATGATCAACCAGGCACGCCTGGAGATGGCCCGCGATCCGATGGTGTGGTGGTCGCTCGCGGCGGCGTTCTGCTTCATGTTCACGCTGGTGCTGGCGGCGAATTTGCTCGCCGACGCGGTACGCGACGCTTTCGATCCGCGGACCGTGGTGGGAAGTGCGCCGGTCGCGGTCAAGGGTGCAGCATGACCGTCGCGGTCAAGGGGGCAGCATGACCGACACGGTCAAGGGGGCAGCATGACCGACGCAGCCGTTCGCGTTTCGTCGTTGTCGACTCGCTTCGAAGGCGGCAGCGAACCGGTGCAGGCCGTCGATCGCGCGAGTTTCGAGATCGCCCCAGGCGAGACGTTCGCGCTGGTGGGCGAGTCCGGCTGCGGCAAGAGCGTGACCGCGCTCTCGCTGATGCGCCTGCTGCCCGACTCGGCGCGGATCACTAGCGGCGAGGTGCGGCTCGATCAGGTCGATCTGCTGGGGCTGCCTGAGGCCGCGATGCGCGGCGTGCGCGGCAGGCGCGTGGCGATGATCTTCCAGGAGCCGACCACCAGCCTCAATCCGGTCATGACGGTGGGCCGGCAGATCGAGGAGGTGCTGGCGCGCCATCTGAATCTGCGCGGCCAGGCGGCGCGTGAGCGGGCGCTGCAGTTGCTCAGTGCCGTGGGCATTCCCGATCCGACGCGGCGCCTCGATGACTATCCGTTCCAGCTGTCCGGCGGCATGAAGCAGCGCGTGATGATCGCGATCGCGCTGGCAGGCGAGCCGGAGCTGATTGTTGCCGACGAGCCGACCACCGCGCTGGATGTGACGATCCAGGCGCAGGTGCTCGATCTGCTGCGCGAACTGCAGCGCGAGCGGCGGATGTCGCTGCTGCTCATCACCCATGATCTGGGCGTGGTCGCGACGATGGCGCACCGGGTCGGCGTGATGTACGCCGGCGAGATCGTGGAGCTGGCTTCACGCGAGGCGTTCTTTCGCCGACCGCGACACCCGTACGCGCAGAAGCTGTTCGCGGCGCTGCCGGGCGTGGCCAAACGTGGCGCGGCGCTATCGGTGATTCCCGGTCAGGTACCCTCGCTCGCGCAGACGTTCCCGGGCTGTCGTTTCGTCGATCGCTGCGAGCTGGCGATGCCGCGTTGCCGGTCGGAGCAACCGCAGTGGTCGAGCCCGGAGCCGGAACATGCGGTGAAGTGTTTCGCCGCCGAGGCCGCTGCAGTGCTCGATATGAGCGGTGCGGCAACCGCGCGGTCAAGCGGCGTGGCAAGCAGCGGAGTAGACGCGTCTCGACCGCGTGCCGCGACGCGATCGCGTGCCGATGATGGCGCCGCGCCGCTGCTCGAGGTTCGCGATCTGAAGGTGCACTTCCCGATCAGGCGCGGCATCCTCAAGCGCACGGTTGGGCGGGTACGTGCGGTCGATGGGATCTCGCTCACCATCCACGCGGGCGAGACGCTCGCGCTGGTGGGTGAGTCCGGCTGCGGCAAGACCACGGCGGGCAAGGCGATCACCCGGCTCATCGACTCGACCGGCGGGAGCATCGCGTTCGATGGCACCGACCTCACGACGCTGCAGGGCGAATCGTTGCGTGCAAGGCGCGCCGGGTTTCAGATCATCTTTCAGGACCCGTACGCTTCGCTCAACCCGCGCATGCGCGTCGATCAGATCCTGCTCGAAGGGATGCAATCGCTCGGCGTGCTGGGTGACGATGCCGCGCGCTCGCGCCGCATCGATGAACTGCTCGCCCGCGTCGGTCTGCCTGGCAATGCCAAGAGCCGTTATCCGCACGAATTTTCCGGTGGTCAGCGACAGCGTCTGGCGATCGCACGCGCGCTGGCGGTGAGTCCGCGGTTGCTGATCTGCGACGAACCGACAAGTGCACTCGACGTCTCGGTGCAGGCGCAGATCCTCAACCTGCTGGCTGAACTGCAGCGCGAGCTGGGCGTGGCTTACCTGTTCATCACCCACAATCTCGCGGTGGTGGAGTACCTCGCGCATCGCGTTGCGGTGATGTATCTGGGGCGGATCGTCGAGGAGGGCAGTGCCGAGGAGGTGCTCGGCACGCCGCGCCACCCCTACACCCAATCGCTGCTTGCTGCGGTGCCGGCGCTCGACGGCGTCGATCGCCGGATCGCGCTCAGCGGCGAGGCGCCTTCGCCGATCGAGCCGCCGGCGGGCTGCCACTTCCATCCGCGCTGCCCACGCGCGGTCGAGGAATGCAGGCGCAGCTATCCCGCGTCACTGTCGCTGAGCGACACGCATCGCGTGGCGTGCGCGCTGGTGCGCTGAAACCCACGACTCGCGGATCCGATCGAGCCGGATCGCGACCAAGGCGCGATCAGGGTGGCATCGCGACCAAGGCGCGATCAGTTGCCCTTGATGCCGGCGGCCTTGATCAGCTTGGCGTTCTCGTCGAGCTCGCGATTGATCATCTCGGCGAATGCCGTCTGGGTCATGGTGTGCGGCTCCACGCCGAGCTTGGCGAATCGTTCCTTCACGTCCGCCGACTCGACCACCTTGGAGATCTCCTGGTGCAAGCGGGCGACGATCTCCGGAGGCGTCTTGCCTGAGACCAGACCGCCGATCCAGAAGTGGTAGTCGGAGTTGGGATAGCCGAGTTCCGCGGTGGTGGGCAGATCGGGCAGCAAAGCCGAGCGGCGCTGCGAACCCATGCCCAGTGCAACCAACCGGCCGTCCTTCAGGTGCGGAATGATCTGAAAAGTCGGCGCGAAATAGTAGTCGGCACGCCCGGTCAGGACTTCGGTGAGCGCTTCGGGCGCGCCCTTGTAGTGCACGTGAACGACTTCGATGCCCGCGGCGAATCGGAACCGCTCCGCATTCATGTGGGTCGCGCTGCCTACGCCGGCAGTGGTGACGTTCATGCTGCCGGGTTTGCCCTTCGCTGCCTCGACCAGTTCCTTCAGGGTCTTGTAGCCCTTGGCCGGAGAGGTGACGATCGTCGTCGGCATCACCGCGATCATCGCCGCCGGCGTGATGTCCTTGCGCGGATCGAACTGGGTGAGCGATATCAGCGTGGACACGGTGTACGCGGCCGCGTGGATCATGATCGTATGGCCATCGGGCTCGCCTTTCGCCACCGAGGTTGCCGCGATCAATCCGCCGGCGCCGAGCCGGTTCTCGACGATGACCGGTTGGCCCAGGTTAACTTGCAGTCGTTCCGAGATCGTGCGAGCGACCGTGTCGGTGGCACTGCCTGGCGTGGTGCCGGAGATCAACCGTATGGTCTTGCTCGGAAAGCTCTGCGCCAGCGCGGCAGTGGTCAACGACGCGAGCAACACGCAAGCGGCACCCGCGATGTGGGATCGCATGACTTCGTCTCCTTTGGTGCGTGGCCTGCCCGGATGTGTCCGGTGCAGGCGGTCAAAGAGTCAGCGCTTGACGAGCTGTACCCGGCCCGGATTGTTGGCTTTTGCTGGCGCGCGCGTCGCAGGCGCCTTGGCGCTCGTTCGCTTGGCCGGTGCGGACGCGGCAGCCTTGCTGGTCGGCGTTGGGGCCGCGGCGTTGGCGCCGAGCGTCACCTGCACCGACTTGCCGGCAATGAGAACGCCGCCGCCGTTCGCGCTCTGCAACTGCGCCACGCTCACGCCGTAGCGCTTCGCGATGGCCGTCCAGGTTTCGCCGCGGGCTACTTTGTGCGACACGACTCGGGTTTCGGGGTGCGCCGCGATCACCGCAAGACCGCTGAACAAGCC
>CADECO010000101.1:10083-11321 GCA_902825905.1 uncultured beta proteobacterium
GGCGCCTGCGTCGACGAGGCGACCGGGCGGTTGTGGCCGGGATTGAGGGCCACCAGTTCCTCGACCGGCATGTCGGCGAGCTTGGCGGCAACGTGCAGGTCGATGTCGCGGGTGAGCGTGACCGAGGCGAAGTAGGGCGCGTTCGGGATCGGATCGAGTTCGACCTTGCTCGCCGCCGGATTGGCGATGATGTTCTTGATCGCCTGAAGCTTGGGCACGTAATGCCGCGTTTCGGCCGGCATCGGCAGGCTGGCGTAGTCGCTGGCGAGCCCGGCCTTCTTGTTGCGCTCGACCGCACGCGCAACGGCCCATTCGCCCCAGTTGTACGACGCGAGCGCCAGATGCCAGTCACCGTGCATCTCGTAGATGTTCTGCAGGTAATCGAGCGCGGCGTTGGTCGAGGCGACGATGTCGCGGCGCGCGTCGTACCACCAGTTCTGCTGCAGGTTGTAGTGCTTGCCGGTCGAGGGGATGAATTGCCACAGCCCCGCGGCGTGAGCGCGCGAGTAGGCCATCGGGTTGAACGCGCTTTCCACGATCGGCAGCAGCGCCAGTTCGGTCGGCATGCCGCGTCGCTCGAGCTCCTCGACGATGTGGAACAGGTAGCGACGACTGCGCTCGACCATCAATTTCATGAACTGCGGCTGGCTGGCGTACCAGTTCTGACGTTCCACCACCAGCGGCGTGGCCAGATTCGGCATGGCAAAGCCGTTGCGGATGCGCTGCCACAGATCTTCGACCCGGGCCGTGTCCGACGGAGTCGGCTGTGCGCTCTCCTTCACGTCGGTGATCTGGATTCCCGGCTGATCTTCGAGCAGCAGCAGCGCTCGGACCGGATCGTGCGGGACGGCATCCGCTGCACCGGCTTCGGTGTTGGGTGCAACAGGAGCGGACGCTGCCGTGGCTGCAGGAGAAGACGGCGAGGCGCTGTCTGCAGTGGCGCCCGGCGTCGTTTGCTCGGTACCCTCGGCGATCAGGCGCCCGATCGGGTCGCGCGTTTCGCGCTCCTCCGGCGCGGTCGATTGCAGCATGCCTGCGTCCACAGCGCGCTCAGCTTGCGCCAAAGCGCTTGCGCTGGCGGCAGCCAAGCTCAGTCCTGTTGCAATAGACACTACGAGCGCACGGCAGGGCACGGGAGGACCCAGGGGCCGGAGACGACGCATCAAGTTCCCCTTCTTCTTCGAAAATCAATGAATTGTACTTGCTTACTCGAAAGCGCGGCAATTCAACACCGCTGC
>CADECO010000101.1:11421-15707 GCA_902825905.1 uncultured beta proteobacterium
TTCGGTCGAGCACGCCGCGCTCTTCGGTCGCTCTTCGGTCGTCTTCGCCCACGCCGGCTCGCACGCACCAGCAGCGATAGCGTGATCCGCGCGACATCACGCGGCGTATAAACGCTTCGGCCCCGCTCAGCCGCCGGTTAGCAGGTCTATACTCCCCCGTTCGCTCTGCGCCCGTCCCTGCTCGCTGCAATGTCCCGCATCCAGCTCGAACCGCTCGAAAAATCGACCCTCGCGGATTGGTTCGCATCCGAGGTCGGACAGTACGTGCTCGCATGGGAGCGCCTGCAGATCGCCAACGCGGTCGAAGACGTGTTCGGCTACAACGCGGCGCAGTTCGGTCTGCCCAACCTGGATTTCCTGGAGGCGAATCGCATTTCCATGCGGTTCACGGTAGGCCCCGAGGCCGGGACGACGGTCCGCGCCGATTTCGAAACCGTGCCGATCGCCTCGCACAGCCTCGATCTGGTCGTGCTCCCGCACGTGCTCGAGTTCTGCAAGGATCCGCATCAGGTGCTGCGCGAGGCCGAGCGCGTACTGGTGCCCGACGGGCAGATCGTCATCGCCGGATTCAACCCGATCAGTCTGTGGGGGGTGTCCAAGCTGCTCGCCGGCCGCTCGCGCGAATGGCCGTGGCGCGGCGAGTTCATCTCGCTGCTGCGCCTGCGCGACTGGCTGAAGCTGCTCGGTTTCGAGTTGAACGGCGGCAAGTTCGGTTGCTACGCGCCGCCGTTCCGGCACACCCGCTGGCTGAACCGGTTCCGCTTCATGGACTTCGCCGGTGACCGCTGGTGGCCGATTGTGGGTGGCCTGTACGTGATCCGGGCCGTGAAGCGCACGGTCGGCATGCGGCTGGTGACGCCGGCATGGCGTGGCCGCCGCAGGCAAGTGCCTGCGCTCGCGGCCGTGGCCCGGCGCGAAGGTGGCTGGGTGGGGGGATCGGAGTCTCGCGCGAGCGCGGCACCCATGCTGCGATTGATTCCGGGCGCGCCGTTTTCCGCTGCGCCTGCCAATGCGCCGATAACGGCGCAGCGACCACGCAATAGTGGCCCGGACAACAACGACGCCAACTGACACGGTCCACGTCTATACCGACGGGGCATGCAAAGGCAATCCGGGGCCCGGAGGCTGGGG
The DNA here is from genome assembly GCA_902825905.1 of uncultured beta proteobacterium. Taxonomy (GTDB): domain Bacteria; phylum Pseudomonadota; class Gammaproteobacteria; order Burkholderiales; family SG8-39; genus CADEDU01. The sequence continues at coordinate 12,553 of CADECO010000101.1, forward strand.
CGCCTACTTGCGCTACGGCGACCACGAGCGCGAACTGTTCGGTGGTGAAGCGCACACCACCAACAATCGCATGGAAATCACCGCGGTGATCGAGGCGCTGAGCGTGCTCAAGCGCAGCTGCCGCGTCGAGCTGTTCACCGATTCGCAGTACGTGAAGAACGGCATCACCCTATGGCTGGCCGACTGGAAGCGCCGCGGCTGGAAAACCGCTGACAAGAAACCGGTCAAGAACGTCGATCTGTGGGTGCGGCTGGAGCAGGCGGTCGCCACGCACGACGTGCACTGGCACTGGGTGCGCGGGCACGACGGCAACGCCGGCAACGAGCGGGCCGATGAGCTGGCCAACCGCGGCGTGAGCGAGCTCAGGTGATGCATCGCGCGGTGCATGGAACCACTTAGAATCGCGCCTCATGCGACAGATCGTCCTCGACACTGAAACCACCGGGCTGAACGCGAATCTCGGCGATCGCGTGCTCGAGATCGGCGGGGTGGAGCTCATCAATCGCCGTCCGAGCGGCAATCACTTTCACCGCTACATCAATCCGGAACGCGAGGTCGAGGAAGGCGCGCTGCGCGTGCACGGCCTGTCGAACGAGTTCCTGGAAGACAAGCCCAAGTTCGCCGAAGTGGTCGACGAGCTGCTGCAGTTCATCGCCGGGGCGCAACTGGTCATCCACAACGCGCCGTTCGACGTCGAGTTCCTGAACGCGGAACTGGCGCGCTGCGAACGCGGCAAGCTCGGCGACCACGATGTGAGCGTCATCGACACCTTGGTCCAGGCGCGCCAGCTGCATCCCGGTCGCAAGAATTCGCTCGATGCGCTGTGCGAGCGCTACGAGATCAGCAACGCGCATCGCAAGCTGCACGGCGCTTTGCTCGACGCGCAGTTGCTCGCCGAGGTGTATCTCGCGATGACGCGCGGGCAGGAGTCGCTGGCGATCGAGATCGAGGAGCCCAGCGCGAGTGCACGCGCGATCGTTCGTGCCGCGCGGGCGCAGATCAAACTCGTCGTTCTCGCCGCGACCGCCGAGGAACTGAGCGTGCACGCCGAGGTGCTGGCAAGCATCCAGAAGGACAGCAAGGGCAAGTGCGTGTGGTTGCGCGAAGCGGAGCCCGCGTCGGCCGGCGCCTAGCGCTGCCGCAGGGCTGAGCCGTCCGGCGCTGGCGGCTCGGCGCTGCAGCTGGGCGTTTGGGAGCGGCTTTATACTCGCCGCCGGATCGATTCCTTCGCTACTCCCTATCGCGCCATGTCCCGCAAACCGAACGCCTACGATCTCGACCTCGACAAGAATCCGGCCAACTTCGTGCCGCTTTCGCCGCTGCCGTTCATCGAGCGCGCGGCGAGCGTCTATCCGAAGCGAATCGCCGTCGTGCACGGTGCGAAGCGATTCACCTGGGCGCAGACTTACGCGCGCACGCGCCGGCTGGCGAGCGCGCTCAAGCAGCGCGGCATAGGCGCAGGCGATACGGTCGCCGCGGTGCTGTCGAACACGCCGGAGATGTACGAGGCGCACTTCGGCGTGCCGATGAGTGGCGCGGTGCTCAACGCCATCAACACCCGGCTCGATGCCGATGCCATCGCTTTCATGTTCAACCACGGCGAAGCGAAGGTCGTGCTGGTCGATCGCGAGTTCAGCGCCGTGGTGAAGCAGGCCGTTGCGAATTCGAGCGTCCGACCGATCGTGATCGATGTGGACGATCCCGAGTACAGCGGCCCGGGCGATCGCATCGGCGAGATGGACTACGAAGCGTTCATCGCCAAAGGTGATCCGGATTTTGCCTGGCAAGGCCCGGCGGACGAGTGGGATGCGATCGCGCTCAACTACACCTCGGGCACCACCGGCAATCCGAAAGGGGTGGTCTACACCCATCGCGGTACGTATCTGAATTCGATCGGCAACATCGTCACCTGGGGCATGCCGCATCATCCGGTGTACCTGTGGACGCTGCCGATGTTCCACTGCAACGGCTGGTGCTTCACCTGGGCGACTGCGGCGCATGTCGGCACCAACATCTGTCTGCGCAAGGTCGACGCGGCGATGATCTTCCAGCTGATCCGCGAGCATCGCGTCACGCACTATTGCGGCGCGCCGATCGTGCACTCGACGCTGGTCAACGCGCCCGAGGCGTTGCGCAAGGGGATCGAGCACAAGGTTTCGGCGTTCGTGGCGGGGGCCGCGCCGCCGGCAGCGCTGATCGAAGGCATGGAGCGCATGGGCTTCGATCTCACCCACGTCTACGGACTGACCGAGGTCTACGGGCCGGCGATGGTCTGCGCCAAGCACGAAGAGTGGGGCGCACTCGATGTGTCCGGGCGCGCCGAGCGCAACGGCCGGCAGGGCGTGCGCTACGTCGCCGAGGAGGCGATGGCGGTGATGGACCCGGCGACGATGCAGCCGGTGCCGGCCGACGGCGAGACGATCGGCGAGATCATGCTGCGCGGCAATCTCACCATGAAGGGCTACCTGAAGAACGCGAAGGCATCGCAAGATGCATTTGCCGGCGGCTGGTTTCATACCGGCGATCTGGCGGTAATGCATCCCGACGGCTACGCCAAGATCAAAGATCGCTCCAAGGACATCATCATTTCCGGCGGCGAGAACATCTCGTCGATCGAAGTCGAAGACGTGCTCTACCGCCATCCGGCGGTGCTGGCTTGTGCCGTGGTCGCGAAACCCGATGCGAAGTGGGGCGAGACACCGTGCGCGTTCGTCGAACTGAAGGCGGGCGCGACGCTCACCGAGCAGGAACTCGCGGCGTTCTGTCGCGAGCGTCTGGCCGGATTCAAGATGCCGCGCGCGTTTGTGTTCGGCGAGGTGCCGAAAACGTCCACCGGCAAGATCCAGAAGTTCGTGTTGCGCGAGCGGGCCAAATCGACTGCGGCGATCGACGTCTGAGACCGAGCCTCCGAGCCTTCAGCGACCGGAGCAATTGGAGAGTGCGATGAATGCAAACGTGCAAGCCGCGGTGGAACCGGCGCTGGTGTTACGTGAAGATCGCGGCGCGGTGGCCTGGTTGACGCTCAATCGCGGCGATCGGCTCAATCCGCTGTCAATGGCGATGCTCGATGCAATGATCGAAGCGCTCGACGCGGCGGCGGCCGATCGCAACATCAAGGTCGTGGTGCTGGCCGGTGGCGGCAAACATTTCTGCGC
>CADECO010000102.1:0-15646 GCA_902825905.1 uncultured beta proteobacterium
TCGGGGCGAGACGGTAGAATGCGTATTGTCGCATAGCAAAAATTGCGGTTCGCGCCGAAGCAGAACAACCGGCGCCACACAACGCACCACCACGCACACCCGCGAGCGACGCTTTCGGACCCAACCCCGTCAACCCCGCACTGTCGGGGCGCAATCCCGATCCGCCATGCACGTCTTCACCGCGCTGTTCCTCGTTGCCCTGATCAGTGCCACGCTGGTGCGGCTGTGGCTCGCCCGCCGGCAGATGCGCCACGTCACCGCGCATCGCGACGCCGTGCCCAAGGAGTTCGAGGGCGCGATCTCGATCGACTCGCACCGCAAAGCGGCCGAATACACCGTCACGTGCACGCGACTGTCCGCGACCGACGCGCTGATCGGCGCGCTGCTCGCATTCGCCCTGACGCTGGGCGGCGGGCTCGAATGGCTGGCGAGCAGTTGGGCGCGGCTGCTCGACGTGAATGGCTACGCGCACGCGGTGGCGCTGGTTGCAAGCGTCGCGGTGATCGCCGCGCTGATCGACCTGCCGTTCAGCCTGTACCGGATCTTCCGTATCGAAGCGCGTTTCGGCTTCAACCGGATGTCGGTCGGGTTGTTCGTCGCCGATCTGCTCAAGCAGACCGTGCTCGCCGCCGCGCTCGGCATTCCGCTGCTGCTCGTCGTGCTGTGGCTGATGAACAGGATGGGCGATGCATGGTGGTTCTGGACCTGGCTGGTCTGGGTCGGCTTCAACCTGCTTATCCTGGTGCTCTATCCCACGGTCATCGCGCCGTTGTTCAACAAGTTCAGCCCGCTGCAGGACGAAACGCTACGCGAGCGCATCGATGCACTGCTCAGACGCTGCGGCTTTCGCTCGCAGGGTGTGTTCGTGATGGACGGGTCGCGCCGCTCCAGCCACGGCAACGCCTACTTCACCGGCTTCGGGCGCGCCAAGCGGATCGTGTTCTTCGACACGCTGATCCAACGGCTGACACCGGCTGAGATCGAGGCGGTGCTCGCGCACGAGCTCGGCCACTTCAAGCTGCGTCACATCGTCAAGCGCATGATCTGGCTGTTCGGCGCGAGCCTCGCGTTCCTGGCGCTGCTCGGTTATCTGATCAAACAGCCGTGGTTCTTCGCCGGTCTCGGCGTCGACACGCGCACCACCGCGATGGCGCTGGTGCTGTTCTTCCTGGTCCTGCCGGCATTCACCTTCCTGCTCTCGCCGCTCGGCAGCCTCTATTCACGCAAGCACGAGTTCGAAGCCGACGCCTACGCGGCGCAGCAGGCCGACGCGGGCGACCTCGTCCACGCGCTGGTGAAGCTGTATCAAGACAACGCGGCCACGCTCACGCCCGATCCGCTGCACTCGGCGTTCTACGACTCGCACCCGCCTGCCAGTATGCGCATCGCGCGCCTGCGCCAGGCCGGTGCCGTGGCCTGAGGCCGATCCGTTGCCGTCTGGCATCGTCACCGCCGCGTTCGGCCGGCGGTTTCTGGTCGAGGATAGCGCCGGCGCGGTGTTCGATTGCGTGGTCCGCGGCAAACGCGTCGATCTGGCATGCGGCGACGAGGTCACGTTCGCGCCCACCGCGAGCGAAGAAGGCGTCATCGAGCGGATCGCCGAACGGCGCTCGCTGCTGATGCGGGCCAGCCCACATCGCAGCAAGCTGATCGCCGCGAACCTCGATCTGGTGGTGCTGATCGTCGCGACCGAACCCACGTTCGACGACGAGCTGGTGGCTCGCGTGCTGATCGCCGCGGAGCAGCAGTCCCTGCAGACCCTGATCGTGCTGAACAAGGTCGACCTGCCGCAGAGCGCCGCGGCACGCGAGCGGCTGAGCCCATTCGATCGTGCCGGTTATCACGTGCTGGAACTGAGCGCCAAGCGCGAAGTCGCGCCGCTCGCCACGCGCATCGCCGGACGAGTCTGCGCGCTGGTCGGTCAGTCGGGCATGGGCAAATCGACCATCCTGAACGCGCTCACGCCGGCGGCCAATGCACGCACCCAGGCGTATTCGCGTCATCTCGACAGCGGCCGGCACACCACGACGGCCGCGCGCCTGTACCGCGCCAGCGACGACGGCGGCGGCGCGATCATCGATTGCCCCGGACTGCAGGAATTCGGGCTCGCGCATCTTTCGCGCGCGCAGATCGAACATTCCCTGCCGGAGCGACGGGCACTGCTGGGTCAATGCCGCTTCAACGACTGCCGGCACGAAAGCGAACCGGGCTGCGTGTTCAAGGCGGCGCTGGACACCGGCGCCCTCGACCCGAAACGCTTCGAGTTGACCCAGCGCATCCTGCGCGCGGAAACACGCGCCTGAGCGGCCTGCTCGCCCCGATCAGCTGAGCGCGCGCACCATCGTGACGATCAGGATCAGTGCCAGCCACAGCACCAGCGCGCGCCACAACAGGCCCACCGTGGTGTCGAGGAAGGCGGCATCGGGCTCCTCGCCGGAACCGAGCTCGGGTCGGTCTTCAATACTGCCGTCTTCGTGCCGGATCGGATTGCCCAGCCGCACGCCCATCGCGCCCGCACCGCTCGCCAGCACCACGCCGAGCAACTGATCGCTCCAGCGCGCCGCCTGGGTGCGCCAGCAATAGACCGCGTCCTCGAAATTGCCCACCACCGCGAACGCCACCGCGGTGAGTCGCGCCGGGATCCAGTCGATCCAATAGAACGCCTCGCGCGCGAACCAGCCGAAGCGGCCGAACTCCTGCTCGGCCACGCTGCCCCAGCGCGCGCTCAGGTAGCTGGCAATGCGGTACAACACCGGCCCGAGCGGTCCTGGCAGCACCACGAACCAGAACACCACGCCGAAGACGAACCGGTGCGAACCTACGATCGCCTGCTCGATCGTCAGGCGCGTGATGCTGTCGCGGTCCACGCCGGTGTGCGCCTTGCCGCTCCACAATGCCAGGATCTCGCGGGCGCGCTCGAGTTCGCCATCGTTCAACGATCGCTGGATCTCGAGGTAGCGCTGCGAGGCCAGGCGGAAGTTCATCGTCACGTACAACACCGCCACGTTGACGAGCAGGCCGAGCACCGGATGGATACTGGCGAGCAGCCAATAGACGATCCACGCGACCAGCAGCGGCGGGATCACCCCCAGGCACCACGCCACCACGCCATGGTGCGCCTCGCCCGCGTTGAAGTGGCGCTGCAGGAATCGCGCGTAGCGCGCGAGCAGCGCGTAGAGCGGGCGATGTTCGGCGAACGGACGCCACTGCTCGAACAGCAGCACCAGGATGAGCGAAACGAGCGTCACGTCAGATGCTCCGGCTCGACCAGGAACCGGTGGAAGTTCATGAGCATGCCCGCAGTCGCCCCCCAGATGTAGTAGCGATCGTACGGCAGGGCGAAGTACTGGCGCTCGATGCCCTGGTGGATGATCGTGTGCCGCAGATGATTGCGCCGATCGAGCAGTACCGCCAGCGGCACCTCGAAGATCTCGTCGACCTCGAACGCGTCGGGAGTGAGATCGAACGGCGGCGTGATCAGCCCGACCACCGGGGTCACGCGATAGCCGGTCACCGTCGTGTACTCGTTGAGCGCGCCCAGCACATCGACGTGGCGTGGCGCCAGGCCGATTTCCTCCTCGGCCTCACGCAACGCCGTGTGGTGCGGGGATGGATCCTCCGGCTCGGCACGCCCGCCGGGAAAGCTGATCTGCCCGGCGTGATCGTTCAGATGGGCCGTACGACGCGTAAACAGCACCGTCAGCGCAGCGCCGCGATCGATGACCGGGATCAGCACCGACGCCGGCCGGAGCGCGTCGGCGCCGCGGAAGCGATGGCCATCGCCGATGGTGACCGGCTCGTACGGACGCGAATCACCAAAGCGCGCGCGCAACCAGGCGACGGAATGCGGCGGGACGGCTTTGGCGTGAGCATTGACGGTCATCGTGGTCGGCAGGCGATCGTCATGGCGTGACGACGGTCGCGCGGAAGATAAAGCGTGATTTTATCGGCTCACACGCCGCTCGCGGGGCAAGCCCTGCTCAGCGGCTGCCAGCGAGCGAGCGCTTGAACGATTCGGTCGCACCCAGCAGACGATCGAGCGTGCCCGGCTCCCAGGCGGCATGGCCGGCATCGGGAACCATGTGCAGCGCGGCCTGCGGCCAGGCGCGATGCAATTCATAGGCGCTCAGCGCGGGACAGACCATGTCGTAGCGCCCCTGTACGATCACGCCGGGAATCGCGCGGATCCGGTCCACACCCGCCAGTAGTTGATCGGGCTGCAGGAAGCAGGCGTGCTTGAAGTAGTGCGCCTCGATGCGCGCCAGCGCCAGCGCGACGTGCGCCTCGCTGAAATGGCTCATGGTCTCGGCCGAAGGCAGCAGCGTCGAACAGGCGCCCTCGTACATGCTCCAGGCGAGCGCCACGGGTTGGTTGATCGAAGGATCGGAGCTGGTCAGCCTCTGATAGTAGTTGCCTAACAGATCGCTTCGCTCGGCCTGCGGCAACTGCCCGGCGAACTTCTCCCAGACTTCCGGATAGACCGCACGCATGCCGTGGAGGAACCAGTCGATCTCGGTGCCGCGACCCAGGAAGATCCCGCGCAGGATCAGCCCCAGGCAACGATCGGGGTGCGACTGCGCATAGGCCAGTGCGAGCGTGCTGCCCCACGAACCGCCGAACACCAGCCAGCGCTCGATGCCCAGATGCTGGCGCAATGTCTCCAGATCGCGCACCAGATGCCAGGTGGTGTTGTCGCGCAGATCACCCAGCGGCGTCGAATGCCCCGCACCGCGCTGATCGTAGAGCACGATGCGATAAGCGCCCGGATCGAAGAAGCGGCGATGGTTCGGAACCACGCCGCCGCCCGGTCCGCCGTGCAGGAACACGACCGGGATGCCCGCGCGCGCGCCCGACTGCTCCCAGTACATCGTATGGACCGCATCGAGCCCCAACCTGCCGCGGTCGTAGGGCTCGATCGGAGCGAACAGCTCACGCACGGATTGATCCGCGGACGCGCGCCGCCGTTACGGCAACAGCACGGTGGAGCCGGTGGTCTTGCGCGCTTCGAGATCGCGATGCGCCTGCGCCGCGTCCTTGAGCGCGTAACGCTGATTGATCTCGATCTTGACCTTGCCGCTGCTCACCACGTCGAACAGATCCTTGGCGATCGCCACCAGATCTTCGCGTTTGGCGGTGTGGGTATTGAGTGTCGGACGGGTGAAGAACAGCGACCCCTTCACCGACAGGTCGAGCGCATTGATCGGCGGCAGCGGTCCGGATGCATTGCCGAAGCTCACCATCATGCCCAAGGGCTGCAGGCAATCGAGCGACTTGGGCCAGGTGTCCTTGCCGATCGAGTCGTACACCACCGGCACGCCTTTGCCGCCGGTGATCTCCTTCACGCGCGCGACGAAGTCTTCGCGGGTGTAGACGATCGGGTGATCGCAGCCATGCGCCTTGGCGATCTTCGCCTTCTCGTCGGAACCGACCGTGCCGATGACAGTCGCACCGAGCGCCTTGAGCCATTGGCATGCGATCAGACCGACGCCGCCGGCCGCCGCGTGGAACAGCACGGTCTCGCCCGATTGCACCTTGTACGTGCGCCGCAACAGGTACTGCGCCGTCATGCCGGCGAGCATCATCGCCGCGCCCTGCTCGAACGATAGTGCCGCGGGCAATTGCACCAGCAGCTTGGCCGGCATGTTGCGCGCTTCGCTATACGACCCGGGCGGCGGACCGGCGTAAGCAACGCGGTCACCGACTTTCACTTCGGTCACGCCTGCCCCCACCGCCTCGACCACGCCCGCGCCTTCCATGCCGATCCCGGCCGGCAGGGTCGACGGATACAGGCCGGTGCGGAAATACACGTCGATGTAGTTCAGACCGATTGCGTGGTGACGCACGCGCGCCTCGCCCGGCCCCGGTTCGCCCAGATTCACGTCTTCGTACTGCATCACCTCGGGTCCACCGGTCTTGTGGATGCGGATCGCCTTGGGCATTGCTTTCTCCTTTCGTGTGGTGTGGTGTGATGTCTTGTCGCTGCGGCGCGCTCAGGTGAAGACCGTGAGCACGCCGGTATAGCCATAGAGCCGATCGTGCGAGATCTCGCCGTTGGCGAAAAATCCCACCACCGGCAGCTCGCCCAGTTCGGCGCGAATCAACTCGAGCTCGGCCGAACGTCTGCCGAACATATGCTCGCCGCGCGCGACGCACGCGAAGTAGAGCGCACCCTTGGCTTTGCCCGCGGTCGCGCCGCGGATCTCGCCGAGCATGCGCTGCAGATCTTTCTTCGCAGCCTGGCCGTCGCGCTGGCAGAACAGCAACGGCTGCCCATTCTCGACCTCGCCGCCGATGGCGATCAGGCCGTTCTTGGGATCGATGCCCACCAGATTGCGCACCAGATAGTCGCCGGTATCGGAGCCCGCGACCGGCAAGCCGATCAGGATCGTGAACGCCGCACGACGCAGATCGCGGGCGAGTTCTTCGCCTGCCGCTTCCTTGAAAACATCGAGCGCGGGGCGGCCATCGATCTTCGCGATGATATGGCCCTGCGACTCGGTGACGACGTGCCGGCCCGGCAGCGGCCAGCAGCCTTGCGTCAATCGCGTGTGCACCGGGATCGCCGACGACAACACCACGCCCGACAGGCCGCCACTCAGCACTTCATCGGCGAGCTGAAACGTCTTGCCGTGCGCGCTCGACAGACCGCCCACGAGATAGCCGCTGGCGACCTTGTTCGACATGTCGGCGATCAGCTCCGGAATGTCAGGCGTGCTCGGATCGGCATGGACCACTGCGAAGTGCGCCGCCGCGGCGCCGCTGGGTGTCGTCGCGGCCGGTCCGGGTGCGCGTGCACGACCGGAAAACACGCTGAACTCGCCGGCCGGCCAGTCGGTGATCATCGCCACGAGCGCGGGCTCATCCAAATACTCCACGCCGCTGGCGAGCACCCCTACGCCGACCGTGCCGACCCAATTCTCGATCCCCGTGCCCTGCTTGAGCCGATCGAGGATCGCGCCCGCGTGCGGGGCCAGAGGCTCGGAAAAGTAGGCGAACCCCAGTCCGTGTCCGGGTGGACCGGCCTGCGTCGATGCCGCAGCGCCGAGCTGTTCGATCACGCTGCTCAGCACCGCCTGCCAGTCCGCCCCGTGGGCGTGGGCCGACCGATACGTCGTAGGAGCCGTCATCACTTGGGTGCAGCGCGCGCCCGTCGACGCTTGGCGGGCGGCGGCGCACTCGCTGCCGCCTGCATCGGTTGCTGCATGGCCTGGAACGCGCCCAAAGTGGCCTTCTGCGCTTCGAGTCCGTGGATCGTGGTCCGCACCATCTCGATGTTGAGCGAGAGCCAGCTCTCCACCGACTTGAGGTCTTGAATGCGCTTGTCGATCTCGGCGATGTCGAACGTGGGCATTACCATGCCCGGGATCGGTCCCAGCCCGGGCATCGACGGCATCGTCCCCGGCGCCATTCCCGGCACACTGCCTTGAGTACCAAGGGGCAAGCCGAAGGCACCCCAGAATTTCTTGACCGCATCGAAGGGATCGACCGGATCGCTCATGGCAAGGTCGTCATCGGGAGGATGGCGAGCAGTTTAGCAGGGGCACCGCGGCGCTTTCGGTGCGCGCCTTCGCGCTGACGCCTCACGCAGGGAGCGTCCGCGATCCCCTCCCGGCAGAGCGGGGGTCTAGCGCAGCATGTCGTGCGTGATCGCGAGCCGGGTCAGATCGGCGTTCGTGCGTGAGCTGGTTTTCTCCAGGACTCGCGCGCGATAGGTGGCCACGGTCTTGACGCTCAACTGCAGATCGGCACCGATGGCGGTAAGGCTCTGGCCGCGCGCGATCCGCAGGAATACGTCGAGCTCGCGTGCGGTGAGGTGGTCATGGGGCGCCGCGGAGCGCGGGTCGGCCACTGCCTGGGCGAGAATTTCGGCAAGCGCCGCGCTGAGATACTTGCGCCCCGCCGCGACGTGGTGGATGGCCTCCGGCAGACGCGCCGAAGCGCCGCTCTTGCACAGATAGCCATCGGCACCTTGGCGCAAGGTACGCACGCCCGACTGCTTCTCGCCATGCGTGGAGAACACCAGGATCCGCATCGCGGGCCAGCGCTTCTTCAGTTCGGCGACGAATTCCAGGCCGTTGCGATCGGGGAGTTCGGTCTCCAGCACGATCACATCGGCTTCGATCGTCGCCAGCAGACTCTCGCACTGCGCGGCGGTCGCCGCCTCGCCTACGAGCGCGATATCGTCGCAGCGCGACACGAGCGCACGCATGCCGTCGCGCGTGATCTCATGCGCATCGAGCAGCACGACTCGAATCGGTCGGAGGTTCATTCGGTGCCCTGCGGTTCAGCTCGCGGTTCAACCCGTTCAACACAGGCACGAATGCTAGGAACGACACCGCCGCCCCGAAATTGGGCACTCCCCGGGTCTGGTAGGGGAGACCCCTAGAAACGATCAGAAATATTCAGGGTTCCGGCCATACGCTTGACCACGGTCAAGTCCGCGCGGCTCACGAACCGGCGCTCACCAGGCCAATGCGAATCGCGTATCGCACCAGTCCGGCCACGTCGCGGATCGCCAGGCGCTCCATGATCTGCGCGCGATGCGCCTCGACGGTCTTCACGCTCAACCCCAGATCGTGGGCGATCTCCTTGGTGGCGTTGCCTTCGGCGATGAGCTTGAGGATCTGCAATTGCCGCGCGGTGAGCGGATTGGTCTCGGGCGAGGCGCTCGAACGCCGCTGGATCGCACCGTCGACCAGGTGGCGCGAGATCGCCGGACTCACGTAGGTCTCGCCGCGCATCACCGCCGCCAGCGCGACGGCCAGCTCCTGCGTGGCGGCATCCTTCACCAGATAACCCACCGCGCCGGCGCGCATCGCTTCGAGTACGTAATCGGCCTCGGAAAACATCGACAACATCAGCACGCGCACGTCGGCGATCTCCCGGCGCAGATGCCGCACCGCTTCCAGTCCGCTCATGCGCTTCATCGAGATGTCCATGATCACGATGTCCGGTCGCAGCGCTCGCACGACATCGAGTGCCGCCTGCCCGTCATCGGCCTCGCCGACGACTTCGGTGCCGGGAATATCGCGGAGCAGCGCCTTGATGCCGGCACGAAACAGGCCGTGATCATCGACCAGCACGACCCGGATATTCGCCGGCGCGTTCATGCGCTCAGCTCGACGGCGTTGGGCGCATCGAGCGGGAATCGCGCGGCCACGCGTGTGCCCTCGCCGGGCGCCGAATCGATGCTGACGCTGGCGCCCACCAGCTGCGCGCGCTCGCGGATGCCGACGATGCCGATGCTGCCGCGGCGCGCGGCGGCGAGCACCTGACCGACGACGAATCCGGCGCCGTCATCGGACACCACCAGCTCCAGCGATTCGGCCTCGCGTCGCAGGCTGATGCGCAGATGTGCCGCCGCCGCATGGCGCACGGTGTTGGTGATCGCCTCCTGAGCGATGCGATAGCAGACCGTCTCGATCTGCGCATCCACGCGCCCGATCGCCGCATCGGCGATGAACGCCAGTTCGAGTCCGGCCGAGCGCGCCACTCGCTCGGCCATCGAGCGCAGCGCCGGCACCAGCCCCAGATCGTCGAGCTGCGGCGGGCGCAGCGCGACCTGCATCGCGCGCACCTGCCCGATCGCCAGATCGGTGGTGACGAGCGCGTCCTCGATCGACGTGTCGATGCCGCCCGCGCCCGATCGCTCCAGCCGATGCAGCGTCAGCTTCACCGCGTTGAGCGTCTGGCCGAGTTCGTCGTGCAGCTCCTGGGCGATGGCGCGGCGCTCGGTCTCCTGCGCCTCGATCAGCCGGCCTGAGAGCAGCTTGAGATTGCGATTGGCCAGTTCCAGCTCGTCGCGCGCCTTGGCCCGATCGGATTCGATCGCCCCTCGCTCCAGGGCATAGGAGACGCCGACGGCAAACTTCTCGAGCAAGCCGACCCGTTCCTCATCGAAGTAGCCCACGGAGTCGGCAAACACGGCGATGCCACCCACGACGCGGCCATGCACGCGAAACGGAAACCCAGCTGCCGATCGATAGCGCAGCTTCAACCAGTGCGACAGGAACGCCCGCGGCGCCGGATACTTGGTGAGGTCATTGTTGACGACGCGCTCGCCGCCCAGAACCGTATCGGCCGTCTTGTCGACCGGCACGCCACCAGCAAACGGGTGCGCCTCGGCGGCCGGTCCCGCGCGACTGAACATCGCGACCTCGCGCAACTCGCCGCCGGCCGGATCGACCAGACCAGACCAGGCGCAGACCAGCTTGCCCCGCTCCACCGCGATGCGCGAGACGTTGCGGATCAACGTGGCCGAATCGGTTGCCCGTGCAATGGCCTCACCGACTTCGCTCAGCGCCGCGTACAGATCACTGACCGCCGCGACACGGCGCATCGCACGATTGCGGCTGCGTAGTGAGTAGAGCAACGGCACCACGACCAGCAACGCGATCAAGGGCACACCGATCAGCAGCAACCTGTCCCACGGAATCTTCGGCTCGAAGCGCAGCGCCAGCCATTTCTGGCGGATCTGCGCGTGGTCGGCCTCGGTGATCGAACCCATGGCCTTGCGCAGGATCTCGGTCAGCTCGGGCAACTCGGCGCGCACCGCGAAGTAGATCTCGCTGTCGGCGCCGGGCACGGTGTTGGTGATCATCAACGGGCTCGAGGGCTTGGCCTGCAACAGCAGCATGACCACATCGAGATTGCCGATGGCAGCGTCGGCCCGTCCATCGGCCACTGCATCGAGCGCACTCTCCTGCGACGGCGTCTCGACCAGCTCGATTGTCGGAAACAGGCTCGCGATGGTCGGCACCAGGAAGTGCCGCTGCAGGATCGCCAGTCGCCGTCCGCTCAGGTCGGCCAGCGCGCCGGGCCCGGCCTCTCCGCGCCTGGCGACGATCGCGGTTGGTGCCCTGAGATACGGGCCGACGAAATTCAGATACTGACGGCGCACCGAGTTGGGCGCCGAGGCCACCAGCAGGTGCGCCTTGCCCGTGCGCGTTGCGACCAGCGCCTCGCTCCAGCTCGAAGCCAACTCGTCACGGACCCGCAGGCCGGTGCGGCTCTGGACCAGCCGCAGATAATCGGCGGCCAGTCCGACCATCGCACCGCCCTCGCCTTGCATGCTGATCGGTGCAAAGGCCTTGTCGTACGCTACCGTCAGTTCGCCATGTCTGGTGATCCAGTCGCGCTCCGCGGCGGTCAGCTCGATCGGCGCCGGTCGCTCACGCAGCATTACCAGCGCGGGCAGCCACTGGCGACGGACGGCCTGGTCTTCCTCGGGAGAAATGCTCGCGATCGCCTTGTCGAGAATCGACAGCAGCAGCGGCTGATCGGCACGGACGGCCAGACTCGCGCCGATCGGTTCGCTCTGCAGTCGCTCGCGAATCTCGAGATTGGTGAGCCGCAACTTCTCGACCTGATACGACACCCGCGCCTGGATTCCGATGTACGCATCCGCGCTGCCGCCCGACACCGCCGCGAGCGCCTCGGCGATCGACGAACTCGTGACCACGCGAGCCGACGGATAGCGCGTGGCGATGAAACCGCGCTGCGGCGAGTCTTCCTCGATCGCGATGGTGCGCCCGCCGAGAGCGCCGCCCGGATCTAACTGTGCATCCTGACGGGCGACCAGCACGGTTTTGAAATGCGCGACCGCGCGGGTGAATTTCGTCAAGCGTGCGATTGCTTCAGTCGGCGGCACCGGAACGGAAATCTCGACCTCGCGCCGGGCCAGCCGATCCTCGATCTGGGCCAAGCTCGTCGCGACCTGCGGTTCGAAACGCAGACCGGTGCGCAGCGCGACCAGATCGAGCACCGCACCCACCACGCCGTCGATGTCGCCGGCGAGCGCCATCGAGTACATCGGCGGATCTTCGCGCAGACCGGCCACCCGTACCGTTGGGTTCGCCTGGATCCATGCACGCTCGATGGCGCTGAGCGAATCGAGCAGCCCGGAATCCGTGCGCTGCGCAGCCGCGCTCTGCGCGTGCACGATGGGAGGCGCGAGGAGCATCAGCAAGACGGCGATCCAGCGACAGCGGTGCAGCAGCGCGCTCACGCGTTCGCTCCGGGTCGTGAAACGGAAGCGCCGAGCATAACTCTGCGGCGCGCCGTCAGTGCGCGCGGTTCGCCGCGGCGTCGAAGGGGTTCAGAGCGGCAGCGTGCCGCAATCGCCGTGTGATTCGAGCGAGGCCACCCACTCACGCAACGCTTCGCAGCGCGCGCGATCGAGCACGCGGGCGGCGTTGGACATGAACTTCGCCTCGAGCGCGTGCGCCGGCGCCGGACGCTCCGGGCTGCCGAGAACGTCGGCAACGTTCGCGCGCAGCACCCGTCCATCGCGCAAAGTCGCACTCAACGCTGCGGGGAAGCGCGCGGGAAAGCCGCTGTCGGTCTGGCCCACCCACGACATGCTCGCCGCCAACGCGATCACGTCCCGATCGGGCGGCTGCGCGAATGTGTCGACCGACAGTGGCCCACGAGCCAGCCGCCACGCCAGGCAGTACGGCAGGCTGAACTTCGCGTCGTAACCCGAACGCGGCGCAACTTTCTGCGGCCAGGGATCGGCGATCAGCATCGCTTCCTCGACCGGACCGCGGCATTCGAGTGCGCCCAGATTCTGCGCCGTGAGCCCCTGCTCGATCAGCGTCTCCAGACATTCCAGGAACGGATGGTTGTAGTGGCAGCACGCGTAGAGCTTGAGCGAAGCCTGCGGCAGCAGCCACTGCGTGCCAAGCGTTTCGAGCTGCCGGCCGAACGCATCCGCGAACGATGCATCGGCGGCGTACGCGGCGTAGAAGCCGAAGCGGCCTTCGAACACTGTCTCGGGTCCAGTCATCCCGCCAGCGGCGAGCAGCTGCGCACACAAGCCGCCGTGCGCGGCCCAGCCGGGATGCAACGACTTCACCGTCGCGCCGTTCGACAGGTATTCGAAGATGCCGCCGCCCTGACTGCCCGCGATGCCGATCGCCGCGACCGTACGCTCGATGTCGGCACGCGCGAGCATCGAAGCAGTCAGCGCGCCGATGAATGGGCCGCCCACCGCGGTGATCTGAAACCCGCGCCGCTGCAGTACACCGGGCGCCGCCAGGCCCATGCGCGCGAACACTTCCCACCCGGCCACGACTGCGCGGATGAGATCTTTGCCGCTGGCATGTGCGCGCTCGGCCGAGGCCAAGGCGCTGGTCACGACCACGCTCGAACCGTGCACGATTGAGGCGCGATGGGTGTCATCGAACTCGAGCGAGTGCACCAGCGTGCCGTTGACGAGCGCGGCCGATGCAGCGGGCAGTCGCGCCCCGAAGCCCCATGCGTTCGCCTCCAGCCCGGCACCGAGCTGTCGCGCGGCTTCGAACACGCCGCGCGCTTCGGGCAGCGATGCGGCGGCCAGGCCCACGCCCAAAGCATCGAGGATGCGCGCCTTGGCACAGGCGATGACGTCGGCGGGGATTTCTTCGAAGCGCAGGCCGTGCGCGAAGCCGGCAATGCGACGGGAGAGTGAGGCCATGGCGCTGCAGCCGCCGGTGATCCGCTCGCCGTGCGTCCGGCGCTAGCCGCGCAGCTCTGCCGCCGCGGTCCGGCCCGCGATACGACCGAGCCCGACGGCAGTCAACAGCCCGGCGCCGGACGCGTAGCCGCGCGCGCCGGACTTGCCGCAGATCCCGGCCGCCGCGCCACCACCGGCGAACAGATGCGCGATCACGCTGCCGTCGCGGCGCAGCACATGCGCCTGCTTGTCGATCAGCAACCCGCCCTGGGTGTGGAACAGCCCCGGCACCACGCGACAGCCGTACAAGGGCGGGACCAATGGCGCAATACCGAAGTCCTTGCGCGCGAACGCATCGGCGGCGGTGCCTCGCGCCGCGACGTTGTAGGCTTCGATCGTGCGTTCCAGCACGCTTGCGTCGAGCCCGAGCAGCGGGGCCAGTTCGCGCGCGCTGCTCGCCGTCTTGAATCCACCGAGCGCCATCTGCTCGCGAAAATCGATCTCGCCCATGGTGATGTCGCAGATGCGTTGATCGAAGATCGCGTACACGTCGCAAGCCTGGGCGAGCACGTCGCGCGCGTAGCCGGAGTAGCCGGTGTCTTCATGGCCGAAGCGCTCGGCGCGCGCATTGACGAGGATGCCGCCCTTCTCGACAGTAGTCCACGAAACCAGCGATCCGTGCGGATAGGCGACGGCCGCATAGCCCTGGTAGGCCGCCATGTTGCCCAGGCCCGCACCCAGTTTCTCACCCCACAGCACCGCCTCGCCTTCGCTGCCGCGACTGCCGAAATACTCCGCGCCGGCAATCTCCGGGCAATGGCGCTGCACCAGATCGCGGTTGCCGGCGTAGCCGTTGGTGGCGAGCACGAGCTTGCGCGCGCGGATCGAATACGAGGTCACGCCCTGCCCTTCGACGCGCGCACCGATGAGCTCACCGCGCGAGTCGGCGAGCAGTTCGCGCACCGGATTGCCTACCGCGATCGGCACGCCGCGCGACTCCACCGCGCGCACCAGATCGTCGAACAGATCGGCGCCGCGGCGCGAGTCGGGCGCGTGCAGGCGCGGCACCGAGTGCCCGATGTGCTTGTACTCGTGGATCAGGCGCATGCGCGCACCGACCTTCTGCATCAACCACTCGATCAGATCGGCCGACTCGTACGCGAGCACCTGCGTGATCTCGGGCACATCGTGCGGACCCGCGGTACGCAGCAGGTCCTCGATCATGCGCTCGGGCGAGTCGTCGATGCCGCGCTCGCGCTGGTAGCGCGTGCCCGCGCCGGGGAGCGAACCGGTCGAAAGCGCGGTGTTGCCGCCGGCGCGATCGAGTTTCTCGACGACCATCACGCTCGCGCCGCCGTCGTGCGCCGCCACTGCCGCAGCGAGCCCACAACCGCCGGCGCCGATCACCAGTACATCGGTTTCCACATCGAAGTTCATGGCAAACCCTGTCCGCTATGCCGCCTGCTTGAGCGCACTCAGCTTGCCGATCAGTTCATCTGAGGACACCACGTCGGCGTACTTGGCCGCCATGTCGAACAGATTCACCGCGTGCGAGGTCGGGCTGCGGTCGTAGACGCAGTCGTGCGGCACGGTGATCTTGAAGTTGTAGGCGAAGCCGTCGACGGCCGTGCCGCGCACGCAGCCGCTGGTGGTGCAACCGGTGAGCACCAGCGTGTCGGCGCCCAGATCGATCAGATGGCTCACCAGCGCGGTGGCGAAGAACGCGCTCGGATGCTTCTTCGGGATGACGAGTTCATTGGGCTGCGGCGCGATCTCGGCGACGAACTCGTAGCCCTTCTGCGAGATGTTCATGATCGCCGGCACCTTCTCGGCCAGGCGCCCCGCGTCGTGCTGCTTGTCTTTCGGTGCCACGCACGGATAGATCACCGGCCACTTGCGCTGCCTGAACAATCGCAGCAACGGGACGATGCGCTCGACTGCGTTCCAGCCCATGTCGCCGCACGCGGTCGGGAAATCCTTGATCGCCTCCCAGAACGGCTTGGACGTAAGACCCACGGTACGGTACTGCACATCGATGATCAACAACGCCGGCCGCGAGCCCAACCCCTGCGGGCGCCCGAAACCGGAGGCTTCGTAACGCTTCTGCTCGTCTTCGGAAATGACGTGATCCCAGGGTTTCATCAGCGATCCTTTCGCCTGCTGCAGCGATTGCTGCGTCACGCCGGCCTTTATACACTGGACCCACCAGCG
>CADECO010000103.1:0-15644 GCA_902825905.1 uncultured beta proteobacterium
TATCCGCGCGACCTCGTCGGCTACGGTCGCAATCCTCCCCAGGCGAATTGGCCGGGTAACGCGCGCATCGCCGTGCAGTTCGTCCTCAACTACGAGGAAGGCGGCGAGAACTGCGTGCTGCACGGCGACCCGGCCTCCGAGATCTTCCTCTCGGAGATCATCGGCGCGCAGGCCTATCCGTCACGGCACCTGAGCATGGAGTCGATCTACGAGTACGGATCGCGCGCGGGGGCGTGGCGCATCGTGCGTGAATTCGAGCGGCGCAAGCTGCCATTCACCGTGTTCGGCATCTCGATGGCACTGGAGCGGCATCCCGAACTCACGCAAGCGTTCGTCGAACTCGATCACGAGATTGCCTGTCACGGCTGGCGCTGGATCCACTATCAAAGCGCGCCGGAAAGACTCGAGCGCGAACACATGCGCATCGGCACCGAGATCATCCGGCGCATGACCCGCGGCAAATGGCCACTTGGCTGGTACACCGGCCGCGACAGCCCCAACACGCGCCGGCTGGTGGTCGAACACGGCGGCTTCGAGTACGACGCGGACTACTACGGCGACGATCTTCCCTTCTACGCCGATGTGGCGACCAGAACCGGCGTGCACAAGCAGCTCATCGTGCCGTACACGCTCGACGCCAACGACATGCGCTTCGCGACGCCGCAGGGCTTCAATTCGAGCGACCAGTTCTTCACCTACCTGCGCGACAGTTTCGATGTGCTCTACGCCGAAGGCGCGGACACGCCGAAGATGCTGTCGGTGGGCATGCACTGCCGGCTGCTCGGCCGTCCCGGGCGCATTCGCGCGCTGCAACGATTTCTCGACCATATCGAGCAGCACGACCGGGTGTGGGTATGCCGGCGCATCGATATCGCGCGGCATTGGCGCAAGGAGCATCCGCCGGCGTGACGGCCTGCAAGCTCAAACCGAGACGCTGACCTCGCCCACGCCCTGGATCGCTGCGCGCACTCGCCCACCTGGGATGATTTCGAGCCCGGTGCACGAGCCGGTGGTGACGACATCGCCGGCGCGGATCGGAGCGCCCAACTCGACGCAGCGATTGGCGAGCCAGGTGAGCAGTCGCTGCACGCTGCCGGCGGTGTTGCCGCCGGTTTTGCTCACGCGCAGCGCGTCGTCGATCCAGACGGTCGCTTCGACGCGGGTCTGATCGATGCTCGGTACGGCGGTGGCGGCTGCGCCGACGATCAGCGCGCCGTTGTTGCCGCAATCGGCGAGCTGTTCGAGTGCCGATCGCTCGCGCCAGCGGGTGAAGCGCGAATCGGCGATTTCGATTGCCGGATGCACGCTGGCGACTGCTTCGAGCACCTCGCGCTCGGTGTAGTTCGTACCGGCACGATCCAGCGTGCGTGCGAACTTGAATGCGATTTCCGCTTCGATGCCGATGAAGTTGAAATGGACCGGAGCCAGTTGCGCCGGGCTCGAGTAGATGCGCTGAACGGGCAGCATCGACGCGGCGGGGGTCGCATCGGGTGCCGCAGCGCCCACTTTCCATCCACCGTGACCGCCAATCTGCGCGAGCACCCGCGCCTGAACGGAGAGCGCTTCGTCGGCCGTCTGCGGCAGCGCATCGAGCGGCAGTCCGTCGATCGCGCGTCGGTCGCGCCGTGCTTCGATCAACAGGCGCGCGGCGCGGTCGAGCCGTGCATTGGGTCCCTTGGGCATCATTGTGTCGCCTCGGCTCTGGCAGGTTCGCGGCGTGTGCGTCGCAGCGTTGCTTGTACCAGCAACACCGCGAAGCAGGGCAACCAGATCCACTGGGCCTCGGCCATCAGGACACGCAGACCCCAGATCGAAAAGAAGTCGTTCAGGAACGGTGAGGCCTGCATCGGCTGAAACATGAACAGGTAGCGCACATCGACAACCGGCCAGAAGAACGCGACGCCATCGCCGAAATGGGTGAGCGCATCGAGCAGGCCGTGCGAGACTCCGCACAGTACCAAGTAGAGCAGGATGCCCCACCAAGGGCGGCTGAACCGGGCTTCCTGCGGTGCGGCGAAGCGCATCGCCACGAGCGCCATCAGGACCGCGAATGCGATCGAGTGCGTCGCGCCGCGATGTGCCAGCGCGTGCGGCAGATTCGGAATCAGCGCCTCGACGATGACATCGGCATCGGGCAGCAACGACAGCACCGCGCCGCACGCGATCACCCGGCCCGGCATGCCCGCGAGTTTGCCGATCGTGTACGGCAACAGCGGATGCGTAACGAGGGTCGTCATGCGCGTGCTCGACGAGGTCTGATCGCCCTGCGATTCAGCGCGACCGTTTGCGACGGATGTTCTCCGCGATTCTCATGCGCAAAGCGTTCAGCTTGATGAACCCGGCCGCATCGGCCTGGTTGTAGGCGCCGCGGTCTTCCTCGAACGTCGAGATCGCCTGATCGAACAGCGAATCGGACTTCGACGCGCGGCCGACGGTGGTGACCGTACCTTTGTAGAGCTTGACGCGTACCGTGCCGTTGACCGGGCGTTGCGACTCGTCGATCAGCGTCTGCAGCAGACGGCGTTCCGGGCTCCACCAGTAGCCGTTGTAGATGAGGCGCGCGTAGCGCGACATCAGATCGTCCTTCAGCGCGAGCACTTCGCGATCGAGGGTGATCGATTCCATCGCGC
This sequence comes from uncultured beta proteobacterium, assembly GCA_902825905.1. Taxonomy (GTDB): domain Bacteria; phylum Pseudomonadota; class Gammaproteobacteria; order Burkholderiales; family SG8-39; genus CADEDU01. The sequence goes on from CADECO010000103.1 coordinate 2,631, forward strand.
GGTGCGCCCGCAGCATGATCGTGCCACCGGGCGTCTCGTAGCAGCCGCGCGACTTCATGCCGACGTAGCGGTTCTCAACCATGTCGAGACGACCGATGCCGTGCTTGCCGCCGAGCTGGTTGAGCGTCGTGAGCATTGCAGCCGGCGAGAGCTTCTTACCGTCGATCGATACCGGATCACCGTTGGCGTACCCGATCTCGACGGTCTGCGGCCGCGCTGGTGCCCGCTCCGGCGAGACGGTAAGTCGCCACATCGACTCCTCGGGCTCGTAGCCCGGATCCTCGAGGATGCCGCCCTCGTAGGAGATGTGCAGCAGGTTGGCGTCCATCGAATAGGGGGCGCCACCTTTCTTCTTCTTACCTTCGATCGGAATGCCGTGCTGCTCGGCGTACTTGAGCAGTTTCTCGCGCGAGGTGAGATCCCATTCGCGCCACGGCGCGATCACGCGGATGTTCGGCTCGAGCGCGTAATAGCCCAGCTCGAAGCGCACCTGATCGTTGCCCTTGCCGGTAGCGCCGTGCGACACCGCATCGGCTTTCACTTTGCGGGCGATCTCGATCTGGCGCTTGGCGATGAGTGGCCGCGCGATCGAGGTGCCGAGCAGGTACTCGCCCTCGTAGACCGCGTTGGCGCGGAACATCGGGAACACGAAATCGCGCACGAACTCCTCGCGCAGATCGTCGATGAAGATCTCCTTCACCCCGGCCATGCGCGCCTTCTTGCGGGCCGGTTCCAGCTCCTCGCCCTGACCGATGTCGGCGGTGAACGTCACCACTTCGCAGTCGTAGACGTCTTGCAACCACTTGAGAATGACCGATGTGTCCAGCCCGCCGGAGTAGGCGAGCACAACCTTCTTGACTTGACCTTGCTTCATTGTCGTATGCGGGAAAGAACGGGCGGAGGATTGCTGCGGATGGTGAGGATTATCGAGGGGTGATTGCCGCAGGTCAGCTGATTCGATCGGCGCAATCGGCTTATCGATTCGGGATGACCTGCGGTGCGCGGCAGTGAGCCGCTCGTACTCAAGGCTCTTGGCGGCCCAGCACCAGGTACTCGAGCAGCGCCTTCTGCGTGTGCAGGCGGTTCTCGGCCTCGTCCCAGACCACGCTTTGCGCACCGTCAATCACCTCGGCGGCGACTTCCTCGCCGCGGTGTGCCGGCAGGCAATGCATGAACAGTGCACCAGCGCGCGCCGCGCGCATCATGTCGGCATCCACCATCCAGTCGGCGAAGGCGCGCTTGCGGCTTTCGGTCTCGCCTTCGAAGCCCATGCTGGTCCACACGTCGGTGGTGACGAGATCGGCGCCGCGGACCGCATCCATCGGATCGGCAAACTGCTCGTAGTGATCGGTGCCGTACAGACCCGCACGCTCGGGCTCGACCTCATAGCCCGGCGGCGTCGACACGTGCACGTTGAAGTCGAACACTTCGGCCGCCTGCAGCCAGGTGTTGCACACGTTGTTCGAGTCGCCGATCCAGGCCACCGTCTTGCCGGCGATCGGGCCGCGATGCTCGATGAAGGTGTAGATGTCGGCCAGGATCTGGCAGGGGTGATACTCGTTGGTCAGGCCGTTGATCACCGGCACGCGCGAATTGCGCGCGAAGCGCTCGATGATGTCCTGCTCGAACGTGCGGATCATCACCACGTCGCACATGCGCGAGATCACCTGGGCGGCATCTTCCACCGGTTCGCCGCGACCGAGCTGCGAGTCGCGCGTGTTGAGGTAGATCGCCGCACCGCCGAGTTGATGCATGCCGGCTTCAAACGAGAGACGGGTGCGCGTGGATTGCTTCTCGAAGATCATCACCAGTGTGCGGTCCTCGAGCGGCCAGTACTTCTCGAACGCCTTGAAGCGTTGCTTGATCCAGCGCGTGCGCGTGAACAGGTACTCCAGCTCCTCGCGGCTCCATTCGCGCAACTGCAGGAAATGCCTGATCGGATTCACTTGACGGCTGCGGGCACGGGCTGCGCGAGAAATTGTTTGATCAGGGCCGACAGGCGCGATACCAGTTCGCGCGATTCCGCCTCGTTGATCACCAGCGGCGGCAGCAGCCGCACGACTTTGTCGGCGGTCACGTTTATGAGCAGGCCGGCGTCCAGCGCCAGACGTGCCAGATCGCCGCACGGCCGATCGAGCTCGATGCCGATCATCAGCCCCATGCCGCGCACTTCGGCGACACCGGCGGTGCCCTTGAGCGCTTCACGAAAACCGCTGCGGAGCAACTCGCCCATCCGGGATGCGTTCTGCAGCAGGCCTTCGTCTTCCATGATCTGCAGTGTCTCCACCGCCGCACGACAGGCGAGCGGTCCACCGCCGAACGTGGCGCCGTGGGTGCCGGGTTTGAGCACGTGCGCGGCCTTGCCGGCTGCGACGCAGGCGCCGATCGGTACACCCGATCCCAAGCCCTTGGCGAGGGTCATCACATCGCATTTGATGCCCGCGTGCTGATAGCCGAACCAGGTGCCGGTGCGACCAATACCGCTTTGCACTTCGTCGATCATCAGCAGCCAACCGCGCTCATCGCACACCTGACGCAGGAATCGAACGTACTCGACGTCGGCCACATGAATGCCGCCTTCGCCCTGCAGCACTTCCACCAGCACCGCGACGATGTTGCGGTTGGTGGCCGCCGCCTGTGTGATGGCCTGACGGTCGTTGTGGGGCACGCGCACGAACCCCGAGACCAGTGGCTCGAACCCGGCCTGCGCCTTGCGATTGCCCGTGGCCGACAGCGTTGCCATCGTGCGGCCATGCCACGCGCGCTCCATGACGATGATCGCGGCGTTGTTGTTGCCGTTCTGATGCGCGAAGTAGCGCGCCAGCTTGATCGCGGTCTCGTTGGCTTCGGAGCCGGAACTGCAGAAGAACACCTCGTCCATGCCCGACAGCGCGCACAGTCGGTCGGCGAGTGTTTCCTGCAAGCGGATGCCGTAGATGTTGGAGGTGTGGATCAGTTTCGCCGCCTGATCGCCGATCGCCGCGGCGAGGCGGCGGTGGCCGTGGCCCAGCCCCGACACCGCAATGCCCGCCAGCGCGTCGAGATACTTGCGGCCGGATTCGTCCCATAGCCACACGCCCTCGCCACGCTCGAACGTCACCGGCAGCCGGGCGTAGGTGTTCATCAGGTGCGAGGTGGACATCGAGGCTCCTTTCGGGGGCGGCGATCGCCGCCAACGCCCCCGCGCCGTTGCAGCGCGTCGTCGCGCAAGGCTTGCCGCAGGCGGAAGCAGGCTAAGCGGGCGTTGTTCTGGGGCGGCGCAAAACGCGAACGGCGACCTGCGCCGCCGTTTTGACCACTCGCAAAATGATAGCACGCGTCGTGTTGCCGGCCAGGTGCGTACCCGAGCTCAGCGCAGCGAGGAACGACCGATTTGCGCGACTTCGATGCGCGCTACGCGAGTCGATTGCCGGCAGCGGAACGACGACCCGCTCGCGGTTGCGGCGGCGTGTCTTCGAGCGCGGCGCACGATTGCACCTGGCAGCGGGGATACATCTGCCGCAGCTTGCGCTCGGCATCGGCCTGGTCGCGGCCGTGGATCACCAGGCGGTCGATGGTGAGACCGCGCAGCGTCCGGATCTGGAAGCGAAAGCGAATGGTTTGGGAGCCCCAGCTGATCGGGCCGGACATATCCGTCATTGACGGCCTCTCTTTGTATCGTCGCGTTCCGACCGCTTTGGCACGGTTCGGATTGGTGGCGGCGTGTCGCCAAGCGTCGTTGCGTGCCGGCGGCTTATCGTGCGACGGGTTGGCGAACTCGGTTGAGGGACTCTTTCGGGCTACCTGCAGGCGGGATGCGCGCGCGATGCGGGCCGCGTAAGGGAAAGTCTTACTTTCGCTGCCAACAGTAGCGCTGGTGATCCCCCGCTAGTGGGATCGGTGTAGTCCTGGACTGAATCGCTGACAACCCATTCGGGGAGGAACGGTCGATTCTGGCGGTCGAATGGGCGACACGCTCGCGAGGCGACGTGATGCACCGCCGCGGACAGGATTGCTTCAACCGATCCGATTCAACGCCTTGTCTTCGGCCGCGGTGAGTGCGCGCAGGCACGGCAGGTAGCCGTCGTACACGATTCCGTGCATCTCCACGCGTTTCTGCGAACGCAGCAGGCCGACCAGATAGTCGATGACTTCGCGCGTGATCAGCTGCCCGGGCACCAGCACCGGGATCCCGGGCGGATAAGGCACGATCTGGTCGCAACACACCCGGTCGGACAGCGCCTTGTTGACCTCGTCCTTCTCGTCGAGCAGCGGCAACAGTTCGCCGCCGCAGTAGTAGGCATCGCGCGGCAGGTATCGCAGTTTGGTGAACGCGGGGATGTCCGGAAACTGGTACAGCCGCCGCGGTGAACGCCCCTCGCGCGCGATGCGCATCATCGCGTCGTACAGCCGCGAGACTTTGCTGCGCGTGGTGCCGATGGTGAGCAGCAGGGTCAGCGTATTGAAGGTGGACTTCTCCACCTGAATGTTGAATCGCTCGAACAATTCGCGCTGCAGATCCTCGACGGTATAGCCGCACCGCGAGATATCGACGGTGACCTTGGTCGGATCGAGTTTGATGCCGTCGTGCTTGACCTCGTCGGGCAGCAGCTCGTTCAACTCGAGCACGCGGAACACCCCGGTGGAATTGATCTGCTCGCGCAGTTCCTTGGCCAGCTCCAGCGTGCGCGACAACAGCTTGTAGCCTTCCAGCTCCATCTGTTTGCGGGCCACGTCGAGGCTGGCGATCATCGCGTACTGCGGCGAGGTCGACGTGTGCATGTTGAAGTTCTCGCGAAACAGGTGCTCGTTGAACGTCGGGTCGTTGACGTGAATCATCGAGGCCTGCGAGAACGCACTCATGACCTTGTGCGTGCTCTGCGTGGCGTAATCGGCGCCGGCTTCCAGCGCGGTGGGGCGAAACGCCGGATGGAACCGTGCGAACCCGAACCAGGCTTCGTCGACGATCACCTTGATGCCCTTGGCGTGCGCCGCCTCGACGATCGGCGCTAGGTCGTAGCGCAGGCCATCGTAGGTGCACGACGTGAGAATCAGCGCCTGCGCGTCGGGATGTTCCTCGATCGAGCGCAGGATCGTTTTCTGCGGTACCGGGCCATACAGGCTGAATTTCCTGTTGACCGAAGAATTGAGATAGACCGGATGCGCGCCGGAGAGCACCACGCCATGGTGCACCGACTTGTGGCAATTGCGATCGAGCAGCAGCTTCTCGCCGGGGGCAAGCAAGGTCTGGAAGATCACCTTGTTGGCGGTGGACGTGCCGTTGGTGGCGAAGAACGTGCGTCGTGCCCCGAACGCCTTCGCGGCCATCGCCTGCGCCTCGGCGATCACGCCGCGCGGTTCCATCAGCGAGTCGAGCATCGGCACCGACACCGACAGGTCGACGTCGAAGATGTGCTCGCCCATGAACTCGTAGAAATCGTTCGCCCACGGACTGCCGCGCAGCGATTCACCCGAGGAATGGCCCGGGGTGTGCCACGAGTCCTTGGCCATCCATACGTAGTTCTTCAGCTGGTCGTAGAACGGCGTGCGCGCCTTCTCCTGGATCTGCGCATTGAGGATGCGGTAGATGCCGCGGTAGTCGCGCTCCTCGCGATAGAAGTAGCCGTCGACCGCCTCGGTAAACAGCGAGTCGACCACTTCGTCTTCCTGCTCCTGGGCGATCAGGATGTAGATGTCCAGCTCGGGGCGGGTACGCGTGATGCGTTGGACCAGCTCCAGCGCGCTCATCTGCAGCTTCTTCTTGCGTCCGCCCCCGGCGCCGTTCTGATTGAGCGTGTAGAGCCGGTCATCGACAACCACGGTCTGTACGTCACCGTCGCGTTCGATCTGGGCCAGAGCCTCCAGCGCGGTGGTGACGCCGGTGAAGGTGATGCCCAGCGGATTGTCGAGGGAGCGCGCCGCGGCGTTCAGGCCCTTGACGAATTCCTTCAGGACGAGCGGCTCATCGTTGACGACGAGCACGCGACTGAGCGGCTTGCGCATGATTTCGTGTGGGAGGGAATCTGCCAGGATGCGACCGTGACGCTCCGGACAGGGTGGCGCGCAGCCGTTGGCGAAAAGCCGGGTTTATGCGGCAAAAGCCGGCCGGATTCAAGAGTAGCCGCAGCTATAATCCGCCCGCCCTTCAATTCCGTGCCGCTCGCGCGCCGTCTCCCTTTCGGTTCCCGAGGCGCTTCCCCCAGGCACCGTCGATGCCGTCAGAGATCAACGAGATCGTGATTCGCGGCGTAACGCTCGCGGGCAAACCGTTTCGTCCAAGCGATTGGGCCGACCGCTTGTGTGGTGTGATGGCGCAGTTCGGCGCCGACCGGCGCATGCAGTACTCGCCGTATGTGCGTCAGGTGATGTCCGACGGTGTGAACTGCGTGGTCGTCGATGCGCGCCTCGAGGAGCTCGAGCCGATGGCCTATCGGTTCCTGCTCAACTTCGCGCGCGACAACGAACTGGAGACGCGTCCTGGACGGCAGACCGAACGCGATGAGGGCAACTAGCCCGGGGGCGCCGGGCTCGGCCCTGGAACGCCTACGCCAGCGCGCGAATGCGGTGAACCAGGCGGCTCTTGTGGCGCGACGCGGCGTTCTTGTGGACGACCCGCTTGTCGGCGACGCGATCGATCACCGCCTGTGCTTCCTGGAACACCTTCTCGGCGGCGGCTTTGTCGCCGGCCTCGATCGCCTTGCGCACCTTCTTGATCGCGGTGCGCATGCTGGAGAGCTGACTCGTGTTCTGCTGGCGCCGTATTTCGGCTTGGCGCGCACGCTTGCGAGCCTGTTCGGTGTTGGCCATAAGCGGGAAATCTCGATCGATGGGGTGGACAGGCGAAGTACCGCTGGCGGAGTGGCGCTCCAGAACGGGCGGCGTGCCGCTGCGAAGGGGCGCGATGTTACTGACTCGACAGGGGAAAAGCAAGTCGAGGACGGCTTCAGCCGGGCTTGGGTGTGCGAGCACGTGGCGGGACTTGGAAGCCGCTGTTCCGGCCCACTGATGTGCGGCCAGGGGCAAGCCGTTGCGATGCCCGCGGGGGCAAGCGGATGAACCTGCTGCGTGCAATGGCAACCGTGAGCGGCTGGACGTTCGTATCGCGCGTGCTCGGGTTCGTACGCGACGTGATCATCGCCAGGATGTTCGGCGCCGGTGCCGCGACCGACGCGTTCTTCGTGGCGTTCCGCATTCCGAATCTGCTGCGCCGGCTGTTCGCCGAGGGCGCGTTTTCACAGGCGTTCGTGCCGATTCTGGCCGAACACAAGAACCGTCAGGGTGAGGCCGCAACCAAGGTTCTGGTGGACCGGGTGGCGACGGTGTTGGCTGCGAGCCTGCTGCTCGTCACCGTGCTCGGCGTGCTGATCGCGCCGGCCATCGTGATCGTCGGCGCACCCGGCTTCAGCGCGCGCCCGGAGAAATTCCAGCTGACCGTCGAGCTGCTGCGCATCACGTTCCCTTACATCCTGTTCATCTCGCTGGTGGCATTGGCTGCAGGCATCCTCAACACCTGGGGCCGCTTCGCGATTCCGGCGTTCACGCCCACGCTGCTCAATCTCTCGTTCATCGTCGGCGCGTTGTTCTTCGCGCCGTACTTCGATCCGCCCATCAAGGTGCTCGCCTGGGCCGTGTTCGCCGGCGGAGCGCTGCAACTGGCGTGGCAGATTCCTTACCTTGCGCGTATCGGCATGTTGCCGTGGTGGCGTTCGGTCGGCGCCGCCGGCGCCGGACTGCGCACAGCTTGGCGCGACGAAGGCGTGCGCCATGTTCTGCGCAACATGGTGCCGGCGCTGCTTGGTGTGTCGGTCAGCCAGATCAGTCTGCTGCTCAACACGATCTTCGCCTCGTTCCTGCTTACCGGCAGCGTGTCGTGGCTGTACTACGCCGACCGGCTCATGGAGTTTCCGACCGCACTGCTTGGCGTGGCGTTGGGGACCGTGCTGCTGCCCAGTCTGGTGCGACGTCACGCTGACGCGGACGCGGCGGGCTATGCCTCGTTGCTCGACTGGGGGTTGCGCCTGACGATCATGCTCGCGGCGCCGGCGGCGCTCGCGTTGATGCTGCTGGCCAATGCGATGGTGGCCACGCTGTTCATGCACGGTGCGTTCTCATCGAACGATCTTGCACAGACCAGCGCGGCACTGATCGCCTACAGCATCGGCCTGGTGGGACTCATTCTGGTGAAGGTGCTCGCACCGGGGTTCTACGCGCGCCAGGACATCCGCACGCCGGTGCGGATCGCGATCATTTCGCTGCTTGCCACCCAGGTCATGAACCTGCTGTTCATCCTGCCGCTGAAGCATGTCGGGCTGGCGCTGTCGATCGGGCTGGCGGCTTGTCTCAATGCATTGCTGCTCTACCGCAAGCTTCGTGCGCGCGGCATCTACACGCCGCAACCGGGCTGGTCTTCGTTCACGCTGAAGGTCGCCGCGTCGCTTACCGCAATGGGCGGTGCGCTTTGGCTGGCCACGCCCGGAAGCAGTTGGTGGAGTGCACACGCGACGCTCGATCGGGTGGCCGTGCTCGCTGGGCTGGTGCTGCTTGGCGCGGTGGTCTACTTCGGCGCACTATTGCTGCTTGGATTTCGCACCCGCGACTTCGTGCAGCACGTGCGCCGCTAGCGGGGCATCGCGGCCGCGCGGCGCACCACGACGATTAACCTGCGAGCAGCAATGACGCGGTTGGATGAATTTGCAGGCTTGGTGGCGCGAACGCGCTTCAACGTGGCCGAGGCGTGCCTGATGATCGCGCAGGATGCCTATCCGGGGCTCGACGTCGACGCGCAACTCGCGCGCCTGGACGACATGGCCGCCACCGTGCGCGCGCGGCTTCCTGCCGATGCGTTCGTGGAGCCGAACCTAGCCCTGCTCAACGCGTACCTGTTCGACGAGCTCGAGATCCGCGGCAACACGGCCGATTTCTTCGACCCGCGCAACAGCTATCTGAACGAAGTGATCGATCGGCGCATCGGCATACCGATCACGTTGTCGATCCTCTACTGCCATCTCGGAAACTTGTTGGGAATCGCGCTTCGAGGCGTGTCGTTTCCCGGCCACTTCCTGGTGAAGGTACCGGTGCGCGGCGGCGTCATGGTGCTCGATCCGTTCAATGCCGGCGTGCCCCAATCGCTCGACCAGCTGCGGCAGCGACTGGTCGAGGTGCTGCCGGCGGCGGTGCGGGCGGCCGGTCAGGTGGAAGTGGAGCCGTATCTGGAGGCGGCGTCCGATCGCGAGATCGTGGCGCGCGTGCTGCGCAATCTGAAAAGCATCCATCTGAAATCGAACCAGCCCAACGCGCTGCTCGCGGTGCTCAATCGCATGCTGGTGGTGGCGCCTGGATCCGCCGAAGAACTCCGCGACCGGGGGCTGGTCTACGCGCAGCTCGAATGCTTTCGTCCGGCCGCGCACGATCTGGAGCACTACCTGCGCCGACGACCCGACGCGCCCGACGGCCCGGATATTCGCGCGCGACTGGTAGCGCTCAAGAGTGCGGCGGCTCGGCTCAACTAGCAGGCCCGGCGACTGCGGCGGCTCGACTCATCGGCCCGTGCGAGAACCGCTACGCACCGGCCACCGTCATGCCGTCCACCACGATCGAACCGCAGCTGCGCGAACCGCGGACCAGAACGTCGCTGCCGATCGCTGCGATATTGCGGTACATCTGGGCGAGGTTGCCCGCGATCGTCACCTCCTGCACCGGATAGCGGATCTCGCCGCCTTCAATCCAGTATCCGGCGGCGCCGCGCGAGTAGTCGCCGGTGACGAGGTTGATGCCCTGGCCCATCAGTTCGGTGACCAGCAGGCCTTTGCCGACGTTGCGGATCAGTTGTTCGAGATTTTCGCGCCCGGGTTCGAGGATCAGGTTCTGATTGCCGCCGGAGCTGGCGGTGGTGCGCATGCCTAACTTCCGCGCCGAGTAGACGCCCAGGAAGTAACCCTCCACCACGCCCTTGTCGATCACCCTGCGCGGCTTGGTCGCGACGCCATCCTCGTCGTAGTAGCTCGAGGCCATGGCACGTTTCAGATGCGGCTCCTCGCGCAGCGTGACGATCGGGGCGAAGATCTGCTTGCCGAGCGAATCGAGCAGGAACGACGACTTGCGGTACAGGCTCCCGCCGCTCACCGCCGAGACGAAATGTCCGATCAGGCCGCCGGCCAGCGGCGCCTCGAAGATCACCGGCACCTTGGTGGTCTTGATCTTGCGGCCGTTGAGGCGCGCCAGCGCCCGGCGCCCGGCGTAATCACCGATCGCCGCCGGACTGGCAAGGTCGCTCGCCGCGCGTGCGGTCGAATACCAGTCGTCGCGCTGCATTTCGTCGCCCTCGGCGGCGATGATGTTGCAGGAGATGTAGTGGCGCGACGAACGCATCGCCGCCGCGAAGCCGTTCGAGTTCGCGGTGGCGTACTGGAACTGCTGGCAAGAGACCGACGCGCCTTCGGAGTTGGTCACGCGCCGGTCGAGCGCGAACGCGGCGCGTTCGCTGGTGCGGGCCATCTCGACGGCTTCATCCACCGATAGATCCCATGGGTGGTACAGATCGAGATCACGGACTTCGCGCGCGAGCAGCTCAGGCTCGGCCAGTCCGTTGGCTTCGTCCTCGGCGGTGAAGCGTGCGATGGTGACCGCTTTATCCACGGTGTCGCGAATCGCCTGCGCCGAGAAGTCGGACGTGCTGGCGTAGCCGTGGCGCTTGCCGACGTAGCAGCCGACGCTGATCTCCTTGTCGCGGTTATGTTCCAGCGTTTCGATCTCGCCTTTGCGCACCGTCACCGTCTGGCCGAAGCTTTCCGATACCTGAGCATCGGTCGCCGTCGCGCCACGAGCCTGCGCTTCGCGCAGCACATCGCCAACCAGGCTGCGCAGATCGTCCAGGGAATAGCTGAAGCGCGACTTCGCCATGTCGGTGCAGGGGAGCGTTGGGAGTGGGGCGGTATCATAGCAGCGCAGCATCGCGCGATCGGCGCGTGAGTGAGCTCCGGGTGACCGGAAACCGCTCAGTCCGATACGCGCTGCCCTCGATTCATTCCGGGATGAACAACGTCGTGGCCGCGCAAGCGCACCGGTCACTTCGCAATACGCATGTCCGACGACGATAAACCCTCCAAAACCCAACGCAAGAAGGCGATGCACGCGCTGCAATCGCTGGGCGAGGAACTGGTGGAGTTGAGCCGCGATCAGATCGAGCAGGTGCCGCTGCCCGAAGAGCTGCGCAATGCCGTGCTCGATGCCAAGCGCATCAACGCACGTGAAGGGCGACGACGGCAGCTGCAGTATCTGGGGCGTCTCATGCGGGAGGCCGACGCCGAACAGGTCGAAGCGATCCGCGCCAAGCTGATGGGCTGGAAGGGCTTGTCTCGCGAGGAAGCGACGCTGCACCGCGGGGCCGAACGCTGGCGTGAGCGGTTGCTCGAAGATGACGGAGCCCTGGTCGAGTTCGGTTCGCTCCATCCTGGCCACGATCTGCAGCCGCTGCGCGCGTTGTTGCGTGCGGTGCGCAAGGAACAGGCGAGTGACGGCCCGCCCCGCAACTATCGGGAGCTTTATCGCCTGATCCGCGGCATCGTCGCGGTCGGTGGCGCAGGTGCAACGGAGAATCATGATGACGACTAACCAGGACCTGGACCGGGCGCTGCGCATCGGGCTGGTTTCGATCAGCGATCGCGCCTCGGCCGGCGTCTACAAGGACGAAGGGCTGCCCGCGCTGGAACAATGGCTGGCTGCGGCGATCACCACGCCGATCGCCATCGAGACGCGGCTGATTCCCGACGAGCAGCCGACCATCGAAGCGACGCTGCGGGCGCTGGTGGACGAGTCGGCCTGCGATCTGGTGTTGACGACCGGTGGCACCGGGCCATCGCCGCGCGACGTCACGCCGGAAGCCACGCTGGCTGTCGCCGACAAGGTGATGCCCGGATTCGGCGAGCAGATGCGTCAGATCAGCCTCAAGTTCGTTGCCACCGCGATCCTGTCGCGGCAGGTTGCGGTGATTCGCAAACGCGCGCTGATCATCAATCTGCCGGGGCAGCCGAAATCGATCCGGGAGACGCTCGAAGGACTGAAGGACGACGCCGGACAGTCGATCGTCGCCGGAATCTTCGCCGCGGTGCCGTATTGCATCGATCTGATCGGCGGGCCGTACATCGAAACCGATCAGGGAATGGTCAAGGCGTTCAGGCCCAAGACAGCAATCCGCGCCGGTGGCAGTCCGGTCGCGCGCAAACCCGGCGCTTCCGCCGACAAGTGATGATCTGAACTGCGAGTCGATCGATGACCCAACCGCTGGAATGCATTGAAATCAAGCACGGCAGTGGCGCGCCCAGCGCCAGCGTCATCTGGATGCACGGGCTGGGGGCCGACGGCAACGACTTCGTGCCGATCGTCGAGGAGCTCGAGCTGCCCTCGATGCCGATCCGATTCGTGTTCCCGCACGCGCCGATGCAGCCGGTCACGATCAACGGCGGCCACGTGATGCGGGCGTGGTACGACATCGTCAGCGGCGATTTCGACCGGCGCGAGGACGAGCGCGGCGTGCGCGCCTCGCAGGCGAGCATCGAGGCGCTGATTGCACGCGAGCTCGAGCGTGGCGTGGCCGAGCAGCGGATCGTGCTGGCCGGGTTTTCCCAAGGCGGCGCGATCGCGCTGTTCACCGGCTTGCGCCACGCACGACCGCTGGCAGGGATCATGGCTCTGTCCACGTACATGCCGGCGTTAGCCAAGCTCGAGGGCGAGCGCAGCGCCTCGAACCAGGCGGTGCCCATCCTGCAGGTGCATGGGGAGTTCGACCCCGTCATTCCGATTTCGCGCGCGGCCAAATCGCGCGACGCGTTACAAGCGCTCGGCTATGCAGTGCAATGGCACGAATACCCCATGCCGCACTCGGTCTGCCCCGAGGAGATCGAGTGCATCGGTCAGTGGCTGGGGCGGGTGCTCGCGCCCTAACGCGAGGCGGTAGTGGTGCTGGTGGAGGGATTCGAACCCCCGACCCATCGCTTACGAAGCGATTGCTCTACCAACTGAGCTACACCAGCAGGGGAA
>CADECO010000104.1:0-3763 GCA_902825905.1 uncultured beta proteobacterium
AATTACGGGCGCTTCCTCGCGCTCGTGCGCGAGCGAACCGGTGCGGTCGGCGCCGTGCTAACTGGCCTTCCACCACTGCACATCCTCCCCGCGGCTCCGCAACCGCTGCGCTGGTATCTAGGTCGGTGCGCGCGACAGCTCGATGCCATCGTCCGATCGATCTGCGAACAGGCGCAGGAACTGCGATACGTCAGCCTGCAATGGGCAGCACAGCCCGAGAAGATGGCGCGCGACAAATTCCATCCGGGACTGGAGCAGTATGCCGTCTGGGCTGGGATGGTCGCGACGGAAATCGTCGCGCTTGCCCGATCAAATCCTGCCGGTCCGCTCCCTCTGTGGCCGGCGACGCACGCGTAGCGATTGCCGTGGTCCGCGACCAAGCGCGCAATCGCCTCACCGAAAATTGATTTGCCGCGCGGTTACATTCCCGATTCGCTTCCGACGCACTAACGATCGATACTCAGCCGCGCCTCAGCCGGAACGCGGCAACGCGCCGTACTTGCGCATGAACTTGCGGTCGATGTGATCTTTCCAGCGCCACACCCACGCACCGGCGATACACCAGTCACCCCTTGAGGCCACCGCGTAGCGATTGCCGGTGGAGATGAGTGCAAGCGAGGCTGGCTGCGGGATGTAGCGATCGAGCGGCTCGCCTTGCAGTGCCTTGCGCAGATTGCCGGCCAGCACCGGTCCCTGCCGCACCGCATACACCCCCGATTTCGGATACGAATGATCAGTCACGCTGGCCACATCGCCCGCGGCGAACACGCCAGGATGCGACACCGACTGCAGGTGCTCGTCGACCGCGATGAAACCGCGTGGATCGACGGCGAGGCCCGATTGCCGTGGCCAGGCGGCGGGCTCCGCGCCGGTCGCGGCGATCACGAAATCGGCCGCAACCTCGCGACCATCGACGGCGACGATCTTGTCGCGCTCGACGGCCTGCACATCGAACGCCGTCTGCACGCGCACGTTGCGCGCGGCCAGCACTCGGGCCATCGCGCGCCGCGTCCGCTCAGAATGACTGGGCAGGATGGTCGCTGACGCCGCCACGACCGCGTAGCGATGCGCCACTCGCGGCGCGCGCTGCTGCAGGCGGTGCTGCACCGACAGCAGCACTTCCAGGCCCGCGGCGCCGGCGCCGATCACGACGATCTCGCGCGACCGCGCCGCGCCGTCAGTGAGCGCCTCGATCGTCTGCAGGAACCGGTCGACCGGCTTCACCGGCACCGCGTGCTCGGTCATGCCGGCAACCGTGCCCAACGGTGGCGTCGAGCCGGTGTCGATCGAGACGACATCGAACGCGACATTCGACCCATCGCTCAACATTGCCGCGCGAGCGGTCAGATCGAGCCCCGTCACCTTGCCCTTGTGGAACGCACTGCGCGCGAATGCACAGACGTGGTCCAGATCGATGTGGCAGTCGGCGAAATCGTAGTGCCCGGCGATCCAGCCCGGCAGCATCCCCGAATACGGCGTGAACCGGTCTGGGCTCACCAGCACGAGCTCGAGGTCGGCCATCGGCTGCAGCCCGAACTGGCGCAGTACCTCGACGTGGCTATGACCGCCACCCACCAGGAGAAGTCGTCGCATCGTCGCGCCGAGGCGGATCAGTGGGTGGGGGCGACGCGCTCGATCCGCACGTCACCGTAGAACGCCGTGATCGACGCGCCGGTGTCGTCGCTGTCGGTCATGAGACTGATCGATGCGATACGCGGCGGCTCGGTGCCGAATGCACGGCGATAGTCTGCGCGGAGGTCGCGGCGGTAGCTGCGCCAGCGACCCAGATATTGCGTCCCGCTCTCGACCACCAGTGCACGCGCACGATCGGTCGTCGGGTTGGCGATGACCGACCCGACCGGCTCGGTGCGGTCCCACACGTACACGAGTGCAGAGTGCGGCAAGTCGATACCGTAAAAGGCGCGCGCCAGTGCGATTCGGGTGCGCTCGGCAAGCGTGAGACTGGATTCATCAAGGCGATACGACACCTGTAGACGCAGCGGGCTATCGTCGGTCGCGGCCTTGGCGAGATCGCTGCCGGGCAACAGCGCGTCCGTTCGCCATCGCCACGTCAATGCAACGGCGGCGTCGGCTTCGACATCCACCGCATGCATCAGACCCGAGGCGCTCGACTGCGCATCGGCCCGCAACACGGTCGTTCCAACATCGTCCACCAGCGTATAGACCGTGTGACGGGCGATGTTGCGGAAGATCAAGGGCGTCCACGCTTGCGGCACGGCCGCGCCCGGTCGCTGTGACGAGAATGGCGCAAGGTGGGGCGTTGCAAGATGGGGCGTTGTTGCGTTGGGCGCGGCGCGGCGCGGCTCCGCGTACCCCTGGCCGAGAACGACGCCTGCCACACCGAGGAGCGCGAGCATCGCGCTCAGGCGAAATCGAATACCAGCTCGCGATTGACCGCGTGGAAGCGATCGAACAGGCCGGAGTGATCCATCGCACCGAGGTTGAGGACCGCGTACCGGTAACTGCCCAGCCATTTGAGTTCCCGATCGAGACTGGCGCCCTTCTTCACGTACACCATCAGCCGGGCGTCCTTGTGGCGGCGGCGCACGTCGTGCAATTCGGCCTTGCTCGGTGCCCGACGCAGCCGCGCACGACCGAACTTGCGCAGCACGAAGCTCGCCGCATTGCGATAGTGCCCTTGACCGAACACCACGCGCGGCTGCTCGCCGGTGGCCAGATCGAGCAACGCATCGTACGGATTGAAGCCGTCGACCTTCTCGCGCAGATCGGCGAACTGGTACGCCAGCCGCGGGTTGACTTCGATCAGATGGATCGAGTCGTTGCGCGGGTTGTAGAACAACTCGACGTTGAATAGGCCGTGGTCGAATCCGAACCCCTTGATCACGCGTGCGCTCAACGCCTCCATGCGCTCTTGCACATGCTGCGGGAGTTGCGAGGGGTAGTCGAAGCGCTGGAACGCGCTGGTGCCCGGATACATGATCGAGTCGACGACGCCGAGCATCGTCAGCTCACCGTTCTGGACCAGCCCCTCGACCGTCACCTGCTCGCCTTCGAGCAGTTCCTCGGCGATGAGGTGATGCGCGTCGATCTCGAACATCCGCTCATCGACGCCCAGATCGTCGAAGGGCTTGATCAGCTTCTCCAGGATCAGCTTCTCGAACGGCCGGAAGGTCAGGTGCTCCTTGAGCTCACGCCAGGAATCGACCCGCCGCGCGAGGATCGAGTACGTCGCCTTGACCGGCTTCACGTAGAACGGAAACGGCATGCCGATCGCTTCGGGCGAATCGACGTGGTACGGAAAATGGGTGAACGCCGGCGTGGCCTCTGGAACGATCTCGCGCTGGCGTACGCGCGAGTAGTACTTGTGCTGCGCCATCAGGATCGACTTCGGATCCGGGCCGGGCAGGCCGAGGCGCCGCGCCAGGATCGCCGCGATCATCGCGCCGAAATGCTCGTCGGTGGAGATGATGCCGTCCAGGCCCGCGTGCTGATAGCGCGCGATGATGCGTTCGATGAACCGGCGCGCGTTGAAGAACATCAGCCGCGCGTTCTCCGGAAACTTGAACAGGTCGAAACCTTCGTAGATGAACCGATAGCGGCCGGCGTAGCGTGCGCCCGCGAGCTCGCTCGTGTCCCACTCGTTGGTAAAGAGGACCAGAATGGTCTTCACCGCATGCCTCTAGATCGCTTGTTCTGGCTGGATATGGCAAACCTCGCCCACCAGCGCCGGATACTCGCGCTGCAGGCGTTCGAAATCGTCGGGCTGGTCCACGTCCCACAG
>CADECO010000104.1:3863-10255 GCA_902825905.1 uncultured beta proteobacterium
GCACCGCCGTAGTAGATGCGGGCAAGCCGCGCAGGGGGCACGCCGACGAAATAGGCCAGGCGCAGCGCCCACATCAGCGCGATCGTCTTGAGCACGCCGTGCGTCATCCAGCGTCGGCCGGAGGTGAGCACGCGATCCCGCAGGCACGCGGGCGGGCCGATGCGTTTGAGCGCCTTGGACATCGCCACATCTTCCATCAGCGGCAGATCGGGCACACCGCCGATGCGCGCGAGCGCCGTACGCCACATGAACATGCCTTGATCGCCGGTGGCAATTCCGCTCAGGCGTGAGCGCCAGTTCATGAAGGTCGCGACCACCGGAAGCAGGCTCGAATCGCCCTCGATACGCACATCGAACCGCCCCCATTGGTATCGGTCGAGCGCTTTGCGGATCGCCTCCGCGGCCTGGGACGGCAGCCGCGTATCGGCATGCAGGAACAGCAACACCTCGCCCTGCGCCTGCTCTGCGCCTGCGCGCAACTGCGCGGCACGGCCACGGCTCGATGCGAGGACTCGGTCGGCGCGTACTTGTGCGCGGGCGACGGTGTCGTCGTTGCTGCCGCCGTCGACGACGATGACTTCGTGCCCGCGCACGCGAAGCGGCGCCAGGCTGTCCAGCGCCGCTTCGATGGTGGCGGCCTCGTTGAGCACCGGCATCACGATGGACATCGTCGGTGCGGTATGCGGGGCGCGGGGACGATCGCTACTTGGCAACGTTCAGTGACCAGTCGTAGTCGAGGTAGCGAATGCTCGCCTTGCCGTCGCGCACCGCCGCCTGATGTTCGGGATTGTCGGTGAGCTGCTTGGCGAACCGGGCGAAGAAGGCTTCCGATGACTTGATGCCTTTGAGGCCCTTGTTGAAGTCGCCCTTGTACCAGTCGAAGATCTTCGAGACCTCGAGCTCGCCCTGCGCATTCACGCGATTGCGGCTGCGATCGGACAGGAAGCGCATCGCCTGCTCGTCGAGCTGCTGGTCGAGCCTGTCGGCAACGAAGGCCTCTTCGCGAAGCATCGGACAGCCGATCGAGGCGCAGTTGACCGCGAAATGGATGCGCGGATCGTCGTACACGCCGGCCGCCCGGATCATGCCGTGCTCGACGCCGTTCAGCGTGCCGTCCTTGCCCAGCAGCGGGAAGGTGTACTTGTCCCAGACGCTGTTGATGCGCGGGATGTAGCCGAAGTCGCGGATCGATTTGAGATCGGGGTAGCGGGTGAGGATCAGCTCGAGGGTCCAGGCGTTGTACACGTTCATGAGGAACGCCAGCTGCTGCGGCTTGGACCAGCCCTTGAACTCGGCCTCGCCCACCTTGCTCAGGTTGTCGAGATACGCCTTGAGCTGGGCGCGTTCGTTCTTCAGCTCGCCGTAGCGGACTTTCGAGGCCTTGCCGCCGTCGACCAGCACGACGTGCTTCTTGAGCAGTGCGGTGAAAGCGGCGTGGTTATGGTCGAACTGCGCGCGGGCGGCGCCGGCCACGCTCATCAGGCCGAGCACCCCGAGGGTCCACACGACCAGCAAGAACTTCAAGCGATTCATCGACTTTTCCTTCGATTCGAGATGGTGGGATGGCGCACGCGCCCTCGCCTCCCAATACGGTCAAAGCGGCCGGTCGGATTCGCCAGGCCGCCTCAACCGCGCGCCTGTTGTGCAATTGGCGTCGTCGTGCTCGCACCACGGCGCCAATTGTGAAGCCGCTCCAGCCACGCGAGCACCCCTTGCGGCGCGTGATTGCGCTTCCACACGCCGGCGGCGAATTTATTCGCTTCTGCGAGCGTTGGGTAAATGTGGATTGTGCTCATGATCTTGTTCAGGCCCAGACCGTGACGCATCGCACTGACGAACTCGGCGATCAGGTCGCCCGCGTGCTCGCCGACGATGGTGACCCCGAGGATGCGATCCTTGCCCGGGACGGTCAGCACCTTCACGAAGCCGTGCGCCTCCTCGTCGGCGATCGCGCGGTCGAGATCGTCGATGCCGTAGACCGTCGCCTCGTAGGCGATGTTGCGCTCCTTCGCCTCGGTTTCATTCAGGCCCACGCGCGCCACTTCCGGATCGGTGAACGTGGCCCACGGAATGACCGAATAGTCGGCCTTCTGGCGCCACAGCCAGCCGAACAGGGCGTTGGAGGCGGCGAAGTAGGCTTGATGGCCCGCGGTGTGGGTGAACTGGTACGGCCCGGCCACATCGCCGCAGGCGGTGATGTTCGGATAGATGGTCTGCAAATACTCGTTGACCTCGACCGTGCGCGCCTTCGTGGTCGGGATGCCGAGCTCTTCCAGACCGAAGCCGGCGGTATTGGCAACGCGACCCACCGCGCACAGCAGCGCATCGAACGCAATGCGTACCTCACGCCCGTCGGTTTCGGCGATCAGCACCTTCTCGCCGTTCTCGATCCGGAACTCCTTGGCCTTGTGGTTCACCAGCACGTTCACGCCTTCCTCGCGGAAGCGCTTCATGACCAGTTCGGAGACCTCGGGATCTTCGCGGATCAGGATGCGCGGCAGCATCTCCACCTGGGTCACCTGCGCACCGAATCGTGCGAAGCACTGCGTCAGCTCCGAACCGATCGGCCCGCCCCCCAGCACCACGATCCGCTTGGGCAGCTCGCGCAGACCCCACACCGAGTCGGAGGTGAGACAACCGACCTGATCGATGCCGGGAATCGGCGGCACGAACGGACGCGCGCCGGTCGCCACCACGATCGCGCGGGTGGAAAGCGTTTTCACGCCCGCAGCGGTTTTCACTTCGACGTGCCAGGGCGAGGTGATCTTCGCCTCCCCCGCCAGGCAGTCCACGCCCAGCCCGCTATAGCGCTCCACCGAATCGTGCGGCTCGACATGGCCGATGACCCGCTTGACCCGATCCATCACGTCGGCGAAATCGAACTGCGCCGAAGCGCCCTTGATGCCCAGTTCCTTGGCGCGGCGCACGTGCGAGAGCAGCTTCGCCGAGCGGATCAGCGCCTTTGAAGGCACGCAGCCGGTGTTCAGGCAATCGCCGCCCATCTTGTGGCGCTCGATCAGCGTGACCTTGGATTTCACCGCGGCGGCGATATACGACGAGACCAGGCCGGCCGAGCCCGCGCCGATCACCACGAGATTGCGATCGAACGAAGCCGGCTTGAGATGGCGCCATTTGGCGTAGACCTTGCGCGCCTTGATCAGGTCGACCACGCGTTTGGAGATCAGGCCGAGCAGCGCGAGCAACACGAACGCCAAGACGATGCGCGGCGAGAGGATGCCGCCGAGCGTTTCGATACGGGCGATCTGCGTGCCGGCATTCACGAACACGATCGTGCCCAGGAACATGCCCAGCTGGCTCACCCAGTAGAACGTCCGGGTCTTGATCGGCGTGAGCCCCATCACCAGGTTCACGACGAAAAACGGTATCGCCGGAATCATGCGGATGGTGAACAGGTAAAACGGGCCATCCTTGGCGATGCCTTCGTTCAGCGCCTTCAGCCGCTCGCCGTAGCGCGACTGGATCGCATCGCGCAGCAGATAACGGCTGGTCAGGAACGCGAGCGTGGCGCCGATCGACGAAGCGAACGACACCACCAGCACGCCGACCACCAACCCGAACAACGCACCGCCCACCAGTGTGGTCAAGGCGGCCCCGGGCAGCGACAACGCCGCCATCGCCACGTAGAGCACGAAGTAGATGCCGATCGTCTTGAGCGGATTGGCGGCGTAGTAGGCCTCGAGTTCAGCCTGCTTCGATTTGAAGAATTCCAGCGTGAGGTACTGGCGCAGATCGAAGTAGAAGAATGCGCCGATCAGAATCGCGAGTACGACCAGCAGCAACAGCTTGCCCTTCGACATGACGTCCTCCTCGGCAACCTTCGCATGACCTGGCGAGGTGATGCAGGGTCAATTGTTCATTCGGGGCGGCGGAAGGGTTGGCCCCTTCCACCGAGCGGGGCGTCGTCTCAGGTGACGAGCGCGAACCCCTCGCGGACCGCTTGCTCCAGCCGATAGGCCGGCCCCTCGCTTATACGCCGCAGATACGAATCGGATGCGGGGGAACCGCCCGGCCACCAGGCGCGAAACTGCTCCAGCCAGCTCTCATGGTCATACCGAATCGGTAACGATTCGATGAACACGTCTTGGTGCCTGGCGCGATACAGCGCATCGGGCGCGGCAGTGAGCGCGATTCGGCTGACCAGCCCGAAACGCGTCCCGGCGAAATTGGGCATGCCGGCCGCGCCGTTGTTGATGAGCAGGCCCGCGCCGGATTGGGCGGCAAACGCCTGACCCACCGGCAGACAGGTGTGGCTGGACGCAAACACGTCGACGCGCGCACCGCCGAAAGCTGCCGCGATCGCGGGCGCCTCGGTATCCAGCTTCTCCTGCGCGAACGACCAGCCGGCAAGCGACCAGCAATCACCATGGACGATGCCGATTCGCGCGTCGCCCACCTGCGCGACGCCATGCATCGGCAGTGCGGCCAGCCGCGACAGCCGATCCGCATCGTGCTGTGCCGTGACGCGCAACCGCTCGATGATCGTGTTGGAGCGGGCCACCTCGGCATCGGACACCCACTCCGGATAGCCGCATCCGCAACCCGCCTGATCGGAGGCGCTTGCCAGTTCGGTCTCGACATTGCCCCGCAACGCGCCATGAGATTGCACGGCACGATCGAGGCGATCGAACGTCGACGGATCGATGTCGAACCAGTGGAAATCACCGTTGAACACGATCTGCACCGGTCCGGGTTCGCGCCCGACTCGATCGAGCAACGCCTGCAACGCGAACGGATTGCCGTACAAACCGCCGACGACGAACAGCGTGTCGCAGTGCCAATCGGCCGCACCACGGAACACACTCGGCGCGTAGCGATATGCGATCGGACAGGAGCGGCCTGGCGTGGGTGCGTCGACCGGCGCAGCGTGAGCGTCGGGCAGACCTTGGCCGGGCAGCGATCGGTTGATCTGCTGGGCCGATGCGCTCATCGATGGCTGGCGTGGATCGCTCTGGCGTTCGTGCGTCAGCTCAGGCGGCGAGGGCTCCGCCGCAGCTCGATCCCTGTCCGGCGGTGCAACCGAAGCAGTGATCGGCGATCGCGATCGAGGCGCCGGTCAGATCGCGCTCGATCAGATCCTTCACGTGCACGCGCTTGCGCGAGCGCGCATCCAGCCGCAGCGGCAGATCGAGCATCTGGTTGAAATCGCAGTCGTACACGTAGCCCTGCCAGTCGATCGAGACCAGGGAACGGCACATCACCGATTCGAGATTCTCGTCGCGATGGGCATCGCGCAGCAGCTGCATGTAAGCGTTGAACTGCCCTTTGGAGATCAGCATGCTGCCGAACCGCTGGATCGGCATGTTGGCCAGCGTGTACAGATGATTGAACTCGATGCCGAACGACTGACCCAGGTGCTGGCGGTAGTCGTGCTCGAGTTGCTGCTGCGGCGGGGGAAGCACCGGCCCCTGCGGGTTGTAGACGAGGTTCAGCTCCAGGCCGCTGCCCGCTCGGCCGTAGCCCAAAGCGTTGAGCCGGCGCAGGCCTTCGATCGAGCCTTGGTAGACGCCCTTGCCGCGTTGACGATCGACGTTGTCTTCGAGATAGCACGGCAGCGAGGCGATGATCTCGACCCGCTCCCCAGCCAGGAACGCGGCGAGATCTTCCTGGCCCGGCTCGAGCAGGATCGTGAGATTGCAGCGGTCGATCACGCGCATACCCATTTGACGCGCGCTGCGCACGAGCCGGCGGAAATCGGGACTGAGCTCAGGTGCCCCGCCGGTGATATCGATCGACTTCACGCGCGCGGCGCGCGCCAGCGCCAGCACCTGATCGATCGTCTCGGTCTGCATCATCTCCGTGCGATTCGGGCCGGCGTTCACATGACAGTGCACACAGCTCTGGTTGCACTTGTAGCCAAGGTTGACCTGGAGCGTTTCGAGCTTGCCGCGCGACAACGCGGGTAATTCAGTCGTGAGCAGCAGCGGGAGCGTGGCGTGCATGAGCGGGCGGGTCCTTGGGGTTCGGCTGAGATCTGCGTGTGTTGGTTTTGCTTAGCGCACCGGCTCGAAGAACTTGCGCGCCGGTATCGACCAGCCCACTCGGAAACATATCACAATCGCAACACATCTCGCGAAGCTGCGGAGCACGCCATGCGCGAGAAATTTGCGCGAGTCGGTCACTACCTGCGCCGGCAGCATGACCGGGCGGGCGTGTTGCAGCAGCCGCTGGCTGAACTCGACGTCCTCCAGCATCGCCACGTCGTCGAATCCGCCGACCCGCTCATATAGATCGCGACGCACGAACATGGCCTGATCGCCGTAGATCACCCCGGTCCGGCTGAAGCGATAGTTATGGATGCGCGACACCCAACGAAGGCGCCAGTCCTCGCCGGAGAACCGATGCGTGAAGCAGCCGGCCGACACGTCCTTGCC
>CADECO010000104.1:10355-15637 GCA_902825905.1 uncultured beta proteobacterium
CGTTGCCGGCAGCGCGAGTTCCTCGTTCAGAGCCGGAATGACGATCGAGATCAAGCTGCCGCCAGCGTGGTCTTGTCGATCGAGGTACCGACCATGGCGCGGAACTGCCCGGTACACGCATCGCAATCGGCGCCTAGATCGGCAAACAGCGGCAGGCTGCTCGTCAGGATCGCTTCGCCCAACGTCGCGTACGAGCGGGCCGCATCGATCGCATCGGGACGCTGCCACGGCGCGGCACGAAGGTGCATGCGCACGGCACGCAAGCCGAACGCATGGTGAGTGGCTTCTTCGCGCGCGATGCGCCGGCGGAATTCGGCGAACAGCTTCACCTTCGGCGAGGAGGAGTCCTCGAACGCATTCAGCACGCTCTCGCCCAACGCCTCGAACACGCACTGCATGCCGATCAGCGATGCGATCAGCGCGCCTCGCGTCAGGTCGGCATCGAGCCGCTCGGCATAGCGCCTGAGCGCCGCGGCGGGGTCGGTAGGCATTACCGCACCGCCGAACAAACGGACGCCGGCGCCGAAGTAACTCGCGTGCCGGCTCTCCTGCCGAGCCTGCTCCCGCAGAAATGACTGCGTCGAGCTGTCCAGCGGATTCCGGATGGCCAGCCCGAGCTGACGCTCGGCGCACGAGTGCGCCAGACGCTCCCCGGCCTCGATGACCATCAAGGCGCGGGCAATGCGTTCACTTCGGCCGGGCAGTATGAACATTTCGATGGCTGGGCTGGATCGGTCGGTGCTCGCCAATCTCGACGCACCCGATGCCGATCGGCACGGGCTTGACGTCGTGCGCGCGCAAAGCGTTCTACGTCCAGTCGCGCTGATCGGATTCGAGCGGGCGCGTGATCAAACCACAGGACGCGTCGCGCGCAAGCGAATATGCGGACATGCGGACGCGAGAGCCAGTAAACAAGTCAGTGAGTAGGCGCGTGCTATAGTCGTCCGCGATCCTCCGTTGCGCTGCGCGATGCGATATGGGCCATCGGCTCTCGAAAATCTACACCCGCACTGGCGATGCAGGCGAAACCGGCCTGGGCGACGGATCGCGGGTGGCAAAAAGCAGTCTGCGCATCGGCGCGATCGGTGACATCGACGAGCTCAATTCCGTGCTGGGTCTGGTGCTCGCGGAAGATCTCCCGGCCCCCGCGCGCGAAGCTTTGGAAGGCGTGCAGCACGATCTGTTCGATCTCGGCGGTGAGCTGTCGATCCCGGGGCGCACAGCGATGCAAGACCGCCACATCGTGCAGCTGGAATCGCTGCTCGATGCCTTCAACGCCGAGCTGCCCCCGCTGAAGGAATTCATCCTGCCCGGCGGCTCGCGCGCGGCGGCGGCCGCGCATCAAGCGCGCACCGTCTGCCGGCGCGCCGAACGTTCCCTCGTTGCGCTCGGCGAGTCCGAGCCGATCTCCACCGCCGCCCGCATGTACTTGAACCGTCTGTCGGATCTGCTGTTCGTGCTCGGCCGGACACTCAATCGTCACGCCGGGTGCGGCGACGTGCTGTGGCAACCGGGCCGGACGACCCGCGCGCCCTGACCGGCGGCGACGACCCCGCGATCCGTCCCGATGGAAGGCAACATCCCGCGCTCCCTGCCGGAGTCCCGCGTGAACTTCGGCCCCAATGAGGAGCTGCGGAAGTTGCTGCTGGCCTGCGCCAAACGTGACGCAACCGCCTTTTCGAAGCTCTACAGCACCACATCTTCGAAACTATTCGGCGTCGCGTTACGTATCTTGAGGCGTGAGGACTGGGCCGAAGAAGTCCTCCAGGACTGCTACTTGAGCATTTGGAACAACGCCTCGACCTACACCTCCGAATTATCCGCACCTCTGACATGGATGACCTCGATCGTACGCAACCGCTGCCTGGACTGGTTGCGACGGCCGAGGCTCGAACTCGCCGTGGATACTGCCGACGATTCGGAGGGGAGCTTCTTCGATGGCATCGCGAGCGCGAACCCCGGTCCACTCGAACAAGTACTGCAGGCAAGCGACGCGGCGGCGCTGGCGCGTTGCCTTGGTCAGCTCGACGCGAAGCACCGCGAGGTGATCACCCTCGCGTTCTTCGAGGGGCTGTCGCACACGGAACTCGCCCAGCGGCTGCAGCATCCGTTAGGGACGGTGAAGACCTGGGTGCGCCGCAGCCTCGAGCGGCTGAAGAGCTGTTTGGGAACGGCATGAGCGCTTGGCAATGAACTACCGCGGCAAGACCGAACTGCAGGAACGCCTGGCGGCCGAGTACGTGCTCGGCACGCTGCGTGGTCGCGCCCGGCAGCGCTTCCAGACGTGGATGCGCCAGGACGCTGCCCTGCGTCGCACGGTCATCGAATGGGAAGAACGATTGACGCCGCTCGCCGCCGCGGTCGAACCAGTGCAACCGCCCCGGCGGGTGTGGCAAGCGATCGAATCGCGCATCAACACCGCTGCCCCGGCACCTGCGCGTGCGCGTGCCGCCGCACGGCCCTCACTGTGGGAGAGCGTCGCGTTCTGGCGCGGCTGGGGCTTGATCGTGACGGGCTGCGCCGCCGCACTGCTGGCAATGAGCGTGCTGGTCCAGCCCCGATCGATTGAACGCGAGATCCAGCAGCGCGTGCAGGCCGAGCTCGGCCCTCGCGTGCAGGAAGAGCTCGCGCGGCTGACCAGGCAGATGCAGCCCTCCTACATCGCAACGCTCGGCGACGCCTCGGGCAATCTGGTGTTCGTCGCGTATGCCGCGCGAAAATCCGACGAGCTGTGGGTGAAGTCGGTGGCGACCGCCCCGCTCAAACCCGGAACACGCTATGAACTGTGGGGCCTGCCTACCAAGGAAGGCGACGCGCCCAAATCGCTCGGGCTGGTGCCGTTGACCGAGAAAGGCACCATCAAGCTCGCTGCCGTGGCCGATCAATCGCTGACCGACGTTCCGAAGCTCGCGATCAGTCTCGAACCCGAAGGCGGCTCCAGCACCGGCGCACCGACCGGTCCGGTCATGTACGTCGGCAACTGCATGAAGTTCTGGTGAGTCCGCTCGAGAAGACAGAACTGCAAGTAGTGCAGAGGAAACCGAATCAGGGAACGAAAACGCCGCCCGCGGGCGGCGTTTTTATGTGTGAGGCGTTGCTGCGCGAAGCGCGCTTCAGAGCCCGGGTCGCAGCGTGAGCGACATCGTCACCGCGGTCTCCACGCCGGAGTAGTACCCCGGCATCAGCGCCCGTTCGCGGAAGCCGCACTTGCGATAGAACGAACGCGCGGCGCGATTAGTGATGCGCAGTTCGGCATCGATGCGCGCGATGCCGGCGATGTAGCACGACTGCTTGAGCCATTCGATCAAACGCACGCCGAGGCCGGATCGCTGATACGCGGGCTCGATGGCGATGAGGTTGAGGTGCGCATCCTCGTCGCCGAAGTACATGATCGCGAAGCCGACGATCTCTTCGCCGTCGCACGCGACGATCGTGGTGATGTTGCGGTTGCGGATGTTGCGCATCACGCGCTCGGGCGTCCAGGTCCAGGGCAGACCCGATTCGATGAGATCGCGCGACATGGTCGCGATCGCGTATGCATCATCAGGTGTCGCAACCCGAATGGTTAGGTTTTTCGCTACCATCGCGCCCCGCTCCTTCACGCTTGTTCGCTCAACTCTCAAATCGATTCTAGAGAATTCAATGTCAATCACGCGTAAATTGCGCGGACCACGCATAGCGGTACGCAAGTCTTCGATTCACGGCAAAGGTGTCTTCGCATTGCGCAGCATTCGCAAAGGTGAACGCATCATCGAGTACAAGGGCAAAGTCATCAGCGAGAAGGAAGCCGACGATCGATACCCCGATCTGGACGAGACAAAGCCGTATCACACGTTTCTGTTTCTCGTCGACGGCGCGAAAGTCATCGACGCGAATCGGCAGGGCAACTCGGCGCGCTGGATCAATCACAGCTGCAGTCCGAACTGCGAATCGTCCGAGGATGAAGATGGCCGCGTGTTCATCGAGGCGCGGCGCGACATCGAAGCCGAGCAAGAGCTGACCTACGACTACAACATCGTCGTCGACGGTGGATACAACGCGACGAACCGGCGGCGATTCTTCTGCGCGTGCGGGGCAAGGCGCTGTCGCGGCACGATGCTCGCACCGAAACGCAAACGCCGGCGCTAGACGGCCGCGCGCAAGATCAACGGCGCCGCCCTACTCCAGCCGGATGTCGGCGTCGCGAATCACCTTGGTCCACTTCGCCGTTTCGCTGCGCACGATCGTACCGAGCTGATCGGGCCCACCGCCCACCGGCTCCAGACCCAGGTTGGTGAATCGCTCGATCACTTCGGGCTGCTTGAGCACGATGGCAGTCTCGGCTGAGAGCAGCCGTGTGACCGCCAGGGCAGTGCCTGCCGGCGCGAAGATGCCGAAGTAGACGATCGCGGTGTAGTCCGCCAAACCCGCCTCGGCGACGGTCGGGACGTCGGGCAGATGCGGCGAGCGGGCGCTGCCGGTGGTGGCCAGCACTTTGGCCTTGCCCGACTTCACGTGCGGTGCCGCAGCTGCGTACGCATCGAACAGATAGGTGAGCTGCCCGGTCATCAGATCGGGCATCGCGAGCGCTGTGCCCTTGTACGGAACGTGAACGACTTCGATATCCGCCATGCGGGCGAACATCTCGCCCATCAAGTGCACGACCGTGCCCACGCCGCTCGAGCCGTAGTTGACGCGGCCACGTTGCGCCTTGGCGAGCGCGACCAACTCCTTGACCGAATTGACTGGCACATTGGCTCCGACCAGGAGCACGTTGGTGGAGTTGGCGACGTGCACGATCGGCGCGAAATCACGCTCGACGTTGTACGGTGTCTTGGGATTGAGCACCGGACCGATCGAGTGGGTGCTGGAGGTCGACAGCAATAGTGTGTAGCCGTCGGCGGTGCTCTTGGCCACGAAGTCCGAGCCGATCGCGCCCCCAGCACCGGGTTTGTTGTCGACCACGACAGACTGCCCCAGTCGCTGCCCCAGCCGATCGGCGAGCACGCGTGTGACGACATCGGTCGCGCCCGCCGGTGGAAACGGCACGACGATTCGGATCGCCTTGGCCGGATATGTCTGCGCCGACGCCTGCGGGGCGATCAGCGCGACTGCGGCCATCGCGCAAGCCACGACGGCCAAGCGCTTGGCAGTCGTGTCGCACGATCGTGGCGCAAAGCCACGGCCATGGACGAACCCGCGTCGACGTATGGCAACGGTCAGCGCAATCACATTCAACATGGCGCTCAATGCTCCTGCAACAGTCGGCCGAAGCCTTCGATCTTGTCGGCGACGCCAGCGGA
>CADECO010000105.1:0-2135 GCA_902825905.1 uncultured beta proteobacterium
GGCGCACGCGAGGCGGCGAGCGGCACCCACTACTTCGCCTCGCACGAAGTCGACACGCGTGCCGCGCCGCAGGGCGCGATCCACACCGATGCGCCGGAGGGAACCGAGGACTATGCAGGCTACCTCGTGCTGCGCCTGCTCATCAGCGAGCGCGGCGACGTTGACCAGGTCGACGTATTGATCAGCGAGCCCGAGGGCGTGTTCGACGAAGCCGCGAAGGAGTCGTTCGGGCGGGCGAGCTTCTACCCGGCGATGCGGCACGGTTTTCCGGTGAAGAGCCAGATGGTGGTCGAGCTCAAGATCGAACCCGACTTCGGCGCGCTTTTGAGTCAGTCGGCGAACGCGCGCCAGTTATTGGACCGTCCTCGCAAGGAAGACCACCCCCGCAAGGACTAGGCTTGCGGTGCGGTCTCGCGGCTTCTCGGCGCTGATCGGGTGCGCTTGTTACGGCTTGGCGCCGCGTTTGCAGAGGTCGGTGCGCTCGTCGAGTGAGCGGGCCAGTTTTTCCCGGCCTTGCGTCGACAGGTCGCGGAACTGCGACCGATAGCCCTCGCGGATCTGAGACGCGGCGGACGACACGGCGGCCAGGCAACCGATCTGATCGCCGACCGCCGCCTTGCTGCCCTCGTGCTCGTACGACCAGCGCTTGCCGAACTCGCACATGTCGTTGCCGATGCGGCGCAGCAGGTTCGTGTCGAACTGTTCCGGTTTTGCCGGCTCGCGCAACTTCGCCAGCGCGGGAACCACATCACCGAGAAGCTTGAGTGAATCGGTGCGGAAGTCGGCGGCGACGCCTGATGCGGTTGAGCGGCCCGACTGCCCTTTGGCGCAGGTGTCGTACTCCTGTCCGGCCGCGGTCTGAGCGTGACTGATCGAAGGTGTGGCAAACGCGAGCGCCACAGCGAGCGCAGCAAGTGATCGTTGCATGTCCAAGTCCCCGTAACGTGCGCCGACTGCGCGGCGGTCAATTCGGGAGCGTTGCATGGCAGCGCTATGCACTCAATGCACTCGGTCACGATGCGGTTCGCAGGATGATCGCCTCTCCACACCAACTGACGAAGGGCCGCGTGTGCGCCGTCGACGGCTTGGTGCGATCACGCTGTGAGCAATCTGCCCGGCACAAAGCGTGATCTACGCAACGCGATCCGCGGACGGAATCGGACCGCCCTCGGCTTACTGGCGGCACTCTCGATGCATTGTTGCTGGTCGCGTCGCGCCTACCGGATCGTCTTGCCCAACCCCTTCGGCAGAGGAAACGCGACGTTCTCGGTCACGCCATCGAGATTGCGTACGGCGCGCGCACCGAGGCTGCGCAGCTTCTCGATGACCTCGCTGACCAGCACTTCGGGCGCCGAAGCTCCGGCGGTGACGCCTACTCGCAACTTGCCGGTGATCCACTCGGGTCGGAGCTCCTCGGCTTTGTCGACCATGTATGCCGGCACCTGCATGTTCTCGGCCACTTCGCGCAAACGGTTGGAGTTCGAACTGTTAGGCGAGCCGACGACGATCACGACGTCGCATCGTGGCGCCATGAACTTCACTGCGTCCTGGCGGTTCTGCGTGGCGTAGCAGATGTCGTCTTTCTTGGGGCCCACGATGTTCGGGAAGCGCCGGCGCAGTGCCTCGACGATCTGCGCCGCATCGTCGACCGACAGGGTGGTCTGCGTGACGTAAGCGAGTTGATCGGGTCTGCCCACCGCGAGTTGCGCGACGTCGTCGACCGTCTCGACCAGATGCATGCGCGCACTCGCCTTGCCGCCTTCGGCGTTGTTCTCCTGGCCCATCGTACCTTCGGCCTCGGGGTGTCCGCGATGACCGATCATCACGATCTCGAAGCCGGCCTTGAGCATCTTCGCCACCTCGACGTGCACTTTGGTCACCAGCGGGCAGGTGGCGTCGAACACCTTTAGCCCGCGCCGCTGTGCCTCGCTGCGCACCGACTTGGGCACCCCGTGCGCGCTGAAGATCACCGTGCTGCCCGCGGGCACTTCGCTCAGGTCTTCGATGAACACCGCGCCCTTCTTGCGAAGATCGTCAACGACGAATCGGTTGTGCACGATCTCGTGGCGCACGTAGATCGGCGCGCCGTGCAACTCGATCGCGCGCTCGACGATTCCAATGGCTCGTTCGACGCC
>CADECO010000105.1:2235-4125 GCA_902825905.1 uncultured beta proteobacterium
GCGCGCCGTGCAACTCGATCGCGCGCTCGACGATTCCAATGGCTCGTTCGACGCCCGCGCAAAAGCCACGAGGGTTGGCTAGCAGGACTTCCATTGCAGTATCCGATCTCACGAGGAGCTCTGACTGACGGGCCGGCGCTTCCCGCCGACGAAGCTGTCGAGAATCAGCAGCCCAGCGCCGACGGTGATCGCGCTGTCGGCGACATTGAATGCCGGCCAGGCCCAATCGCGGTAGTAGAACAACAGAAAGTCGACCACCTTGCCCAGCCAGATGCGATCGATGACGTTGCCGATCGCACCACCGAGAATCAACGCCAGACCGAGCGAGAACATCCGCTCCTGATGATGCCGGCGCAGCAGCCAGGTGATCACGACCACCGCCCCGAGCGCGATGACGATGAAGAACGCGCGTTGCCATCCGCCCGCGTTGGCGAGGAAGCTGAACGCGGCGCCGGTGTTGAAGGCGAGCACCAGATTGAAGAAAGGAGTCACCGGCAACGACTCGCCGGGCTGAAAGCGGCCCAGCACGATGTGCTTGGTGATCTGATCGAGGATCACGACCCCCAAGGCGATCGCGATCCACAGCCCGATCGCAGAGCGCCTCTGAGTGGCGATGTCAGTCACAGGCGAGCACCGTGCATGATCAGGCGAATCCGCGCGGTTCACCGCTGCCGAACAGGTTCGACACGCAGCGCCCGCACAGTGTCGGATGCTCCGCATGCGACCCCACGTCGACGCGATGGTGCCAGCAGCGTTCGCATTTGACGTGCTCAGACGGCACCGCGTCGATCCGCGCCTGATCGGGGCGATCGGTGCGCTGCAGTGTCACCTTCGACACGATGAACACGAAGCGCAGATCCTCGCCCAGCGAAAGCAGCAGATCGTATTGCGGCCCGGCCGCCACGACCGACACTTCCGCGTCGAGCGCCGAGCCGATCTTGCCCGCCACGCGCAGTTCCTCGAGCTTCTTCGTCACTTCGCCGCGAAATTCGCGCAGCGAGTTCCAACGCGCAAGCAACGACTCGGCGTCCCGCGGCATCGGAATCTGGTGGTACGTCTCGGCGAACACGGTTTCCTTGCCAGGCGCCAGATGCGTCCAGCATTCCTCCGCGGTGAACGAGAGGATCGGCGCCATCAGCCGCACCAGCGCGTGCGTGATGTGATGCAGCGCGGTCTGCGCCGAGCGTCGCGGCCTACCCGCTTTCTGCGCGGTGTAGAGACGGTCCTTGAGGATGTCGAGGTAGAACGCGCCGAGGTCTTCGGAGCAGAACACCGCCAGGCCCGCCATTGCCGGATGAAACTCGAACTTGTCGTAGCTCGCCAGCGCGCGCTTCTGGAAATTGGCGGTGAGCGCCAGTGCGTAGCGATCGATCTCCAGCATCTGCTCGAGCGGCACCGCGTCGCGCGCCGCATCGAAGTCGGCGAGGTTGGAGAGCAGGAACTTGAGCGTGTTGCGGATGCGCCGGTAGCTCTCCACCACGCGCTTGAGGATTTCATCGGAGATGCCGATCTCGCCGGAATAGTCGGTCGAGCCGACCCACAGCCGCAGGATCTCCGCGCCGAGCGTTTCGGAGACTTTCTGCGGTGCCACGGCGTTACCGAGCGACTTCGACATCTTGCGACCGTCGCCCGCTACGGTGAACCCGTGGGTGAGCAGCGACTTGTACGGCGCGCAGCCGTTGAGCATCGTCGACACCAGCAGCGACGTGTGGAACCAGCCCCGGTGCTGGTCGGAGCCTTCGAGATACATCTCCGCCGGAAAGTGCTCGGTGTCGGCGTGCGAGCCGCGCAGCACCGTCTGGTGCGTCGAGCCCGAGTCGAACCAGACATCGAGCGTGTCGCGATTCTTTTCGTACTGCGCGGCCTCGTCGCCGAGCAATTCGCGCGGAT
>CADECO010000105.1:4225-5928 GCA_902825905.1 uncultured beta proteobacterium
TTGAGCGCCTGGTTGGACGGGATCGTCCACGGCGTGGTGGTCCAGATGACGATCCAGCCGGGCTTGGCCGGCAGCGCGGGCAAGCCGAACGCGCGCGCGAGTTTTTCGGTTTCAGCGAACGGGAAGCCCACGTCGATGGCGAAATCGACGCGATCCTCGTATTCGACCTCGGCTTCAGCGAGTGCAGAACCGCAATCGAAGCACCAGTTCACCGGCTTCAGGCCGCGGAAGAGGTAGCCCTTGTCGAGAATCCTGCCCAGCGTGCGGATTTCGTTCGCCTCGCTCCGGGGATCCATCGTGCGGTAGGGGTTGTCCCAATCGCCCAGTACGCCCAGTCGCATGAAGTCTTTCTTCTGACGCGCGATCTGCTCGGTCGCGTAGGCGCGGCACTTCGCCTGCACCTCGTCGACCGGCAGGTTTTTGCCGAACTGCTTTTCGATCTGGTGCTCGATCGGCATGCCGTGGCAGTCCCAACCCGGCACGTAGTGCGCGTCGAAGCCGGCCATGTTGCGCGACTTGACGATGATGTCCTTGAGGATCTTGTTGACCGCATGGCCGATGTGAATGTCGCCGTTGGCGAACGGCGGGCCGTCGTGCAGCACCCACTTGGGCCGTTCTGCCGACAGCGCGCGGATGCGCTGATAGAGCTTTTGGTCGGTCCATTGCTTGATCCAGCCGGGTTCGCGCTTGGCCAGGTCGCCGCGCATCGGAAACGGCGTTTCCAGCAGATTCAGGGTCGGTTTGTAGTCAGCCATGCGTTGTGCGCTTGAAGTAGTCGCGAGCGTTCACGCAGTCGCGCGCGATCGCCGCCTTCAGGGTGTCCAGATCGGGGTATTTCTCTTCGTCGCGCAGCTTGTGCAGAAACTCCACGCGGATCAGCTGCCCGTAGATGTCGGCGTCGAAGTCGAACAGATGCACCTCGAGCAGCGCGCGACGCTCGTCGGTGACCGTGGGCCGGTAACCAAGGCTCGCGACCGCGTCGCGCACGCCTTCGCCCAGGCCGCGCACCCGCACCACGAAGATGCCCATCAGCGGCGGACGATTGTGTTCGAGTGCGATGTTGGCGGTGGCGAAGCCAAGCGTGCGGCCCAGCTTCTCGCCGTGGATGACGCGTCCGCTGATGCTGTAAGCGCGGCCCAGCAGCGTCCTGGCGCGGTCGAGTTCGCCCGCCCTCAGCGCAGCGCGCACCGCCGAACTCGAAATGCGTACGCCCTCATGCTGCACGGTGGGAATGGCTTCGACGTCGAATTCGAACTGTTCGCCGGCCGTCTTGAGCCGGCTGTAGTCGCCTGCTCGCCCGGCACCGAAGCGGAAATCGTCGCCCACCAGGATCCAGCGTGATTGCAGGGTGTCGTGCAGCACGTGGCGGATGAAGCCATCCGGAGGCAGCTGCGCGAATTCCGGGGTGAAGCGTTGCACATGCACGCGGCCGATGCCCAGTTCAGCGAGCAGTTCGGTTTTCTCGCGCAGCGAGGTCAGGCGTGTCGGTGCGGTGTCGCCGGCGAAAAACTCGCGCGGATGCGGTTCGAACGTCAACGCGCACGACTCGATGCCACGCGCGCGCGCCACTTCGATAGTGCGGGCGATCATGAACTGATGGCCGCGATGCACTCCATCGAAATTGCCGATCGTGAGCGCCACCGGACGCATCGGCGTGGCACGTGGCGATCCCGGCTCGGAGCCGTGCGTGATGATCATTCGAT
>CADECO010000105.1:6028-10852 GCA_902825905.1 uncultured beta proteobacterium
CGCGATGAAACCGATCCGAACGCTGCGCGCATGGCTGCGCCAGCTGCAATCCACCAACCGCCTTGCGATCGCGCGACCTGACGTGTCGCTGCAGTTCGAGCTGGCGGCGATCGCCAAGCGGCTCGATGGCGAGCAGGCGGTGTTGTTTCCACGGCCGGGTGGGCAGGCCATGCCGATCATCGCCGGGCTGGTGGGGCAGCGTGCATGGATCGCCGAGGCGCTCGGGGTGGCGCAGTCCGAGTTGCACGCTACGTACCGCAACGCCGCCGAACATCCGGTGAAATGGCGCGAAGTCGCGCGCGCCGCCGCGCCGTGCCAGCAGGTCGCACATCGCGAGCTCGACATCCGCAAGCTGCTGCCGATTCCGGTGCACAACGAGCACGACTCGGCGCCGTACATCACCGCCGGGCTGGTGATCGCGCGCAACCCGATCACCGGCGTGCAAAACGTGTCGATCAACCGCATCCAGGTCAACGCGCCGCAGCGCATGGCCACGCTGATGCTGCCGCGCCATCTGCATGCGTTCTACCGTGCGGCCGAGAAGCGCAACGAAGCACTGCCGGTGGCGGTCGTGATCGGGGTCGACCCGCTCACGCTGCTCGCCTCGCAGGCGATCGCGCCGATCGATACCGACGAGCTGGAGATTGCCGGCGCGCTGCATGGCGAACCGCTCGAAGTCGTGAAATGCCTCACCAGTGATGTGCGCGTGCCGGCACACGCCGAGATCGTGATCGAGGGGCGCATTCCACCGGGCGTGCGGGAGGTCGAAGGGCCGTTCGGCGAGTTCCCGCGCTACTACAGCCCGCAGGAACAGCGCGAGGTGATCGAGATCGACTGCGTCACGCATCGCACCGATCCGCTCTATCACACGATCGTGCCGGCCGGCATGGAGCATCTGCTGCTGGGCGGCATCCCGCGCGAGGCGACGATCCTCGCCCATCTGCAGCGCAGCTTCCCGAACATCACCGATGTGCATCTGGCCGCCGGCGGCACCTGCCGCTATCACCTCTACGTGCAGCTCCACAAGCAGCGCGAGGGCGAGGCCAAGAACGTGATCATGGCCGCATTCGGCGCGCACTACGACGTGAAGCACGTGATCGTGGTCGACACCGATGTCGATGTGCACGACCCCGAGCAGGTCGAGTGGGCAGTGGCCACGCGCTTCCAGGCCGATCGTGATCTGGTGGTGGTGCCCAACGCGCTGGGCTCGATTCTCGATCCGTCGTCCAACCGCGGCGTCAGCGCCAAGATGGGGCTCGATGCGACCCGGCCACTCGAATACCCGGGGCTGCTGTTCACCAAGATCCGCATTCCCGGCGAAGAACACGTGGATCTGACGCGCGACATCGTGAGCGCCGGGCACGCCGCCTCGGCCATGGCCTGGCTGGCCGAATGAGTCGATGGATCGAACCGGAACCGTTTCACCCCCTGTGGGCTCCGATCATCGATTCGATGGCGTAACCGGTGCTTGACGGTGCAACTACAGCGCGTGGACAGCCGCGTCCGCGCCTACTAACATCGCCGGCTGCGCGGCCGATTCGAGCGCGCGCAACGCCTCGACAGCCGGTGTCAACCCACTGGCGAACGACGCGTGAATGCATCGAGGGCGTGCAGTGTTTGCATCCGATGCGCGAGGGTCCACGTAGTTAAACGAGCGTTGCTGAACGAGGTTCGTTGCCCCGCGCCGCCCCGATCCTCCCCCTGCAGATCGTTCGGTGACTAGTCCCGCGATTTGACCATTACAAGAAAGGAGTCCGAATCTTGAACCGACGCCGATTCCTCGCCCGTGCAGGCGCCCTCGCAGCCACGCCGATCACGCTCCCCGCGCTGGCTCAGGTGCGCGCCGACGCGCCGACCGTCCTTGCGCAGGCCGCCCGCACGCCCGACGTGGTGTTCGTGCCCACGCCGCAGGAAGTAGTCGACGCCATGATGTCGGTGGCCAAAGTCGGACCGAAGGACCTGCTGTACGACCTGGGCTGCGGCGACGGCCGTCTGGTGATCACCGCCGCGCAGAAGCACGGCGCGCGGGCCATCGGCATCGATATCGACCCGGACCGAATTCGCGATGCCAACGCCAATGCGCGCAACGCCAAGGTCACCGATCGGGTCAAATTCATCCAGGCCGATCTGTTCGAGACCGATTTTCGCGAGGCGACGGTGGTGACGCTCTATCTGCTGCCTTCGCTCAACCTCAAGCTGCGCCCGAAGCTGTGGAAGGAACTCAAGCCCGGTACGCGTGTCGTATCGCACGATTTCGACATGGGCGACTGGATGCCCGAACAGCGACTGAACGTAGGATCGCGCATCGTCTATTTCTGGCGCATCACCGGCAAGGAACCGAAGAGCTGATCGGGGCCTCGAGCAAACGAAGGGAAGAACCGAAGGTGACGAAGGTGCAGCGCATGATCCGATCGAATTCCGTCGCCACGCGTGGCTTCGTGGTCGCGCTGGCGATCGCCGCGTTCGCGTCGGGCTGCGCCTACATCGACGTCAAGCAGCGCGAGCTGATCTGGCGTCCGTCGCAGGCGTGGTGGACCTCGTTCGATCCCAAGGCCAACGGCGTCGAGGAGTTGTGGATCGCGCGCAATGTCGAGCCGCGCGAGTCGCGTGAGGTCGTGCACGTGGCCGAAGGCACCGAGCCGGATAATCCCGGCGATCACCTGCACGCCTGGTGGTGGCCGGCTGAGCGCGCGGACGCGCCGGTGCTGCTCTATCTGCACGGCGCACGCTGGAACCTGAACGGCAATGCGTTTCGCATCGCCCGCCTGCGCAAGATGGGGTTCAGCGTGCTGGCGATCGACTACCGCGGCTTCGGCAAGTCCGGCGGCGATCTGCCGAGCGAGGATGAGGTGAACGCCGATGCCACCATCGCCTGGGAGTACCTGGCCACGCGCGTGCCGGCGCAAGCCCGCCGGTTCGTGTTCGGCCATTCGCTCGGTGGGGCACTCGCGATCGATCTCGCCGCGCGACGCGACGACATGGCTGGCGTGATCGTCGAGTCCACGCTGACGTCGATCCGCGACATGGCCGGCGCACACAAGTGGCTGCGCTTCGTGCCGGTGAGTCTGTTCCTCACCCAGCACTACGATTCGCTCTCGAAAGTCGAACGGGTGAGCGCGCCGATCCTGTTCGTGCATGGCGCCAACGACGGCTACGTGCCCTCGTGGATGGCCGAGCGCCTGTACGAGCGCACCCGCGCGCCCAAGCGCATGCTGCTGGTCGAAGGCGCCAACCATAGCAATGCATCTGGCGTCGGCTTCGAGCAGTACCACGCGGCAGTGCGCGAGTTCTTCGCGCTCGATCCGTCGCACGACAAGGCGGCACGCGCCGCTTCGGGCACGCTCCTGCGCTAGGGGGTGCAACAGCCGCGGCGCGCTTGCTGCGCCCGGCGGCATGAAGCGTGGCGGACGCGTAAGCAGATGCTTCGCGGGCGGCCCGCGAAACTCGGCAGCCTGCTAAGCTCCGGCTGCTCCTTTCCCGTCCCGTCATCATGCAGCACTCGAACTCCGCTGCGGCGACGCGCCCGTACGTGCATCCGCGCATCGAAGCGCTGGCAGCCTCGAAGATCCGCGAAGTCGCCAATGCGGCAATGGGCGATCCGAACGTACTCGCGTTCTGGTTCGGTGAACCCGATCAGGTAACGCCCGAACCGATCCGTGCGGCCGCGGCGCGCGCCCTCGATGCAGGCGACACGTTCTATCACGCCAATCTGGGCATTCCCGCCTTGCGCGAGGCGATCGCGGGCTACGTCTCGTCGCTGCATCGTCCGATCGGCGTCGACAACATTGCAGTCACCAGCTCCGGCGTGAACGCGCTCATGCTCGTGCATCAGGCGCTGCTCGGACCGGGCGATCGCGCCGTGTTCGTCACCCCGGTGTGGCCCAATCTCACTCAGGCGCCCCGCATTCTCGGTGCCGACGTGGTGTCGATGCCGCTCGAGTTTCGCCCGGACGATAATCGTCCCGGCGGTGGGCAATGGCGGCTCGATCTCGATCGGCTCCTCGCGGCACTCACGCCGCAGACGCGCGTGCTGGTCGTCAACTCGCCCAACAATCCCACGGGTTGGACCATCGATGCGGCCGAGCAGCGCGCGCTGCTCGAGCATTGCCGCCGGCACGGCATCTGGATCGTCGCCGACGACGTCTACGAGAGGGTGTTCTACGGCGAGAGTGCAGCTGCGCCGTCGTTTCTCGCCATCGCTACGCCCGAAGATCGCGTGATCTCGACCAACAGCTTCTCCAAGTCATGGCTGATGACCGGCTGGCGGCTGGGCTGGATCGCGGCGCCGGTGCCGTTCATCGACGTGCTGCCCAAGTTGATCGAGTACAACACCTCCTGCGCTCCTGGGTTCGTGCAACAGGCGGGCGTCGAGGCGATCCGCCGCTCCGCCGAGATCGTGCCGGCGATGCGC
Organism: uncultured beta proteobacterium; assembly: GCA_902825905.1. Lineage (GTDB taxonomy): Bacteria > Pseudomonadota > Gammaproteobacteria > Burkholderiales > SG8-39 > CADEDU01. The sequence goes on from CADECO010000105.1 coordinate 10,440, forward strand.
GATCGCATGCTTGGCGCTCGCAATCACCTGTTCGCGCTCCTGCGCGAAGTGCCGCAGGTCGAGGCGTCGCTGCCGCCGGGGGCGATGTACCTCTATCTGCGCGTGCGCGGCGTGACCGATTCGCTCACCCTCGCCAAACACCTCGTCCGCGACGCCAAGCTCGGCCTTGCGCCGGGCATCGCATTCGGTCCGGAAGGTGAGGGGTTCCTGCGCTGGTGCTTCGCCGCTTCGCCTGACCGGCTCACCGAAGGCGTGGCGCGGCTAGAACGCGGCTTGGCCTCCATTTGAGTAGTGACTGAAAAAGGGGGCTCACCTCCTTGCCTTTCTCGTTGCCCCCCAATCACCGACCGAGCGCATGCGAAGGTCGCGTGATCGACCCAATCACCGACCGAGCGCATGCGAAGGTCGCGTGA
>CADECO010000105.1:10952-15607 GCA_902825905.1 uncultured beta proteobacterium
CGAAGGTCGCGTGATCGACCCAATCACCGACCGAGCGCATGCGAAGGTCGCGTGATCGACCCAATCACCGACCGAGCGCATGCGAAGGTCGCGTGACCAACCCAATCACTCATCGATCCTCAGAGCCCATGTTCAAAGCGATCCTTCTCAACAAGACCGACGCCGGATTCAGCGCGCAAGTCGCGCAGGTCGACGAGGCGCAGTTGCCCGAGGGCGACGTCACCGTGCGCGTCGAGTACTCCACCATCAACTTCAAGGACGGCCTGGCGATCACCAACAAATCGCCGGTGGTGCGCAAGTGGCCGATGGTGCCGGGCATCGATCTGGTCGGCGTGGTCGAGGCGAGCAGCAATGCGGGCGTGAAAGTGGGCGATCGGGTCGTGCTCAACGGTTGGGGCGTGGGCGAAGGCCACTGGGGTGGGCTGGCGCAGAAGGCCCGCTTGAAGGGCGATTGGCTGATTCCGCTTCCGGCGTCGATCACGCCGCGGCGCGCCATGGCGATCGGCACGGCCGGCTATACCGCGATGTTGTGCGTGCTCGGCTTGGAGCGCCATGGCGTGAAGCCTGAACATGGCGAAGTGCTGGTCACCGGCGCGGCCGGTGGCGTCGGCTCGGTGGCCATCGCGGTGCTGGCTCAGCGCGGCTTCAAGGTCGTTGCCTCGACGCGCCGCATGAACGAGTCCGACTATCTCAAGCAACTCGGCGCGCACGAGATCCTCGATGCGGCCACGCTGTCGGCGCAGGGCAAGCCGCTCGCGCGCGAGCGCTGGGCCGGCGTCGTCGACACCGTGGGCAGCCACACGTTGGTGAACGCCTGCGCGAGCACGAAGTACCGCGGCACTGTCACGGCTTGTGGACTGGCCCAAGGCATGGATTTCCCGGCGACGGTCGCGCCGTTCATTCTGCGTGGCGTCACGCTGGTGGGCGTCGACAGCGTCATGGCGCCGCGCGCCGAGCGGCTCGAGGCATGGTCGCGGCTGGCGAGCGATCTCGACGCCGCCAAGCTCGATGCGATGACCACCGAGGTCGGTCTGGAGCAGGCATTGAGCGCGGGGCAGGACATCGTCGCGGGCAAGGTGCGCGGCCGCATCGTTGTCAACGTGAACGCCTGATCGGCACGAGGAGAGCACGCATGGAATCCAAACGAGGGGCACGGTGGGCATTGAGCGCCGGGATCGCAGTCGGCAGCAGCGTCATCCTGATCGGCAGCGCGTTCGCACAGGCGCAACCCGCGCGCAAGAACTATCAGCCCGAGGTCGGCCAGGCCGGCAAGGACGTGATCTGGGTGCCGACGCCCGATGCCGTGGTCGAGAAGATGCTGACGATGGCGAAGGTAACCGCCGACGATTTCGTCATGGACCTCGGCTCGGGCGACGGGCGCACCGTGATCACCGCGGCGAAGAAGTTCGGTGCGCGGGCGCAAGGCATCGAATACAACCCCGATATGGTCGAGCTGTCGAAGCGCCGCGCGCAGGAAGCCGGCATCGCCGACAAGGTGGCCTTCATGAAGGCGGACATCTTCGCCACCGACTTCTCCAAGGCATCGGTGATCACGATGTACCTGCTGCCTGAACTCAACCTGCGGCTACGGCCCAAGCTGTTGGAGATGAAGCCGGGCACGCGCCTGGTGTCGCATGCGTTCAGCATGGGCGAATGGGAGCCCGACGAGCGCGCCGAAGTCGAAGGCCGCAGCGCGATGCTGTGGCTCGTGCCGGCGAAAGTGCAGGGCAGCTGGACGTTGCGCCCGCCCTCGGGGGCGGGTTCGACGCCGTATGAAGTCTCGCTCACGCAACAGTTCCAGATGTTGAGCGGCACCGTGCGCCAGGGCGGACACACCGCCAAGATCGACGAGGGGCGGGTGCGCGGTGAGAACATTTCGTTCGTGTTCGCCGATGCGAGCGGCAAGAAGCGTCGCTTCGTCGGTCGCGTAGTCGCCGGCAAGATGGAGGGCGCGCTCCACGCGGGCAACACCGCCGAGATGCGCTGGAGCGCCGACAAAAAGTAACGCGAACTCGAACTGAGACTCGAACAGTGCGATTGAGGCCAACAGCGCCATGAAAGACTCGCTCGCTGACGACAACCTGTGCTTCAAGACCGCCACCGAGCTCGCGCAACTGATCCGCGACGGTTCGCTGTCGGCGTGGGAAGTCATGCACGCGCATCTCGCGCAGATCGAGCGGGTCAATCCGCGCGTCAACGCGATCGTGACGTTGGTCGCCGAACAGGCCCTCGCGCAGGCGCGCGAGGCCGATGCGCGTCGCGCGCATGGCGATCCACTAGGGCCGTTGCACGGACTGCCGGTTGCGCACAAGGATCTGGTCAACACGCGCGGCATCCGCACCACGTTCGGCTCGCTGGTCTACAAAGACTTCGTTCCCGATCACGATCAGCTGCTCGTCACGCGGCTGCGCGAAGCGGGCGCCATCACCGTCGGCAAGACCAACACACCCGAATTCGGCGCGGGCTCGCAGACTTTCAACGCGGTATTCGGCGCGACCTGCAATCCCTACGATCTCACCAAGACCTGCGGTGGTTCGAGCGGCGGCGCGGCGGTGGCGCTCGCCTGCGGCATGGTGCCGCTTGCCGACGGCAGCGATCTGGGCGGGTCGCTGCGCAATCCGGCCAACTTCTGCAACGTGGTGGGCTTTCGGCCATCGACCGGACGCGTGCCGTCGGTGCCGGCGAATCTGGGCTGGTTCCCGCTGAGCGTGCTCGGGCCGATGGCGCGCAGCGCGCAGGACGTGGCCCTGATGCTCTCGGCGATCGCCGGGCCCGATCCGCGCTCGCCGATTTCGCTCGAGACGCCGGGCAGCACGTTTGCGATGTCGCTCGATCGCGACTTCAGCGGCGCGCGCATCGCCTGGGCGCCGGATTTCGCCGGGACGATCCCGGTCGATCGGCGGGTGGTCGCGGCTATCGCTCCGCATCGCGCCACGTTTGAATCGCTCGGCTGCGTGCTCGACGAAGCGCTGCCCGACTTCCGCGATGCAGCCGAGATCTTCCTGACGATGCGCGCCTACATGTATGCCAATGCGTTCGGGCCGCTGCTCGACAAGCATCGCGCGCTGCTCAAAGACACGGTGATCTGGAACATCGAGGAAGGTCGCAAGCTCTCCGCGCTCGACGTGGGCGCTGCCGAGATCAAGCGCACCGCGCTGATCCAGCGCATGCACGAATTCTTCGCGCGCTACGAGTACCTGATCCTGCCGGTGAGCCAGGTGCCGCCGTTCGAGGTCGACACACCGTACGTGAAGGAGATCGACGGCCAACCGATGCAGAACTACATCGACTGGATGCGCTCGTGCTTCTACGTCACGGTCACTGGTCATCCGGCCGCCTCGGTGCCTTGCGGCTTCACGCCCGAGGGATTGCCGGTGGGGCTGCAGATCGTCGGCCGGTTCCGCGACGACCTGGGCGTGCTGCAACTGGCGCACGCATTCGAGCAGGCCACCGACGTGGGCGCGCGGCATCCCGAGCTCGCGCTGGCGTGACTACGGTGCAACTCCGCGCACCATAACGCCGCGCAACGTTCGCACGCACTTGTCCGCATCGCTGCCATTCCTGTCGGCCAATGAAGTTCATCGCGCGCTGCCGTTCGCGGCGCTGGTCGATGCGCTCGCCGAAGGCTTTCGCAAAGGCGCTCAGGCGCCGGTGCGGCACGTGCACACCGTCAACGGCGCGGGAGACGGGCGCCTGCTGCTGATGCCGGCTTGGCGGCCCGACGAGGCGATCGGCATCAAGCTGGTCACCGTGTTTCCGGGCAATCGCGCACGCGGCGTCGCCACGGTGGGCGCGCTCTACGTGCTGCTCGATGGCGTGACCGGGCATCCGGTGGCGTTGATGGACGGCGAGTCCATCACGCTGCGGCGCACCGGCGCTGCTTCCGCGCTCGCGGCGCGCTACCTGGCGCGCGCCGATGCGCGCTCGCTGCTCGTCGTCGGCACCGGCGCTCTGGCCCCGTATATGGCGCTCGCCCACGCGAGCGTGCGCCGCTACGAGCGGATCGAGGTGTGGGGTCGCAACGCATCGCGCGCGCAGGCGCTGGCGCGACAACTCGCCGCCGGCGGACTGCCCGCGACCGCCACCGACGATCTCGCTGCCGCCACACGCCGCGCCGATGTCATCACCTGCGCCACCACCGCGCTCGAGCCGATCGTGCGCGGCGTTGAGGTTCAGCCCGGCACGCACGTCGATCTGGTCGGCGCGTTCACCCGCACCATGCGCGAAGCCGACGATGCGCTGATCCAGCGCGCGCTGGTGTGCGTCGATACCTTTGCCGGCGCACTGGCCGAAGCGGGCGACATCACACAGCCGCTGGAGCGCGGCGTGATCAAGCGTGAACACGTCGTCGCGGAACTGGCCGATCTGGTGACGGGGCGTTACAACGGTCGGTCGGCGCCGGAACAGGTGACGGTGTTCAAGTCGGTCGGCACCGCGCTCGAAGATCTCACCGCCGCGACCCTGGTGGCGCAGTCGCTGGCGCGCTGATCTCCACACGGCAGTGGCAGGGCGCCGCCGGGCGTGTATGCCTCGTAGCGGCCGGCGAACCCGACCGGCCCCGCAGGTAGAATGCGCCGCTTTGCCGGTTGCGGTCTACCAAAGCGCCTGCTGCGCGTTGACACCCAGGATCTTCCGGGCTCCCGTTGTCTCGTGCA
>CADECO010000106.1:0-15543 GCA_902825905.1 uncultured beta proteobacterium
GTCGGCGAAGCGGCGCAGCATGAAGCCGGCAAGCCTGCGCTCGCCATCCTCGGAGCCGATGATTTCCTCGTTGGATGGCCGCTCGTTCGGCAGGGCGAGTGGCGCACCCTCGTAGGAGAGCCGCAGCACGACGTTGAACTCGTCGAACGAGGCGTCGACCTCGAGCGGTCCGCCGGCCAGATCGCTGCCGCGCAGCGTTTCGATCGACTGCAGCAGGTTGAACTTGGTGCGCTCGATGACGTCGCGGCGCGCGCCCCACGATGCCCCGCATTGATCGATGAACCGGCCGAGTGCGATCGGATCGACCTGACCCGGTGGCACGACGAACCGCTGCACCTTGCGCGTGCCGATGCGGAACACCAGATTCAGTGCGATGGCGCAGAGCAGTCCGGCGACCAGGGAGCTGCTCACCAGCGGCTGGATCACCGCGGGCAGTGCGTTGAAATAGTCGGGTGCGCCATCGACGGCCAATGCAACGATGAGTGACAAGCCGATCACGAAGGTCCGGCGCACATCGAGCAAGCGCGCCGCAACGATCTGCAGGCCGCTCACGATGATGAATGCGGCGATGAACATCAGCATCGCACCCATCAGCGATCGCGGCATGATGGCCAGCAGGCTGGCGAACTGCGGCAGGAAGGCGAGAACGATGAGCAGGCCCCCGGTTACATACGCTACGCGGCGGCTGGTGACGCCGGTTGCACCCGACAGGCCGATGTTCGAGGACGACGTGGTGAATCCGGTGGTTCCGACGAACCCTGCCAGCGATGTGCCGATCGCATTTGCAAGCGTTCCGTGGCTGATTCCTTGCAGATCGGGGCGGACCCAATCGGCGTCGTTGATCCGCTGGCATGCGGTCAGATCACCCATCGTCTTCAGGCATGCTGCGATTGCACCGATCGCAAACGGGACGATCAGCGCCGTATCGAACGACCAGCCGAGCGCGCCGACATGCGGCAGGCTGAACATCGGTGCCGCCAGCACGCGCGCGAAATCCTCTCGCGACAGCACACCGAATAGACCCGCCGCAGCATAGCCGCCGATCAAACCGATCAACGCGCAGAACAGGCGGGCCGATCCGCGGCCCCAGACATTCAAGCCCACCATGAGGCACAGCGCAATCGTCGATACGGCGATATCGCCCGACGTCACCGGTGTGGCCGCACCAATGCCCAGCATGTAGCGCACGCCGAGACTGCCGACGTTCAAGCCGATCAGCACGACGACGAACCCGGCGATCTCGGCAGGCAGAAACGGCCGCAGATAACGGAGCAGGCGCGACAGCACAGCTTCAACGAGGCCGGCGAAGATCATCATGCCGAAGACGAGCGCCAGGCCGCCCGACTTCACGGCAAGCAGCGAAGGTGCGAGGTAGGCACCACTGAACGAGGAGGGTGCGAGCAGCCCGGATCCGACCGAGCCACGATTGAGGGTCTGCAGGATCGAGGTCGCCCCGAGCGCGAGCATCGCAACGGCGATCAGATTGATCGTGCCCTCGGGCGACAAGCCCGCTTCGCGCGCGACGACCAGCGGAATCGGCAGCAGCCCGCAGAGCAGGCTGACGTGCTGTAGCGCACTCAGCAGCGTCACGCTGGGCGGCGGGACGTCATCGAGCCAGTACGCGAACCCGTCAGGGCGTTTCATACCCGATCAGCGCAGCGCGTTGACACCTTCATCGCGGGTGCCGAAGACCCGGAACAGTTTGAGAAAACCGCCGATCTCGAACAACTGCTGCACATGACCGGCGATGCCCGAGAGCACGATCTGGCCGTTGCTTTCGCTGGCACGCTTGGCTGCAATGAGCAATACGCGGAATCCGGCGCTGCTGATGTATTCGAGCTGCGACAACTCGAGCAGCAGTTTCTGGCTCGACGGGCTGAGCGTGCTGGTGAGGCGCTCGCCGAGTTCGGGTGCGGAGGTGCCGTCGAGGCGTCCGCTCACCGTGATCACCTTCACTGTCCCATCGCTCGTCTCGTTCAGATTCACGACCTGACTTTCCCTGAAAATTCGGTTCGGCGCGTATCATAGGTTCGAAATCCCGCCTCGGCTATGACCATGCCCTTTGCCTCGAATCCTCATCGGCTTGCCACACGCCGATTCGCGCTGGCGCTCGCCGGCTTGCTCGTTGCCGTGACCGTGCACGCAGAGCCGATCGGGCTGATCAAGGTGCAAGCGGGCGAGGTCACCATCGAGCGGCAAGGCGCGCGCATTCCCGCGGCTGTCGGCGTACCGGTCGACCGCGGCGATCGCATCGTGACCGGCCGCGACGGTTCGGTCGGTGTGTCGTTCGCCGACGGCGCGATTCTGTCGGCAGGACCCGGCTCGGTGCTCGTGCTCGACGCGTTCAACTACGATCCGTCTACCCGCGCGGGCAATTTCGACGTCTCGATTCGGCGCGGCACGCTGTCGGCGATCTCGGGAAAGCTCGTCACGCAGTCTCCAGGCGCGATGAAGGTGCGTACGCCCACGGCAATCCTCGGGGTACGCGGCACCGAGTTCGTCGTGCACGTCGACGCGCCGGAATAGGTCTTCCGTGCGCAGATCCGGCGCCGCATCCGGCGCGCTTCCCAGCCCGATTTTGGGCCGAGGCCTGATCCTGGTGATCCTGGGCATGTTGCTCGGCCTCCTGCTCGGCGGCTGCGCCACGCCACGAGAATGGTACGTGGTGATGCCGAGTTCCGACGGCCATCGCGGCAGCATCGTCGTTGCGCGAGACGGCACCGAGACCGTACTCGAAGGTCCTTACAGTTCGACGCGATCGGGGATGGCCGGCGCATTCACTGCCGACGAGCGCGAAGTCGAGCAGACCTTCGGTGCGGCACGGCGGGCGATGCCGCCGCGCGCGGCGTCGTTCACCTTGTTCTTCGTCGAGAACCAGGACGAGTTCACCGAGGCGTCGCGCGCCGAGTTCGCATCGATCGCCGCGGAGATGACCCGTCGCCCCGCGCCGCAGATCACCATCATCGGGCATGCCGACACGACCGGCTCGCACGAACACAACGATGCGCTTTCGCTGCGTCGTGCCGAACGCATGCGCGCCGAACTGGTGAAGCTGGGCATCGACGCGTTACGAATCACGGTGGAAGCGCGTGGCAAGCGCGAACCGCTCGTACCCACACCCGACAACCAGGCCGAGCCGCGCAATCGTCGCGTGGAGGTCGAGGTCCGATAACGTCGAGCTGACTGCTACGACGCACCTCGCCAGCGCAGCATCAGGGCGGTGACATCGTCGGATCGCTCCGTCCCCGCGCCGAACGAATCCACCCGGCCGAACATCGCATCGAGCATGGTGGCGGCGGTGTCGTCGGCGCGTACCGTCGTCAGTACTTCCATCAAACGTTCCTTGCCGAAGAACTTCCCGGCAGGGTCGGTGGCTTCCGACACGCCGTCTGTGACCACGCACAGGAATTCGTCTCGCGTCAGCTGGTGCCGCGCGACCGGGAACTCGACGGCATCGGCGATGCCAAGCGGCGGGCCGCCTTCGTGATCGAGGCAGATCGGGGCGCACCCTGGCGCGACCACGAACGGTCGCTCATGTCCGGCGTTCGCGTATTCCAACTCTCCCGAGCGCAGGTCGACGATGCCCGCGAACACCGTCACGAACAGCAACTCGGAGTTGTCGCGCGCGATCTCGCGATTGGCTTGCCGCATCAGCGCGCCGAGATCCATGTCGCCGCGCAACGCGATGCTCTTGCACAGCGTCTTGCTGGTCGCCATGAACAGGCTGGCGGGAATGCCCTTGCCGCTCACGTCGCCCACCAGAAAGAACAGGCGATGCGGATCGAGCATGAAGCAGTCGTACAGATCGCCGCCGACCTCGCGCGCCGGTTCCATGCGCGCGGCGATGTCGATGCGTGCCTCCGTGGCGAAGCTCGCGCGAACGTCGGGCACCATGCCGAGCTGGATGCGCCGCGCCGCGGCCACTTCGCCGGCTGTCCGCGCCGCGGCTTCACGCTGGTGCCGCAAGGTCGACTCCAGCTCGCGTCGTTCGATCTGCTCGCGCATCAGCTCGTACGCGAACATGCCGCTCGCAAGCAGCACGAAGAACAAGGCAGGCGTGGCTGCGTCGAACAACACCTTGTGCTGCGCGAACAGCCACAAGCCGGCGAGCAGCAATGCGGTGCTCGCCACCACCACCAGTACCATCGCCAGCATCGAACTCACGCGCCCGATGCCGAGCAACAGTGCGAGCCCCAGGGCAGCGAGGGTTGCCGCCTCGACCCACGCGCTCCAGCGCGGCCGCAGCAGCGTGGTGCCATCGAAAATCGATTCGAGCACCTGGGCATGGACTTCGACGCCGGGCACGCGCTCGCCCAGTGCAGTCATCGGGAAATCGACCAGTCCGAGACCGGACACGCCGACAAGCACCAGACGCTCGCGCAGCATTTCGGCGGGTACCTGGCCGTCGAGCAACGCCATCGCCGACACGTAGCGATCGGCTTGCATGGGGCCGAAATGCACCCACAGACGTCCGTCGCGCTGCGTCGGCACCAGCAGATCGCCCACGCCGATCCCGGTAATCGCGCCTGCGTTCGAGCGTACGGTGAAGCCGGGATTGCCCGATGCCAGGCGCAGCATCTCCATGGGCAGCGAAGGCATGACCGTCTCGCCGACGCGGGCAGCAAGAGGCACCCAGCGCAGGATGCCGCGCTCGGTGTCGGCGCTCACGATCGCGTGCCCGCCCGCCGCTTCATGCAATCTCGCTACGCTGGTCAACGCACCCGCGAAACTGCGCAGCATCGGCTTCGGATCCCCACCGATGGCGAGCACCGGCGGCGACCGCAGCTTCGCCGAACTGGTGCGATCGACCCCGGCCACGCTCAGCACCGCGCGGGCATCCCTGAGCGCGGTGGCGAGCAGCGCGTCGTTGCTCGGCAGCTCGCATAGCTTCGTGGCGAGATCGGGTGCGATGTCGGGAATGTAGCCGGCGGCGGTACAGGGTGAGGCGCCATCGGGTTCGGGCATGAGCAGGTCGAGGCCGATCGCGGCCGGCTGCATCGACGCGATGCGCGTGACCAGCCGTGCGAGCAGGCTGCGTGGCCAGGGCCATTGACCGTACTTCTGCAGGCTTGCCTCGTCGATGTCGACGATGATGGCCGGGGCGGAACTCCGCGGCCGTGGCACGATCTCCTGATACGCGTCGAACAGGAATGCGCGCAGCCGCGCCTGCAGCGGCACCACCTCGCTCCAGTGCAACAACACCAGTGCGGCGAGTACCCCGAGGGCGATGAAACGCCCGCGCTTGCGCAACGCCCCGGGCCGAACCTTGTTGATCGCGACTGATCCCGCGTCGGTCGATGCCGCCTCAGCCATCGGGCGTGCTGCCCGCGCACCGATCCACGCGCACCGTGACCCGATTGCGATTGCCGACGCGCTCGTAGTCGAACCGGGTCGTACTCGCACGGATGAAGCGCAACCCCAGTCCGCCGATGCGCGCTTCCTCGATGCTCGCCGGGGGCGGTCGATCGGGTGCCCGTGCCGGATCGAACGGCGGCCCGTCGTCTTCCACCCTCATCACGATCTCGTCAGGGTTGTGCGGCTCGATCGCCACGGCAACGTCGATCGGCTGGCTGGACGGTGCACGGTCGGCGTACGCGTGATTGATCACGTTGGTGACCAGCTCCTCGAACGCCAGTTCGCACTGAAAGATCGCACGCTCGCTCGCGCCGGCATCAGCGAGAAACTCGCGCAGCGCGCGTTGTCCGGCCACCACGCTCGCGATGTCGTTGACGAGCCGCAGGATCAGGCGATCACTTCCGGTCTGCATCGCGTTCGGCCAGCAGCGCGAGCGCCTGCGATTCGTCGCCGACGAGGGCGAGGAGCTGCTTCACGACCAGGTTGAGCGACTCGGCCACCAGCGGCTGCGCGCCATAGAGAACCAGCGAAGCCCGAACCGGCTTAAGCGTCTCGGCGGCTCCAAGCAGCATGCGGATGCCGAGCGAGGAGATGAAGCTCACGCCGGCGAGATCGACGACCGTGTGCTTTGCGCTGGAAGCGATCTCGGCAAGGAGCTTCTGCTCGATCTGCGCTACGCCCGCAGCGTCGAGGCGTCCGCGCAGCGCCACTCGAGCTGCGGGGCCGATGTCGCTGAGATCGAACGCGACGATTGCCTGATCTCCTATGCGGATTGTGTGCGGTACCGCCGTCGCAACGACACTGCGGCGGACGACCGGGAAATTATTGCACGTCGGGAACCCCGTGCCGCGTATCGCACACCGTCTCGCGGTCAGAGCACAGCGCCAGCTACGGCCGACCCGATGGGCCCCCTTTCGAACGGGTCGCCGCGATCGCCGCAGTCACAGCCAAGGTGCGCTGCGCCCGATACACGATCGGATAGTCGACGAACACCCCGTCGACCTGGATCGCCGCTGAGCCCTTGGCCTCGGCTTCCTTGAACGCGGCGACGATGCGTTCGGCCTTGGCGACTTCCGCGTCGGTCGGGGTGAAGATTTCGTTAGTTACCGCGATCTGGTCGGGGTGGATGCAGAGTCGTCCCTGGAAACCCATGCGCAGGCTGCGCTCGACCGACTTGCGGTACCAGTCGTGTTCCTTGAGATGGATCCACACCGTGTCGATCGGCGCCTCCAGCCCGGCGCTCCGCGAAGCGAGGATCATCCGGGCGCGCATTTCGCTCAGCTCGGACTCCTCGGGCGTCCAGGTCATGCCGACGTCGTTGGTGAAATCGCCCGCGCCGAACGCGATGCGCCGCACGCGCCACGCTGCGCCGGTATCGTTGAGATGTCGCGCGGCGAGGATCTTGTCCAGTCGCGTGAAACCCGCCGCGGTTTCGATGATCGGCATCAGATCGACCTTGCCCGGGGGCAGGCCGCGCTCGCGTTCGAGGTTGGTGATGGCCCAGTCGATCGCGCGCAGATCGGCGGCGTGCTCCAGCTTCGGCAGCACGATGCCGTCGAGCCACGGCCCGATCACTTCCTGCAGATCGCTGAAGCACCATTGCGTGCCGATCGCGTTGATGCGCACGTAGCCCAGGCAGGTGCGCGGCTTCGACAACGCCTCGATCACGGTCCGCCGCGTGGCGACTTTCTCGTCGTTGGCCACTGCGTCTTCCAGGTCGAGGATGACGGCATCCGCCCCGAGCGTGAATGCTTTCTCGACGCGGCGCGGATGGTTGCCGGGGGCGAACAGGAATGTGCGGTAGACGGACATGGGCGTTGAAGTTCCAGGCGATCGCAAGCCCGCGATCACGACTCGTCGCGGACGATGCGCGGGGTCGATGCGGACGCGTATTTCAGTCTTCGACGATCGGTGCGATCTGCACGGTTTTCTTCGCGCCGGGTGCGAGCGGGACCGCCGCCGGCAGCGCCACCATCTGCGGCGCCTCGGGCACGGTGCAGCCGGTCACGCAGCAGCGCCCGGGCTGGCGATTGCGCGTGATCTTGCGCGTTTCATCGGTCAGGATGCCGCGCTCGAGCAGGCGCTCCACCAGATCGACCTTGTTGCCCACCGGATAGTTGCGCCAGATCTCCATCTTCATCGCCTCGGGCGAGCCGCCGCCGTGCAGGCTGATCACCGAGTACCAGCCGGCTTGATAGCTCGCGGTGAGGTCTTCGACGAAGCGTGCGACCTCGATGCGCTTCTCGTACGGGATGTCGGAGCGCGCGGTGAGCAGATCCGACAGCCGCCCCGCAGTGGCCGGGTTGTGATCCTCGTCGGGGCCGGGCAGCGTGACGATCAGTCCGCCCGATACGTGATGCGCCAGCCGGTGCATGTCGTAGATCTGCGTGGCGAGCAGCAGCTTGCCGATGTTGGCGAACACCGCATCGGGCACCATCACCGGCGTGTACTCGTCTTTCGCGCAGTAGATCGACGCCGCCACGCCGCATGCGTAGAAGCCCTCGACGATCTTGATCAGATCGATCATCGGCTCGCGCAGGTTGTCGGCGCGGTCCAGATCGATGCCGTTGGCTTCCGTCATCAACGCGCCTGCGCCGATGAGCAGGTCACCGAAGCCGGCGCGCGCACCGATGCAGGTATGACGATGATGCGCGGTGTAGTTGTAGACGATGTTCGCCGCGTATTGCCATTCGCCGGCGAGGAACACGCGATCCCACGGCACGAACACGCGCTCGAAGATCGCCACGCCGGTCGACTGACCGAACTTGGCGCTGAACTTGGCCGCTTTCTCGCCGGGGCGACCAGCAGGCCGCGCGACGATGGTCAGGCCCGGCGCATCGATCGGCACCGCACATGACACCGCAAACTCGCGGTCCGACTCATGCATGTTGCGACACGGCACCACGAACAGTTCGTGCATGTAGGGCGCGCCGGTGATGATCGCCTTGACGCCCGAGAGCACGATGCCGTCCTTGCGCCGCTCGACGATGTGCAGGTACGCGTCGGCATTGGGCTGCTGCGACGGGCGCAAGGTGCGGTCGCCCTTGCCGTCGGTCATCGCGATGCCCAGGCTCAGGTCTTCGCTGTAGACGCGCTCGAGGTACGCGGCCATGCGCTCGACGTAGCGCGAGCCGATCTCGGCATCCATGCGATGCACGGTCTGCCACACCGCGGCCATGCCGTCGCCCACCAGATAGCGCTGTGCGCAGCCGGTTTCCTGGCACACCAGGCGCACCGCCTCGAGCTTGTTGAGCAGATCCTGCCCGCTCGCCGGCATCGCGATCATGCGATTGACGCCGCGGCCGGCCGGAACCCCGGGAACGTCGGCGCGCATCACCGGTGCGAGGTTTTCGCGCAGCGCGAAATCGTAGGTGAGGGCGATGCCGTTGATCCCCGGCGCAAGCAACGGCTCGTCGGCCACCGACGCGATCTGCTGGCCGTTGACGTACACGCGCGGCTTGTAGCGGCGCAGCGATTCGCGATAGTCGGCTCCGGACATCAACATCGGGCTACCTCCAAGACACTACGCATGAAATGCCGATCTGCGCTTCAGATCGCCCCGGCCGCTTTCAGCTTCGCGATCTGCGCTGCCGACATGTCTAACCAACCCCTCAACACCTCGTCCTGGTGTGCGCCAAGCGCCGGGCCGAGCCAATCGACGCTGCCGGGCGTGTCGGTCAGGCGCGGCACCACGTTGGGAACCGCGAACTCGTTCTTGCCGGGAATGCGCTCGGCCTTGCGCAGCACGATGTTCTCGCGCGCCTTGTAGTGCGCGTCTTCGAAGATCTCGTCGATCGCGAACACTGGCCCGCACGGCACCTGTCCGCCGTCGCATTTGGCAATCAGCTCGTCGCGCGCATGTTGCAGCGTCCACTCGGTGACGTAGGCATCGACCGCGTCGCGATCGGCGTCGCGCTGTTTGATTGTCCCCCACTTGCCGTTGCCTGCGAGCTCGGGGTGACCCGACAGTTCGGCGAGCCGCGCGAAGATCTTGTCGTTGGTGCAGGCGATCGCGACCCAGCGCCCGTCCTTGGTCGGATAGTGACTGTGCGGTACGACATTCACCGTGCCCGGGCCCATGCGCTGGCGCACGTAGCCTTTGTAGTGGTACGCGGGCGCGAGCTCGTCGAGGATGCGAAACACCGATTCGTACAGTCCGATATCGACGACCTGGCCCTTGCCGGTGTGCTCGCGCGCCTTGAGTGCCACGAACGTGCCGATCGCGCCGTACAGCCCCGACATGTAATCGGCGAGCGTGGCCGAGCCCGGCGTCACCGGCGGTCGATCGGGGAAGCCGGCCAGATACGAGATGCCGCCGAACGCATTCGCAATTCGCCCGAACCCGGGGCGCGGGGAGAGCGGGCCGGTCTGCCCGAATGCCGAGATGCGCACCATCACCAGCCGCGGATTGATCTTGCGCAGCACGTTCCAGCCCAGGCCCCATTGCTCGAAAGTGCCGGGCTGGAAGTTCTCGATCAGCACGTCGGCGTGCTTGACCAGTTTCTTCAACAGCTTCACGCCCTCGGCGTGCTTGAAGTTGATCGTGATCGACTTCTTGTTGCGCGCTTCCGAGAGCCACACCAGCGTATCGCCCACCGGTGTCTGAGTGCCGAGTTTGCGCGCCATGTCGCCGATGCCGGGCATCTCGACCTTCACGACCTCCGCGCCGAACTCGCCGAGGATGGTGGCGCAGTACGGGCCGGCAATGTAGGTGGCGCAGTCGAGCACGCGCAGACCGGCGAGTGCCTTCTTGCCGGCACGTGCCGAGCGCTTGGTCTTCGCGGCGCCTGCGCGTGTTTTTGTCGCCGCCGCACGACGCTTCGCGCCGGCAGTCCGTTGCGCGGACGGCTGCGTCCGATTCTTCGCTTTCGTTGGCATGCGGGTCGGGGGCCGGCGTTGCACGATCGCCGCCGGCCCCGGGGTTGGTGTTGGTTGATGCGGATGCGTCGAGCTGGGTCTACGAGTCGTGGTTCGAATCAGCCCCGACGGATCGACGCGAGCACCGGCTCGATGGTAGAGGCCTGGTCGAGCGCGAGCACCGCATCGACCACCCGATCGGCGCGCTCGGCCGACATGACGCGCTCGGCGTTGCCACGGAACTTGGTGATGATCTCGTCGGCGCTCAGCGGACGCGCGTCGGAGCCGCGGTTCTGCGATTCGCGATGACGCAGGACGCGCCCGTCTTTGAGCTTCACCACCACCTCGCCCGAGTAGTAGCGCGGATATGCCGATTCCGGATCGACTTCATAGGTGGTCTTCTGCATCAGCGCCGCGGCGCGCGAATCGTTGAGCGCTTCGTCTTCGAGCTCGGTGAGCGTGTAGCGGCCACGCACCAGCGAGGTGGCGATGGTGTAGTGCACCGAGAATTGCGCGTCGTAGGAGTTCTGCGGCTTCTTCTTGTTGACTTCAGGCTCGCACACCACCTTTACTTGTCCTTCACCGATACGTGCCTTGATCGATTCGACGTCGTCGATGTTGAACTGATGCTTCTTGCGGATCTCGAGCGCGGCGTCGGCGAACGCGTGGTTGAAGTGACACGCCGCATACGGCTTGACCGCGACGTTGAGCATCTCCCAGGTCTCGCCCAGGCCGTGCGTGCACACCGACAGATCGGCCTTGTGGTTCGGCCCGAGGTGACTGTTGAACAGGCCGTAGCGCCCTTCGTAGGCCTTCTTCGGTCCGACGAAGCCCGAGCGAGCAAGGGTGATCGCCAGGATCGCGTTGGCGCCGGCCGCGCCGGGGTGCATGCGCTTGGTCCATGCGCCGTCCTGCAGGAATTCGAGGCTGCCCGCTGCGAGCGAGAGCGTGACGCCCTGTGCGTGCTGCATCTGCTCCGGCGTCAGGCCGGCGATGCGGCCCGCCGCGAGCGTCGAGCCGAACGCGCCGACCAGCCCGGTCGGGTGATAGCCCATCACATGGAATCCGCCGTTGGCTGCGGCACCGATGCGACTCGAGGTCTCGACACCGATCAGGTACGCGAGCACCAGATCGCGCCCGCTCGCGCCTTCACGTTGGCCGAGCGCGAGCACGGTCGGGAATGCGGAGGCCGATGCATGAATCACGCCGCCCGAGTGGGTGTCGTCGAAATCCAGGCCATGGATCAGCGTGCCGTTGACAAGCACCGCGTCGCGCAACGGCAGTCGGATCGGCGTGCCCACTACCGGATATTCACCAGCGCCCGCCAGTGCGCTGATCGCGTTGATCGTGCGCTGGCCGAAATCGAAACCGGTCGAGGCCAGACCGATGCCGATGCAATCGAGGATGTGCAGCTTGGCGCGTTCGACGATCTTTGCCGGCACGTCTTCGAAGCGCAACGTGTTGGCGAACTCGGCCAATTGCGCGGAGATCGGCGCGGCGCTGGCGAGTTCGGCGGGCTTGGCAGGTGCGTTCATCGGGCGAGGCTCCTGTTGGATGACTGGACGGGGCGCGGATCGGCTATGCCTCGCGTACATCCGAGGGCCGGTGCGGCCGAAAATGGCTCGGGGAGTATCCGGCGGCAGCGCGCGCAACGTCAACCGCTGGCGGGGGATCACCACTCACGGCGACCCCGAGCGCGACGATCCACGCCGCAGCGGGTGCGGCGCTCGTGCCGCTTAGCGCAGCACCACCCCCCATGGCGCTTCCTCGACGGCGACGTCGGTGAGCTTGGCGCCGCTTTGCGTATCGATCACCGACACGGTGTTGGAGCGGCCGTTGGCCACGTAGAGCTTGCGACCATCCGGGGTGAGCGCCATGTTCCACGGGCGCTGGCCGACCTTGATCGTCTTCGTCTCCTTCAGCGTGGCGATGTCGAAGAAGCTGACCGTACCGTCGCGCCCGTTGCTGATGTAGGCGGTCTTGCCGTCGGGGCTGATGGTGACGCCATTGCTGCGCTGTCCGGCCTTGCTGCTGCCCAGCACCTTGTGGGTACCGACTTCGATCTTGAAGATCATGTCGGCCTGCTCGCACGCGACGATCGCGATCTTGCCGTCGGGCGTGAATCCGGTGCCGCGCGGACGTTTGGCGATCTGCACCTGCGCCACCTGCTGTCGGGCCCGCACGTCGATGATGTCGAGCTGGTCGTCTTCCTCGGCGCCGACGTACACCCAGCGGCCATCGGGGCTGAATACCGGGTGCTCGGGGTTATCGCCCTTGGTCTTCACCTCGAAGACGATCTTCTTCGTCTTGGCATCGACGAATACCACTGCGTTCTTCTTCTCCACCGCAACGGCCACCATGCTGTTGTCGGCAGAGGCGTACACGCCCTCGGGCGACTCGCCCACGTTGACCCGATCGGTGATCTTGCGGCTGGCGGTGTCGATGAACAGCAGATCGCCCGAGACCTGATCGCTCACGAACAGCGTCTTGCCGTCGTTCGTGATCGCGATGCCGCGCGGTGAGCCGCCGGTGGCGATCTTGCCGATGACCTGATCCTTGGCCGGGTCGATGATCGAGATGCTCGCCGATTTCTCGTTGGGGACGTACGCAAACGGTTGTGCGATGGCCGGACCACTGAGCGATGTGATGGCGCAGAGCGCAGCCGTCGCGATGACACCGCGCGCGACGTGGGGAAATTCGAGGGGCTTCATCGCAGGGAGTCTCCTTTGTATGGGCTTGGTTCGAGCCATCGTCATCGGCCGTTGGCTGTCTCGACGTGCGCCGATTGACGTTATTCTCTCAAAGATGCGCGCTCGAGCTTTCCACGCCCCTGCATCGATTTCACGCCGCCGTGCGTTGCGAACGTTGGGTGCGTGCGTTGCGCTCGCGCCGGCCGCCGCCGCGCTCACTGGTTGTGCGGGTTCCGCTGCGCTCACGTCGCCGGCGCCGCGCACGTTACGGGCCGGAGCCGGCACGCTGGTGCTCGGCGAGAAATTCTCCGCGCCGACGGCGATCTGGGGCTATGACGGATCGTCGCCCGGGCCCGTGCTGCGTTATCGCCAGGGCGAGACGCTCGACATCGCCGTCGAGAATGCATTGCCTGCACCGACCACCGTGCATTGGCATGGCCTGCGCGTGCCGATCGAGATGGATGGCGTGCCGCACATCTCGCAGCAGCCGATCGCGCCCGGCGCGCGCTTTCGCTATCGCTTCGCGCTGCACGATGCGGGCACCTATTGGTATCACCCGCATTTCCGCAGCCACGAGCAGGTGACGCGCGGGCTGTACGGCGCGTTGATCATCGACGAAGCGAATCCGCCCATGGTCGATCATGATTGGCCGTGGGTGCTTGCCGATTGGCTGGTCGACCGCGACGGTGCGACAAGAACCGACTTCGAGGATCCGCGCGACATGTCGCACGCCGGACGGATCGGCAACATCGTCACGCTCAATGGCCGGATGTCGATGCACGCGCAGACCGACAGTGCGCCGCTTGGCGTTCGTGCCGGCGAACGCATTCGCTTGCGCCTGATCAACGCCGCCTCGGCACGCATCTTCGTGCTGCAGTTTCAAGGTGCCACGCCGCTGATCGTCGCGTTCGACGGTCAGCCGGTCGAGCCGCATCCGGTGCCGGCCAACGGGATCGTGCTCGGCCCGGCGATGCGCACCGATCTGATGTTCGATATGCCCGCCGAGACGGTGCGCGTGGTTGATCGTGCCGATCCGCGCCGGCCGTACACGCTGCGCGAAATCATCGCGAGCGGATCAGCGTCGGCGCGTGGACCGGTCGTGGCGCTGACGCCCAATCCGCTGCCCGAGCCCGATCTGGCCAAGGCGGTGCGTCACAACGTCGTACTCGAAGGCGGCGCACGGGGCCAACTGCGCAGCGCGCGCGTCGGCGGCAAGGAGGTGCCGATCCAGGTGCTGGTGCGTGAGCACGGCATGGCCTGGGCGATGAACGGCATCGCCAACGCGGAACATCAACACGATCCGCTGATCACGCTCAAGCGCGGCACCTCGGCGATCATCCGGATCGACAATCAGACCGAATGGCCGCATCCGATGCATTTGCATGGCACGGCGTTTCGCGTGTTGTCGGTCAATGGAACGCCGACGCGATATCGCGAATGGCGCGACACGGTGTTCGTCGTGCCCAAGGGCAGCGTCGAGATCGCGTTCGTGGCGGACCAGCCGGGCGACTGGATGTTCCATTGCCACATCCTGCAGCATCAGCAGGGCGGCATGATGAGTTCGGTGCGGGTGGAGTAGCCGCGCCGACGTAAACCGGCACCTACCCCAACTCGGCGCGCACCTCGGCGAGGATCTTCGCTGCCTCCGTACCCTGCAGCTTGCCGATGTCGTCCTGGTACTTGAGCAGCACGCCCAGGGTGTTGTTGATGGTCTCCGGGTCGAGCGCGAGCTTGTCGAGCGCCTGCAGCGCCTTGGCCCAGTCGATCGTCTCGGCCACGCCGGGCGACTTGAACAGATCCATCTTGCGCAGCCGCTGCACGAAACCGACGATCTCCTTGGAGAGTTTGTCGCCGGCTTCGGGCGCCTTGCGTTTGAGGATTTCCAGTTCGCGCTGCGCGTTGGGGTAGTCGACCCAGTGATAGAAGCAGCGGCGCTTGACCGCATCGTGGATCTCGCGCGTGCGGTTCGAAGTGATCACCACCATCGGCGGTTCGTCGGCGCGGATGGTGCCGATCTCGGGAATGGTCACCTGATAGTCGGCCAGTACTTCCAACAGGTAGGCCTCGAACGGCTCATCGGTGCGATCGAGTTCGTCGATCAGCAGCACCGGCGCACCGCCGATATCGCCTTCGAGCGCCTGCAGGATCGGGCGGCGCACCAGGAAACGCTCGGTG
Source organism: uncultured beta proteobacterium (assembly GCA_902825905.1). Classification (GTDB taxonomy): domain Bacteria; phylum Pseudomonadota; class Gammaproteobacteria; order Burkholderiales; family SG8-39; genus CADEDU01. Next base: position 15,078 of record CADECO010000106.1, read on the forward strand.
AAGATGTCCTGGCTGATGCCCTCGCGCGACTTGACGCCCTGCGCTTCGGCCAGACGGATCTCGATCATCTGGCGCTGATAGTTCCACTCGTACACCGCTGAGGAGATGTCGAGCCCCTCGTAGCACTGCAGACGCACCAGCTTGCGTCCGAGCGTCTGGGCCAGCACCTTGGCGATCTCGGTCTTGCCGACGCCGGCCTCGCCTTCCAGAAACAGCGGACGCCCCATGCGCAGCGACAGGTATACCGCCGTGGCCAGGCTTCGTTCGGCGACGTAATCGGCCTTGGCGAGCAGCTCGGCCGTATCGTCGATGCTCTTGGGCAGGTGCGCTAGGTTTGGCTTGGACATGGATGACGGAGGAGTAAAGGCCGCTGAGGCAAGGGCCGCTGAGTCGTGTGTTGATTGCAGCACGCCACCTGCGCTGCACGGTTGCGCGATCGCAAAAAGACCCGCGAGCTTAGCGGAAC
>CADECO010000107.1:0-11549 GCA_902825905.1 uncultured beta proteobacterium
CCAGCGCGAGCGGCCGCGCGACGTGTCGTCGCTGCGTCTCGCGCTCTACGGCATGGCCCCCATGCCGGTGCACGAGTTGCGCCAGATGATCGACGTGTTCGACTGCGATTTCGCGCTGGTATTCGGGCAGACCGAGATGAGCCCGGTCACGACTGTGTTCCGCCCCGAGCATCAACTCACCCACTCCGGCGCGATGGGCACGCCGGTACCGAACGTGCAAGTCGAGATCATGGGCGCTGATGGGCAGCTCCTTCCGCGCGGAGAAGTCGGCGAGATCGTCTACCGAGGACCACAGACCCTCACCGGTTACCTCAAGAATCGGGAGGCCACTGAAGACGCGTTTCGCCACGGCTGGTTCCACTCGGGCGACGTGGGCTACATCGACGCGGACGGATTGCTCTGGTTCAAGGACCGCTTCAAGGACGTCATCAAGAGCGGCGGCGAGAACGTTGCATCGGTCGAAGTCGAGCAAGCGCTCTACGACCTCGAGCCGCGCATCCTGGAGGTGGTGGTGATCGGCCTTCCGCATGAGAAATGGGGTGAGGCGGTCACCGCTCTCATCGTTCCCAAGCCAGGAACCACGATCGACGAGGGCGATCTTCTTGCGCGAGCGCGCGAGCGACTCAGCAACTTCAAGTGCCCGAAGGGCGTGATCTGCGTCGACCACCTGCCCAAGACGGCGACCAACAAGGTGCAGAAGACCGAGCTGCGGACCCGATTCGCGGGTTTCTACGGTAGCGGTACCCAATGACGGACAACGCGCTAACCGGAGGCTGTCTCTGCGACGCCGTGCGCTATCGCATCGACGGGGCGCCGCGCCTCGTCAGCGCCTGCCATTGCTCGCTTTGCCGACGTGCCTCCGGCGCGCCGTTCGTTGTGTGGGTCACCGCGCGCAAAGAGCAGTTTCACGAACAAGGCCGTCTGCAGCGCTACGTCTCGTCCGAGCACGGTTGGCGCGCGCACTGCCCCGCGTGCGGCACGCAGGTTATCTCGGGCTCTTCGCACTACGAGAAATACGTCGAAGTCACCGCGGCCACCCTCGACCGGCCGGAACTCGCCGTGCCCGAGCGCCACACATTTTGGCCCGACCGCCTGCCCTGGGTGCGCTGCGAGGACGGCCTCCCGCGACACGTGGGCAACGCCAAGTCACCGCTCGTCAACGAGTAAGCACGATGATCGACCTCTACAGCTGGTCCACGCCGAACGGCCACAAGGTGCACATCATGCTCGAAGAGTGCGGCCTGCCTTACACGCCGCATCCGGTGGACATCAACAGCGGCGACCAGTTCGCCCCCGACTTTCGCGCGCTCAACCCGAACGGTCGCATCCCGGTGATTGTCGACCGCGATGGACCCAGCGGTCAGCCGCTTGCCGTCGCGGAGTCGGGCGCGATCCTCTTCTATCTCGCCGAGAAGACCGGCCGCTTTCTCCCCGTCGGCCACCCGTCGCGCTATGCCGCCATGCAGTGGCTCATGTTCCAGATGAGCGCCATCGGCCCGATGTTCGGGCAGCTCTACCACTTCCGCACCGACTCAGTAGACAAGCTGCCCTACGCGATTGAGCGTTACACCAACGAAGCGCGACGCCTCTACCGGGTCCTCAACGAGCGCCTCGCTCAAAGCCCATATCTCGCCGGCGATGAGTACACCATTGCGGACATCGCCACTTGGCCCTGGTGCCACGGCATCGACCGTCAGGGGCACGATCCACAGGACTATCCCAACGTGGTGCGCTGGTTCGAGGCGATCCGTGAGCGGCCGCCAGTCCGGCGTGCGGTCAGGCTATTTCGTGAGTTGCGCAAGCAGCAGTTGGACGACGCGGCGCGCGAGGTGCTGTTCGGCACGCGCCAGTTCGAGGGGCGGTGAAACGGAGGACCCCTTGTCTGTCCCGATGCGGGCGGGAAGGGGATTGGCTACACCGCTTAGCCTGCCGCCTTCCGATCGACCGTTCATGCGCACGGACCGGGCTGTCGGCGGCTCCAGCAGCTAGCTCGGTCGGATCCCCAATCAAACGCTCACGCTCTGCGACTGGGGCCCCTCCTTCTCCTCCCTAGCTACTGACCCTCAACACCGCCTTAATCGTCCTCCCACTCACCGCATCCTCCACCGCTTTGTTGATGTCCTTGAACTCATACGCGGTGACCAGCTTGTTCACCGGCATCTTGCCCTGGCGGTAGTACTCGATGAGCTGCGGGATGAACGTGTCACCGGGGGCGTCGCCCTGGATGCAACCGCGCAACGTCCGCCCCCACTGGATCGCCACCATCTCGATCGTCGCTTCGACTTTCGGCCGTGCGCTGCCCACCAGGCAGCAGGTGCCTAACGTGGCGGTTGCGTCCACCGCCTGGCGCAGCGCTTTCGGTTCGCCCGCGGCCTCCAGCACGTGCTGCGCGCCTCGGCCTTCGGTGACGCGCTTGATCTCCGCGACCGCGTCGCTCGTGCGCGCGTTGATGGTGAGGGTGGCGCCGAGTTCGCGTGCAAGGGCGAGGCGCGAGTCGTGCAGATCCACGGCGATGATGGTCGAGCAGCCGGCGATCTTGGCGGCCATCATGCCGGCCAGGCCGACGGTGCCTGCGCCAAACACGGCAAACGATTCGCCGGCTTTCGGTTTGAGCACGTTGAACACGGCGCCCGCTCCGGTGTTCACGCCGCACGGGAATGCCGCGAGTTCCTCGAACGGCACATCTTTGGGCACGCGCACGACGTTGCCGGCCGTGCACAGCGAGTGCGTCGCAAACGACGATTGCTGGAAGAACGCGCCGTGGATCGGCTGGCCGTTCTGGCTGATCGGGTGCTTGCCATTGCGCAGCAACCCGCTCATCTTGATCTGCCGCGCGCCGAAGCAGTAGCCGGGCAGTTTCTGCTGGCACGGCGCGCAGGTGCCGCAGCCGGGCGAATACATGATCACGTGATCGCCCACCGCCACGTTCTTCACCTGCGTGCCGACGCGATGCACGATGCCCGCGCCCTCGTGCCCGAACACGCACGGGAACGGCGTGCCGTAGTAATCGTCGCGGCCGTGCACGTCGGTCTGGCAGATGCCTGTGGCGACCACGCGCACGATCAGCTCGTCGGGCTGCGGATCGGCCAGCTCGACGGTCTCGATGTTGTAGGGCATGCCCTTGGCGCGTACCACCGCCGCTTGGATTTGCATCGCGCGTCTCCTCGTTATAGAAGCCTGATCAGGCAAAATCGTAGCAGTCGCGCGATGGCGACCTGAAAATTTCTTGGACGGTCCTCCGGATGACCGTCATGACCGTCGGCGCACTCACCAGCAAAGACCAGCAAAGGACGGAGCACCCATGAAGACGATGATCGTCACCGGCGCGAGCCGTGGCATCGGCGCCGCGATCGCGCGCCAGGCGGGCAAGCAGGGCTACGCGGTGTGCGTCAACTACATGCGCAGCAAAGAGGCGGCCGACGAAGTGGTGCGCGACATCCGCGGCGCGGGCGGCAAGGCCATCGCGGTGCAGGCCGACGTGAGCAAGAACGATGAGGTGCTGCGCCTGTTCAGCGAAGTCGACCGGCAGCTGGGCAAGGTCGACGTGCTGGTGAACAACGCCGGCACCGTCAATCGCCAATGCCGCATGGACGAGATGGACGAGAAGACGCTCGTCGACGTGTTCGTCGCCAACACCTTCAGCACGTTCTTCTGCACGCGCGAGGCGGTCAAGCGCATGTCGACCAAACACGGCGGCAAGGGCGGGGTGATCGTGACGGTGTCGTCGGCCGCGGCGCGACACGGTGGTCTGCCCGAAGAGACCCACTATGCCGCGAGCAAGGGTGCGCTCGACAGCATGACAGTCGGCCTGGCACGCGAGGTCGGCAACGAAGGTGTGCGCGTCGTCGGCGTGCGGCCCGGGCTGATCATCACCGAGTTGCACGAGGTGCACGGTGGCATGCCGATGATCAACAAGGTCGCGCCGAGCATCCCGATCGGCCGCGCCGGTACGGTGCAGGAAATCGCCGATGCCGTGTGCTGGCTCGCCTCTGATGGGGCGAGCTACGTGCACGGCGCGATCATCGACGTGTCCGGCGGGCGTTAGCGAACGCATTCACGCTCAGTCGCAATTCAATTTCCAGCCGATCTCAATCCGATCTCAATCCATTCCACCCGCAGCACCCAACAACGAAGGGAGACCAAACCATGTTGTTTACCTGCCCCGGAGCGGCCGCCAAAGGCGGCAACTGGCAACCCTCCAAGGGAAGCCGTCGGCACATCTGCATCGACCTGCATTGCCATGTGCACACGCCGGCGAGTGAAGACATCGTGAAGGACGTGTTCTCGATCGACAAAGAGCCGGCGGCGAAATTCCAGAACGCGATCTCGCGCGAGACCAATCGCAAGCAGGAAGAGAACGTCGGCATCTGCCTCACTTCAGTCGAGCAGCGGCTGAAGGACATGGACAAGATGGGCATGGACGTGCAGGCGATCTCGTCCTCGCCGCGGCAGCTCTACTACTGGCTCGACGCCGAGCGCGGCCGCAGGAACGCGCGCGTGGTGAACGAGAATCTCGCCTCGATCGTGGCGCGGCGTCCCGACCGGTTCGTCGCGCTCGCTACGGTACCGCTGCAAACGCCCGATGCTGCAGCCGAAGAACTCGAGTACTGCGTCAAGCAACTCGGTTTCCGCGGCGTGGAGATCGGCACCAACGTCGCCGGCGCCGAAATCTCGCGCGGGCGCGATAAGTTCTGGGCCAAGGTGCAGGAGCTCGACGTCGTGTGCTTCCTGCATCCCAATGGTTTCACCGGCGGTGAGCGGCTGTCCGATCACTACTTCAACAACGTCATCGGCAATCCGCTCGATACGACCGTTGCCGTGGGGCATCTGGTGTTCGACGGCATCCTCGAGAAGTTCCCGAAACTCAAGATCGTCGCGGCGCACGGCGGCGGCTACATCTCGCACTACCCTGCGCGCATGGACCACGTGTGGGGTGCGCGCGTGGATGCCCGCACGGTGCTCAAGAAGAAACCGCGCAATTCGCTGGGCAAGCTCTACTTCGACACGATCGTGTTCGATCCGAAGCAGCTCGAGCATCTGGTGAATCTGTGGGGCGCCGATCACATCGTCGTGGGTACCGACTATCCCTACGACATGGGCTGGTACGACCCGCGTGGGTTCCTTGATAGCTGCAAGTTCCTGTCCGACAGCGACCGCGCCAAGATCCTCGGTCTGAACGCGGCCAAGCTGCTCAAGATCACCGGTCGGCTGAAGACGATGGGCATCAAGACTGCCGCGCCGGCAGCCGGAGCCAAGAAACCCGCAGGAAGCGCGGCGAAAAAGGCAGCGAAAAAGCGCGCCAAACGCTGACTGACCAGGGGTACGCCGCCCGATTTTGAAAAACGCCGTTACAGCGGCGTCCGGTGGCGACGCTCCGGTTGTTGCGCCGCCACGACCACGAGTGGCGGGGCCATACGCACTGCGCGTCGCGACGCGGCGCGCGCGTTGCGCTGTGGCAGAATCGACCGGTGTCGTAGTTCCGCCAGCTCGCGCGGATCGGGCCCTAACCGAAGCCGTCGGTCGAACGGATCTTGGCAAAGTGCCGGTCACCGCGTTCAATCAAGCGTGCATCGGTCGCCTCGCATCGATCGAATCCTCAGACCTGATCAGCGAGGCGCCCTCGTGGAGCAACGCCAGACATCGTGGTCATCAAGGTCGAAAACACGTTCGTCGTACCCGCGCCGCCGGAGCGCGCGTTTCGCACGCTGGCCGACCCGGCGCGCGTAGTGCCCTGCATGCCCGGCACCGAGCTGATCGAGATGCTCGTCGGCGATCGCTTCCGCGCCAGTTCCAAACTGCGTGCCGGACCCGTCGAACTGCGATTTACCGGCGTCGGTGAACTGCTCGAACCGAACGACGCGAAGCGGACCGCGAGGCTGCGTGCACGTGGCAGCGATGCGAAAGGTCGCGGCGCATTCCTCGCGGAAATCGGCTTCGCGGTGGTGCCGTTCGGCAAAGTCGGCGCGCGCGTTCGAGTGCAGACCGATCTCACCTTGATCGGTACGGTCGCGCAGTTCGCCCGCGGCGAAGGCGTCGTCCATGAATTCACCGAGAAGCTCACGCGTGAGTTCGCCACCAATCTCGCGGCGCTGATCGAAGCCGAGCGCATCGTGCAGGCGGTGGCCGCGCGAGCCGCGCGCGAACCGGTGCTTGCGCCACGCGCGGTGGAAACGGTCGGCGGCCCGAGCACGGCAGGCGCCAAACCGGCAAGCGTGCGTGCGCCGCTGCCGACGCCCGCGGTAGCCAGTGACGCCGGCAGCGAGCCTGCCGTCGCGCGTGCCAGCGTGCCGCTGCCGCGACTGTTCAAGGCCTGGAATGCACTCAGGGCGACGTTGCGTCGCTGGTTCGGTGCACGCCCCTAGCAGCAAGCCTCCCACCAACGACATCTCGTTCGGGTTCCTCGCGTTGCTGGCGGCGCTGGCGACGTTGTCGCCGTTCGCGATCGACACCTATATCCCCGCGCTTGCGGCGGTGCGCGAATCGCTCGGTGCGACCGCGGTGCAGACGCAGCAATCGCTCTCGGCGTACATGTTCGGTCTGGCGCTGATGGCGCTGTGGCACGGCGCGATCTCCGATGCGCTCGGCCGGCGTCCGGTGGTCCTCGCCGGGCTGGTGGTCTACTCGCTCGCGTCGGTGGGCTGCGCACTTACAACCGACGTGAACACGCTGATCGTGTTGCGCTTCGTGCAAGGCCTGGCAGGCGGCGTGGGCATGATCATCGTGCGCGCGATCGTGCGCGACACGCTGCAAGGCGCCGCGGCGCAGCGGGTGCTGTCGCATGTGATGATGATGTTCGGCGTGGCACCGGCCATCGCGCCGATCATCGGTGGCTGGCTGTATCAGTGGCTGGGCTGGCGCAGCATTTTCTGGTTCCTGTTCCTGGGCGGCGCGGTGCTCACGGTCTGGGCCGCGCTCGCATTGCGCGAGACGCTGCCGAAGTCGCAGCGGCAATCGCTGCATCCGATCGCGCTGGCCAAGGGCTACGCGCGGCTGCTGCGGCTGCCTGCGTTCTGGGCCTTGTCGCTTGCGCCCGCGCTGGCCTTCCAAGCGTTCTTCCAGTACGTCGGCGCGGCGCATCCGTTCATGGTCGAACACCTCGGCTTTCGCGAGACGCAGTTCGGCTATCTGTTCGCCTCGACCGTAGCGGGTTTCATGCTCGGCGCGGCGATTTCCGGGCGCGTGGCCGGCAAGTGGTCGGTCCGTCGCACCGCGAGCGTGGCGTTCGTGCTGATGTTGGGTGCGGCGCTGTTCAGTGTGGCGTACCACAGCGCGTATCCGCCATCGCCCTGGCCGAGCATCGCGCCGATATTCGTCAGCACGACCGGCATCTCGATGTTCAGTCCGATCACGCAATTGCTGGTGATGGAACTGGTGCCGACGGCGCGCGGGCTGGCAGCCTCATGCCATGCGTGCGTGCAACTGCTGGTGAGCGCGATCTCGCTCGGAATCGTGTCGATCGCGCTGTCGGGTTCAGTGCTGACGCTCACGCTCGGTCAGCTGGGCTGGGTGGTGTGCGGTCTGCTCGCCTGGCTCGGGTACCTCGCGGTCGATCGATCGCTGCGCCGCGCACGCACGCTGATGCAAAGCGAGCCACGCCGATGAGGTATGCCGCGCTGATGAAGCGCGGCGCACGCCGTCCGTCCTACTTCCTGCCCATCGCGTTCTTCTTCCACAGCTCCCACGGCCGCTCGATCGCCCGCTGATTGTTGGCGTCGGCCTGCGTGCCTTCTTCCACGGCGAGATAGGTGGGCGTGCCACCGAGCGCACGCACCTGCTGCTGCAGCTTGGCGTTGATCTCGGTGTAGATCGCGCGGTACACCGCCACCGGAATCGACGAACCCACCACGACGTTACCGTGGCCACGCATCAGCGCCACCGGCTTGTCGCCCAGGATGCGCGCCAACTCCTCGCCGTGCTGATTGTTGCGCACCAGCATGTCGGTCATGCCGAATTTGGTGCGGATGTCGAACACCGGCACGCCGCAGCACAGGAATCCGGCCATGTGATAGACCGACTGCAACGGCACGCCGGCGACGCCGAAGGGCACGATCGAGGGCGAGTGGCTGTGGATCACCGACATCACGTCGGGGCGCGACTTGTAGATCTGACCGTGGATGAAGCGCTCGGTATAGAAGGTGCGCTTATCGGGGCGGATCGGATTGGAGTCGAGATCGAACTCGACGATGTCGCGCGGCGCAACGATCTCCGGCGCACGCGACACCGAGATGAGGTAGCGGTTGGGGTCGGCATCGCTGCGCACGCTGATGTGTCCGAACGCATCGACCACGCCGTATTGCGTGAGGATGCGATTGGCCGCGACCAGATCCTCGATCAGTGCCGCCGAAGTTTTCGCCGTACGCTTCGCACCCGCGGGCTTTGCCGTCGCACCCTTGCTCGCCGCAACCTTGCCTCTGGCCATCTGCGCCCCCTTGTGGAGATGTGAAAAAGTTCCCGGGGCTTATAGCGCAATTCGTCGGTTTCTGACGCGACGCGTACCTGATGTGCCACGGCCTGCGTTCGCAGCGCGAGCCGCCCGTGCATCACGCGCTCGCCCAGCCACTTCGCGTGCGCGAACTGCATCACGAACGACATCGCCCGGCGTGACCGGCTTTGCACGCCATGCAGCCTGCGGCGCGGTGCTCTCGCCTCCGGCTTGGATATTGCGGGTCCAGGACGACCTATGTTTCGTCTTACCTTCCAAGGGGGCTTCCGGTGAAACGCAATCGTCTGGCGATCATCCTGAGCGCGGCGGCCATGCTTGCGCCTACAGTTTCGAATGCGGAACAGGTGACCGACACCACCGCGCCGTACTCGGCGGCGGCGCGCCTCGATTTCCGCGTGATCATCCCGGCGTTCCTGTACTTCCGCGTCGGCACCGCTGATGCCACCGTCAATCAGATCACCTTCGACATGACCGGCACGCCCGGAAACGTCGGCAACTCCACCTCGGTCGCCGGCACCGGCGGCGATGCGGCCGGCACCGGCGTCAACGTCGTCGTGCGCGGCAACAACGGCCAGATCACCATCACCGAAACGAACAACGGCGCCGGCAACGGGCTGGGGACCGGCACAGCGGCCGACGGCTATATCAGCTACGCCGAGATCTCCACCACGGCATCGGTGGCGCAGTTGCCCGCGCCGACGCTTTCCAATGCCGGTGGCGGCACGGCATTGCCCACGCTCAACGCGGGCAAGGTCACCAACCGCACCGGCGTGTGGAACTACTCGTACTTGAACACCACTGCGCCAAGCGCCGGCACCTACGGAACGTCGGCCAACGGCGGGCGCGTCACGTACACCGCGACGATGCCGTAGCAAAGCGCGCCACTGAAGCACGCAGCGGGTGGCCACGCGTCGCCAGTCGTCGCGTGCTTGTTACGATCCGCGCCATGCGGCGTCACGCACCGATCCTCCTGGGCCTGCTGGTGGTCATGACGGCTGAAGCCGCGACCATCGTGGTCGGCAATGCGCCGACGCGGGTTCGACTTCGCGTCGGTGCGACGGGCGGAGCGATCGATGTGGTCACCTTCTCCGTGCCGGCGGGCAGCGTGGGCAACGGCACGCCGGTGGCCGGCACCGTTACCGCCAGCGGCGTGTGCGCGGCGAACAACGTGCTGATCGATGCCGAAGCGCGCGCGACCCCAGCCGACTCGCGTACCGCGACGCTGAGTGCCGACTCGTCGATGCCGTTGAGCTCAGGCGCCGACACGATCCCGTTCACCGAGATCGAATGGACCGCCAGCGGCTATGCGCCGATCACCATCCCCTCGGGTGCGTTCAGCGGTGCGGCCGGACAGGTGCTCACGAGCTTTCAGAATTCGCGGCGCGCGCGCCAATGCCATGCGTTCTCGTTTCGCAACACGCAGATTTTCGGCGCAGGCACTTACATCGGGCGCGTGACCTACACGCTGACGATGCCATGAAACGCTGGCTCGCCCGCTGGTTTCCCGGTGCTGCCCTCGCGCTCTTGTCGGGCGCGGTCTGGTCGCAGGTGGTGATCCGACTGGACGACTCCGCGTCGCCGCGGCAACGGGTTGCGGTCACGCCGCAGTGGGCGTTTCCCGACGCGGACGAGGCGAGCCAGCAGTTGAACCTGCTGCGCGCGGACATCTCGGCCTTCGAAGTGCGGCTTAACACGCGCGCTCATCTGAATCGCGACGTCGAGATCTATCTGCGCCTGCCGCTCACGATCGCTGGTGTGCGCGGTCCGGACGGGCTGCGCCTGGAGTGGCAAGGCCGCGGCCGCTTCGTGAATGGAACCATCCGGTCCGGCGAACGTGCGCTCGTATATCGCGGACGTATCACCGAGCCGGTGCTCGCCGAGATCCTCGATCTGCGGCTGTGGCTCGATGGTCGCCAGATCGACGGCGGATTCCAGTTCGATCCGATCTTCGAACTCGAACTCGTGCGCTGACCCTCGACAGTGGAACCGGACATCTGCGCTCGTCTCCTCGCCACCTCAAGAAGAGTGCGCAACCTTCACAGCACCGAGACCTCTCGATCATGACGATCCAACGAATCCTGCAGAGCGCGGTCATGGCCGCCGCGCTGATCGCACCGGCATCAGTGTTCGCGTTCGCGGGCTCGGCCTCGCCGGCGCGATTCGAGCTGAAGGCCAAGCCTGGCCAGGTGCTGCGCAGCGTGCTGGAGATCGGCAACGATGATGCGCAGGCCGATGAGTACTCGGTACAGACCGCCGACTGGTCGCTCGATCCACGCGGCGGCGTCGCCTTTCAGATCGATCAATTGCAACCGGGCAGCTGCCGGCCGTGGGTGCGCATCGAGCGTCATCGGATCGCGCTCGCGCCCAAATCGACGCGGCGCTACCGGTTCGAGGTGCACGTGCCCGCCGACGCCCCCAGCGGCGAATGTCGCTTCGCGCTGATGCTCCAGAGCACGCGCGAGACGCTGCCGCAGATACGTGCAGGTGATCTGGCGGTTCCGGTGCAGGGCCGGCTGGGCGTGATCGTCTATGTTGCGGTCGGCGAGGGCCGTCCGGAGCTGCGTATCGAAGGTATGCAACTCGACAAGTTGAACGACCGCATCACGCCGACGCTCGCCGCCCGCAACCTCGGCACCGTGCACGCGCGCATCGAGGGGGTGCTCGATGGCGTCGACGCGAACGGCAAGCGCGTCGAGTTCATCGTCTCGACCTTGCCGGTACTTGCCGGTGAGCTTCGCCGGATCCCGATCTGGCCCGCCGACGATGCCAATGGCAAACCGGTGATGTGGTCGGCACCGTTGCGCTTGCGCGGCACCGTCGAATGGCCGGGCGGCAAGTACACCGTTGATCAGATCCTGCAGTAGCGCAACGTGTTGCTAGCGCGCCCGGTCCGCTGCGACATGCGCTTCGCTCAGGGCCGCAGGCGCGTGAGCGGAATCTCGATCTGGCCCACGCCGCGCACCGGCACGCGCACCGAGAGCGCCCCGGCGTCTTCCGCCGACCACGGCAGCGGCAGCGAGTCGGCCATCACCCTCACCGTGCGCGCGCCCGCGGGCACCAGCGGGAAATGAAAGCGCCCCTGCGTATCGGTGGTGACCGGAATGCG
>CADECO010000107.1:11649-15530 GCA_902825905.1 uncultured beta proteobacterium
CACGTCGTTCAGGCGTTCGGTGGCGATCGCGGCCGAGGTCGCCAGCGACAGCGCGCCCGCCGATGGCCAGTCCTGACTCCAGCTGAGCGTGGTGCTGCGATCCTGCGGCGCGGCGTCGGGCCGGGTTTCGTAGCCGTTCAGATCGAAGCGGCTCAGACCGAACTCGGTCCGATGGCTGGAGAACAGACCCGCCATCGTGACGTGGCTGCCGGACGAGGCCGTGCCTCGCGGCGCGATCGCGCGCACCGACGCCGATCCGCCCACGCTGGTGCTGCGATCCACGCGCTGCGTGACCGTACCGTAGCCCAGCACCCAGCTCTGACCACTGCGATCGGGTGCGTTGTCGTAGTTCGACTCCGCCACCTCAACGCCGCCGGCAACGGTGCGTGCCGCGCCGCGTTGTTCACCGCGCCAGTACGCGCCCCGCACGTCGCTCAGGATCGGCGCCTCGTTCCACAGCAGGCCGCGTTCGAGTTGATAGAGCCCGGCGCGATGACGCACGCCATCGACCAGCCATTCGCCATCGAGCCACAAACCGTTGCGCGCACGATCGTCGCGCAGCCACTGCGCTTTGGCGCGACGTGAACGCGTGTCGTCGTAGCTCAGCGCAGCGCTCATGCTGGTGTGATCGGGAACGGTCTGTGCGCCCTGCACCGTGAGAATCTGCGCGCCCGCCTGCCAGCGTGGATCGAGCTGGCGCGAGTAGCCCGCACCCGCGACGCTCCCCGGAATGCGCGTGAACGACTGCGCACTGATGCCGTCGAACCGACCCAACTCACCTGCGTGCAGGCGGAACTCCTGTTCGCCGTCGGTCAGCGTGGTGGCGATGCCCTGCAGAATGGATTGTGGAAGTACCACCCGCTGGCCGTTGCCCAGCAGCGGATGTGGTGAAGAGCGCACCGCGCCGAGGGCCGAGTCCGCACGCAGCCGATCGGTGATCCAGAAATTGGTGTGATAGAGCGTCGCGCGGCCGCCGCTCGACTCGAATTGCGTGGCCCGGTTCGGATCGTTCGATTCGGAGTGCGCGCGCTGCGCAGCGGCATCGAGAAAGAACGCGCCCCACTGCGCCGTCTCACGCCGCCAGGCGAACCCTAAGCCGTGGTCGATCGTCGAGCCGTTGCCGGAACGCTGAGAAGCATCGAGCCGGTATTCGAGAACGATTGCGCGCACGCCGGCTGGCTGCGGGTGACTATCAGCGTCGGCCGCTTCGCCCGCACCGATCGCCCCCTCGATGAGTCGATCGACGTAGCGCGTAGCCGGCGAAGTGGCCGACGGTTCGCGGGCCGATTCAGCGCGTGCGTGACCCGGCGTGCCCGCGCAAGCGAGCACCGCCGCGCAACCCAGTCGCACAGTGCGCAGCGACAATGTGTTCGCGAGCGCTTCCGCGAACATCCCCGCTGCGTTCGCGAGTTTTTGCGCGAACACCCCCGCGATCCCCCGTCTGCCCGCCACTTATCGATTGCAAATTCATAAGAGGCGACCAGACTATGAGAAGACGGTAAATTCCACGCCCGAGGACGACACAGTTCTTGGTTGGCGACCCCCGCGATGCGGTGATTGATCACGAAGTACGCGCGAATCGGCTTGGCCACCCACGCGCAGTGGTGACGGCACCCGGCACAGAAGAATGAACAATTCCACGCCTGAATCGTGTTTCGGCACCGCACGCATGAACCGCGTACCGGCACGACGCAATCCATGCTGCTGAGCAGCCCCGTCAACCCTCCGCCCCGACACCACAACTGCCGCGGCACCGCGCGCGGCAACCCATGAACGAAGCGTCCACAGCGACTCACTCGGATCAGCGTCAGACGTTGCGCATGCGCCGCTTTGCCATGGGTGCGATCGGCTACGTCGTCGGCTTCTTCATCAGCGGCCTGTGCTACCTGGCCGGACTGATGGCGCCGGAGCCGATTCTCTACGCGCTGCCGGTGGTGCTGGCGCTCAACGGGTTGATGTTCGCCGCATTCGTGTCCGGTCTGAATCTGCGCTTCAGCGATCCGAGCCTGACGATGCCGCAGTTGTTGTTGGCCACTGCGGTGATGATGTATGGCGCGGCGATCGCCGATGACACCCGGCCGTTGTTCCTGCTGCTCTATCCGGTGCCGTTCCTGTTCGGCGCATTCCGGCTGTCGGTGCGCCAGCATCTGTGGGTGGCTGCATTCGCATTGCTGTGTCATGGGCTGGTCATCGCGCAGGCTCACCACGTGCGGGCGCAACAGCTGCACCTGGGACTGGAGCTGCTGGCGTGGTTCACGATGGCGATCGTGCTGGCCTGGCTGGTGGTGATCGGTCATCAGCTGCGACGCGCGCGCACGCAGGCGCAGCTCGACGCACTCACCGGTCTGCCCAATCGATTGGCCGTTCTCAACGCGTTGTCGCGCGAACAGGCGCGGCGCGATCGTGGCGGCCCGGTGTTCTGCGTGTGCTTCATCGACGTCGATCACTTCAAGCAGATCAACGACACGTTCGGCCACGCGGTGGGCGACACCGTGCTGCAGCGGCTGAGCGCCTCCATCGTCGAGCAGTTGCGCCGCATCGATGAGGTGGGGCGCTACGGCGGCGACGAGTTCCTCGCGATCCTGCCCGACACGACACTCGAGCATGCGCGCGTCACCTGCGAGCGGGTGCGCACGCGCATCGCTGAGATCGAACTTGCCGGCATCGTCGGACTGCCGCGGCTGGCCGTCTCGATCGGTGTCACCCAGGCCGAGGTCGGCGAACAGCCCGCCGCGCTAGTGGCACGGGCTGATGCCGCGCTGTACGAAGCCAAGCGCAGCGGCCGCGACCGGGTCGTGCTGGGCTGACCAGCACGTCCTTCGTGGCTTGCGAGCTGCGCTAACATTGCGCGATCGCGCCGCACTCCCGCGCAGTTTCGATAAGCCAACAAACCTTCGGCGCGGCGCCGCCCGACACGCGGCGCGATCCTGAAAAAAGGGGACATCCGTTGAAACCAGCTCAATTCGCCTATGCCAAGCCGGCGAGTCTGCCCGACGCGTTCGCGTTGCTCGCGCAGCACGGCGCCGATGCCAAGCTGCTCGCCGGTGGCCAGAGCCTGATCGCCACGCTCAACATGCGACTGTCGAGCCCGTCGATCCTGATCGACATCACCGGCATCCCGGGCCTGGCCGGCATCGCCGTCGGCTCGGGCAAGGTGCGCATCGGTGCGCTCACCCGGCATCGCGATATCGAACGCTCCGAGGAGATCGCCAAGCACGCCCCGCTGCTCACGCAGGCTGCCGCCCACATCGCGCACGTGGCGATTCGCAACGCCGGCACGATCGGCGGCTCGCTCGCCTTCGCTGATCCGGCGGCGGAATGGCCCGCGTGCATGCTCGCCCTCGACGCCGAGTTCGTGATCGCCTCCGGCGGCGGTGCGCGTCGCGTGAAGGCGCGCGAGTTCTACCAGGGTCTCTACACGACCGCGCTCGAACCCAACGAGGTGCTCGCGTCGGTGGAATTTCCAGATCCCGGCGAGGGCTATCGCAGCGTGTTCATGGAACTCGCACGTCGCCACGGTGACTACGCGATCGCTGGTGTGGCGGCTGTCGCGAAGGTCGATGGCCAGCAGCTCTCCGACGTGCGCCTTGGTTATCTCGGACTCGGGGCCACGCCGCTGCTCGGCCGCAACGCGATGGCGGCAGTCGAGGGCAAGGCATTCTCGACCGATGTCGTCACCGCGGCTCAGCAGGCCCTCGATCGCGACATCGATCCGATCGGCGATCTGTACTCGTCGCCCCCCACCAAGCGTCACCTCGCCCGCGTGCTTACCGGCCGCGCGCTGGCCGCGCTGGTCGCCTAGAAACCGGACCCATCATGAGCCACGAACTCGAAACCACCATGCGCGTCAACGGCGTCGAAGTCACGCGCCGCATCGAACC
>CADECO010000108.1:0-2017 GCA_902825905.1 uncultured beta proteobacterium
GTGAGGATCGAGCTGGGCGCGATCGAATCGCGATTGGTGCGGGAGACAGCCATGAGTTGGGCCCTGTCCGTCGACGCCGGTGTTACTACCGCCGCGGTTGATTCGGTGCTGTTTCCGTGCCGCGCAGGTCGATGACGGGAGGCTCCTGACCGGTCGCAGGCGAGATCGGTGCGCCATTCGGTGCGCCAACGGGTGCCCCATTCGCACCGGCGCGCGGCGGCAATTCCGCCAGAGGCTTGGGCGGCATGTCGGGCAGGATCCAGCTGGACCGTGGCTGGGTGGTGTTGTGTTGCCCACGGATGTACTCGTAACGATCGCCCGTGACGTTGGCGGCCTGTTCCGAATCGCGCACGATGAGCGGCCGCAGGAACACCATCAGGTTGGTCTTGTCGCGCTGGCGCTTTTCGTAGCGGAAGAACTGACCCAGCACCGGAATGTCGCCCAGCAGCGGCACACGCTCCTCGGAGGTCTGAATGTCGTCGGAGATCAAGCCACCGAGCACGATGGTCTGACCGTCATCGACCAGCACCGACGATTCGAGTGCGCGCTTGTTGGTGATGATGCCCGAGGCGTTGGTGCGGTCGAAGATGCTCGAGACTTCCTGAAAGATCTGCAGCTTGACCGAGCCACCCTGCGTTACCTGGGGTTTCACCCGCAGGGTCAAACCGACGTCGCGTCGATCGAAGGTCTGGAATGGATTCACCGCACCGGTGCCGGTCGCGGCAAGGCTGAAGCTGCCGGTCACGATCGGGATGTTCTGCCCGACGATGATGCGCGCTTCCTCGTTGTCGAGTGTGAGCAGTGTCGGCGTGGCGAGGATGTTCGCGTTCGAGTCTTTTTCCAGCGCTCGTGCGAGAAAGCCCAGGTTCAGGATCTCGCCGATGCCCGGCAGCGTGATTCGTCCGCGCACCACGCCCAGATTCAGGCCGGTACCGACCGTGCCGACGTTCTGCGCGACGCCGATGATGTTGGTGCCTGCACCGCCGAAGTTTGTGCCGCCGATCGCCTGGGTGCCGGCGGTGTTGAGGCTACTCAGGTGCTGCCACTGGATGCCGAACTCCGCGGCCTTGTTTGCGGTGACCTCGACCACCAGCGCTTCGACGAACACCTGCGCACGACGCGCATCGAGTTTGTCGATCACGCCGCGCAGCGCGTTGTACACGTTGTCGGGCGCGATGATGACCAGCGAGTTGGTTTCGGGATACGCCTGGATCATGCTGCCTTGCTGAGCGCTGCCTGCACCTCCGGGCTGGCCGGTGCCGGTCTGTTGACCAAGCGCACCCACTGGCGGTTGCTGGGTCAGCCCGCCCGGAGCCGGTTGCGCGGTCTGACCCAACCCGGTCTGTATGCCGGGTGCGCCAGCTCCCCCAGGGGCGCCGAATCGCGACTGCTGCTGACCAGTCTGTGTGCTCGCCTGACCGGTCACGATTGCGCGCAGGGTCTCGGCGAGCTTGGTCGCTTCGGCGTTGCGCAGGTAAACGACGTGGATGTTGCCGGCCGCAGCGGTCGGTAGATCGATCGACGCCGCGACGGTGCGGATGCGTGAAGCGAGGGTCGGGTTATCGGCTCGCACCAGCAGTGAGTTCGTGCGGCTGTCGACAGTGACCGCGACTTTCTGCGACTGCCCCGGTTGCGCAACCTGACCCGCCTCGGGGATGAGGCGCTGGATGGTCTGGGCGACGTCGACGGCATTGGCGTGCTGCAACTTCAGAGAGACGAGCTCTCCCGGGTGCGGCTGATCGATCGAAGCGACCACCTTGCGAATGCGCCGCAGGTTCTCGGCGTAGTCGGTGACGATGAGCGTGTTGGTGGCCGGGAATGCGTTGATGATGTTGTTGGGGGATACCAATGGCCGCAGCACCGGCACTAGCTGCTGCGCCTGTTCGTGCTGCAGCGTGAACACCTCGGTGACGATCTGGTCGCCGGCGGCGCGGCGCGGGTCACCCGGACCGGGATAGAACTTCGCTTCGGCCTCGGGGACGATACGGATGAAGCCGACGTCGCCGCCGACTGCCGC
>CADECO010000108.1:2117-15488 GCA_902825905.1 uncultured beta proteobacterium
ACTGGCTCGTGCCGATGCACAGCGCCAGCGCGAACGCAATGCTGAGCGATCGCAGAATAACCACGGGGAATTGCCTTCCGGACAGAGAAAATGCTTTTTGGATCAGCACGATATCACGCGATCTTCAAGCCCGGCAAATGCACCGGGTGACGGTTTTTCGGCGATGCGGGAACGGGCGATAACTGCTTGAGCCCAAACGGATTCGCTGTCGTCCGTGCTGGCTTGCCCATTGATTAGACCGCGAACCACGTAGCGGAAGTGCGACATCCGCGCCCTTGTTCACGACCTTCGATCAGATTTTTCATTGCGGCCGTTGCGGGGTGGAGCGAGGTGACTCGACTCGCATCAGCCGGCTGCATCCATGGCTGCGTGTCTAACCAACGTCTTCACCCACTAGCGGCGTAGCTGTGCCTGCAACGGCACGATCCTGCCGCCGCGCATCACTTCCGCCTGCACCGATGGATTGGCCGCGGCCTGCTGGGCGATGCGAGCGAGATCGGCTTCAGAAGTGACAGCCTGACCGTTGACCGAGCGAATGACATCGCCAGGCTGTAGTCCAAGATTGGCAAGCATGCTGCCAGGCGGGGCAGCCTCAACCGCGACGCCGTCCGGACGCACGCCGATCCGACCGAAGTTCGTCTGCGGCGTGAGATTGTTGAGGTTGACCGAGGGCGCGCCGGGCTGGCCACCGGGCTGCGCGGGCTGTCCCGGCTGGCCGGGTTGTCCAGGCGCGGGCGCGTTCATTGCCGGCGGATTGGGCGGCGGCGGTGGTGGTGGCGTCACGCGGGGCGCGGGGCGCGGTGCCATGAGCGCTGGAGAGAGTCGGGGCGCTCCGCCGGAGCTCAGCGGTCGCTCTTCCAGATTGACGCGTTCGATCGTGCCATTGCGATTAAGCAGCACATGCGAAGCGTGCACCGAGTCCAGCTTCACCCCCGGCATCAACTCACGGCCGGCCAATGCGTACTCGTCACGCGAGCCGGTGTTTACGATCGCAAAGGCGGGTCGCGAAGGATCGCCGGCGAACACACCCTTGAGCTTGATGTTGAGCGTGCTCACCTGCGCGGTGGCGACTGCCACCTTCGGTGCGCCGAACAACTGCGAGCCGGCAACCACTTCGGCGGCGTTGGCCATGTCCACGCGAGGTTTGATCTGTGCCGGCCCGGTAGCGCGGGCGGGGGTGCCGACACTGGAGAAATGCCAGAACCATTCGGTGCCGAGCCAAGCCGCGAGGGCGACCGCAGCCGCCATGATGGCTTTGGGCAGCCAGCGCTGCAGGCCGTCTTCTGCAGGCGGCATGCGCGAACTGTCACGCGGGAAGCGGCTGGTGACCATTACGTTCGACTCCGTTCGTCCATGAGGATCGATTCATCGACGCCGGGCGCGGCGGCGCCTTGCGTGAATCGATCTCGATTGCAACCGACCCGTCGGGCTGCTGCTTGCCGATCATGCCGAACAGCGGGAGCAGCATCGTGCGATTGGGGCCGTCGACATTCAAGTTGACGTTCATGCGCAGCTGGTTGTTGGGGCTCAGTTCGCCGCGCCCTTCGAGCCGGATCTGACCGCGCACCGTGGTCAGATCCACCGCCGCCGGCCCCTCGCCGTTGCCTTTCAGGAGCGCGCGATAGTCGCCGATGGCACCGATTCCGACGGCTTCCGCGCCGCGCCAGTTCAACTCGCCGACGCCGCGGATGCCTCGCGGCGTGATGGTCAGATTGTCGGAAGTGATTTGCACCATGCCAGGGGTCTTCCATTCGCGCGCGGCGGGCACGTTGACCGTGACCAGCGAGGCCGGCAGCGACAGCCGCACGTTGCGGGCCAGTATCTGATTGAACGATCTCGTTACAGCCACGCTGCCGCTCAACTCCGGTCCGTTGAATCGCAATGCCAACGCCAACTCGCCGACCAGAATGCGCCAGCGCTGCACGGTCCACTCGACGTTGCGGATCACCAGCGGGGCCTGCCCCGGAGTGAATGACGCGATGTTGGCGTCGCCCCGCCCGTTCCAGGCCGTACCCGAGACGTTCGTCAATCTGAACTGGCCCTTGGTTCCCGCGGCCATCAGTCCGGCAGCGACGCTCGCCGGGAGCACTGACAGCGTTGCCCCGACCACTGCCAGCACCGCAACCAGTGCGTAGAGCATGAAAGTGCCGAACCGACCCACGTCTGGCGCCTATCGCTTGAGGATCAGGCTCTCGACTTGAACGCGTCCGGGCTCGCCGGCGCTCGCCTGCATCGAGTCGACAGTAATGCCTTCGCTTTGCGCGACCGTTGCCATCCACCGAACCAGGCCGTCGAACGGCACCGTGGCCCCAGAGATCTGCGCGCGATCGTTGCCCATCGCCTGCACCGACTTGATGCCGGCGCCGAGCTGGGCCTGCTTGGCCGATGCTTCCACCGTTGCGGGCAGTGCCTGGGTCGGGGTGCGCGCGCGCGCGCGGGCGCGCAGTGCTTCGGCTTCCTCGGCATCGCGGCGGAACTGATCGACTTGCGCCCGCATCTTGGGCAGATCACGCAGCAAGCGCTGCCGATCCGATTGAATCGGATCCCACACCAGCAGATAGAGCAGTAGGATCACCGCAAGCGACCCGCCGATACCAAGAATCGCGCGTTCGCGCGGATTGCGTGCCTGCCAGTACTCGAGCAGCTGCTGCATGTCAGGTTCCCGGTGAAGTGCCGGCCGCCGTAACGCGCACGGTCGCATTGTTGTTGGACACCGACTCGACCTGCACTCTCAGACTGTCGGTGCGCAGCTTCGCTTCGAGCGAGTCGCGCGTTTCGCCGGCTCGCACCGGAAGGTCGAGCGACAACTGGCCGCGCTCGTAGCGGATGCGTTGCGGGCGCATCCCTTGCGCAGTCAGGCGCGGTGCCAGTTGTGCAAGCAGTGGCACCAGATCGTTGGCGGCGGGCTCGCCGGCCGCGCGGCGCAGATCGGGCAGGGCTCGCGTCAACTGCAGCGCGGGGTCGACGACCGTCTTGGCATCGGGAAACAGTCCGCGAAAACGCGCTTCCATTTCGCTGCGCAGCGTCGCGGCTTCGTGTCGCAGCCGCAGCCAGTCGCCGATCGTCAGGATCGCGTGCAGCCCCAGCACGACCGCGAGAATGGCCAGCGGCGCGCGCAGTCGAACGAACCATTCCGCCGCGGGCGACATGCGTTTCTCGCGGCGCAAAGTGAGCAGATCGGCGCCTTGCACGCGACGCGCATCGAGCAACTCGGGTGCCCAGGGGCCGCCGTCGACGACGCTCACACCGAGCGCATCCGACCAGCTCTGGGTATCGGGCGGCTCCAGGTTCGAGTCGGAGAACACGCGGATCTGGCCCGGCTTGAGCCCGAGCTTGGCACGTTCATCGAGCGCGATCGACAACCCCATCGGAGGCATTGACGGCGGCACGTCTTCCCCGGCGCCGTCCAGCGCGACAGCATGACCATCGCCGAAGTGGATCAGCCCACCGCTTTGGGTGCGCACCATCGTCCACTCGTCCGCGGAGCTGATGTTGTTCAGCAGATCGCCTTCGAGCACGGTGCGAGTCGCTTCGAACCCCTGCACGTCGAGTTCGCCGCAAGCCTGGTTGAGCCAGTTCTTGTCGACCACCGCGATCAGACTCTCGTCGCTCGGAGCCCGCCGGCGCACCAGCATCGCGTACACGTCCTCGGGCGAAGACACGACCTGCTCCTCGATGAGGAACGGCAGCATCTTGTCGATCTTCTTGGCGCTTCCGGCCGGAACGTGCGCGGTGATGATCGACACGCGACTCGCCGGAATGACCGCGATCACGTCTTCGGCAGTTGGAATCTCGCGCAGGGTCGACACACCCACGGTCGCATTGACGCCTTCGTAGCGGCGCCAGCGAAAGCGTGCCTCTTCGGCGGCGCCGAGATTGGGCCAGCCATCGGAAAGATGCAGCTGCAACGTGCTTCTGTTGCTCAGCTTTGCGCGTGCCATGGTCGATTGGGAAGCGATCAAGCGACCGCTGTCCGATGAAAGATCTGGTTAGGTTTCGAAGGCCGGTCGCGCGATGCACGGCGCTACAGGGGCTCCTCCGTCAATGCAATGATACTGGGCCAATTGCGCTCGATGCGCTCCAATAGCGCCCGATAACCGGCAACGACGCGTCCGCGACGGACGGCCCCTTGTGCCGAGAAATAGTCACTCTTCACGTCGATCAGACTCTTAATCGACTGTGCCGCCTCGGGTGGTACGCGTTTCAGGAATGCTTCGGTGGTGTCAAACGGTTTCTTGCGACGTTCTTCGGCGATCGACTTGGCATCGCTCAACGACAAATTCGGTGCCAGCGCCACCATCAACTCCGGTGTGGCGAAATTGATGTTGATGGTCGTGTCGCGCGGCAGCGCCGTCACGTGCGGCAACAGTTTCTGCAGGATCTCCTCGTCGACCCCTTTCAGGCGCAGCAGTTCGCCCACGTCGGTGAGCTTCATGTTGGCCGCACGGTAGGGCGGATCCAAGGCCAGATAAGTCGTCGACTCGGCGCCGCCGGGTTGGGTGGTTTCGTCGTCAGGGTCGATCCAGTCGACGATCACGTCGACTAACCTCGCGGGCACATCCAGGCCGACGAGCAGTCGTTCGAATATCGCGACGTCCAACAGGCTCGCCTTGCCGCCGCGCAGCAGGTTGTTGAGATTGAACTTGCCCTGTTCGTCCTGGATCCGGCCTTCGAGGGTCGCGTCTTCCGCAGGGATCGGCGGCAACGGTTGCGCCCACAACTCGCCCGCATGATCGATCTTGCGGTCGTCACTAGCCAGGACGCTCGCCGCCCAGTGCACGGCCGCACGCGCCAGTTGATCGGCCTGCGCGCGCGCCGCGACGTTCTCCACATGGCGCAGTGCAAGGGCGTAACGGGAAATCAGGTAAGTCGCTGCGCTGGCGGCGAGCGCGACGATCAGGATCGCGACGATCGCCGCGACGCCGCGTTCGGCGCGCGATCCGATGCGGCCGCTCATTGCAGCCCTCCGGCCAGCGGTGCGAACACGCGGCGAACACGCTCGCCCGACTGCAACGTGAGCTCCAGTTCGATGGCGCGTGGCAGGATCTGCGCGGCGACGTCGAGCGTCCCGGGTGCGGTTGGAGCCGCAGGCCAGCGTTCATTCCATTGGCCGGTGCGATCAAGGTACCGGAACCGGATGCCATGCACGCCGGCGAGCAGCGGTATGACCTCGGGTTCAGTGCGCGGTGCCTGATCGAGCGCCGGCCAGCTCATGTACTGCAGCGTGCCATCGACCATGCGCAGCCCCACTCGCGTCGGCGCGCCCGGTAATCCGCTCTCGCTGGTGTGGCCCGCGCGGCTGAACGTGATCAGACCTTCGTTGCCGCGGGGCACTTGTACGCCCACCAGCGGTGGCTGCACTACACCGCCGCTGTCACGCGCCGGACGTGCGCGGATCGCACCGAGATCCTGTTCGATGCGCGCCAGCGCGATCGCCAGCGTGCGCCACTTGCGATTCTCGGCGTCGACGCGCTCACGGCTTTCCAGCACCGATGTGAGCACGCGGTACGACACCCCGGAGATCACCGCGAAGATGGCGATTGCCACCAGCAACTCGAGCAGCGTGAAGCCCTTCGAGCGCGGCGCATGCGACGCTGACCCGCGGATGGTCCGATTACTCTGCGCGTCGCACATGACCAACGAGGCGGGCAACGATGTAGTCAGGCTTGCGGGTGGCGCTGACGCGAACCTCGACCCTGCGGAAGTTCCGGTTCGGCGTTCCGGATACCGTCTCTTCCCACCGGAAGCGGATCCCGCCTTGCTCGGCCTCACCATTGCGGCCGCCGACTTCGGGAAACGCGCTGACGGCGGCCAGTTCGGCTAGATGGTTCTGTGCGACCCAGGTGGCGAGCATGCGTTCGCGCACTTCGAGCGCGCCGTCGGTGCTGATGCTGGCCGCGCGGACCGAGGCGGCCAATGCGACCGCGAAGATCGCCAGTGCCACCAGAACCTCGATCAGGGTGAATCCACGAACGCAGCGAGCGCGGTCACGCCGCGGGCCGCAGCTGCGTGCAATGCGGTACGACTCAACCATTGGAGGCATCCTCCACGCGGATCTCGCTCAGCGCATCGGAGCGGATCTGCAGGCACACGCCGTTCAGCTCGAGCACGATGCGAAACGGCCGATTTGCCGCCGCCGGTGTGAAGATGATCGCCGGGGCCGACTCCGACTTGGCGGCTTCGGCGGCGCTTTTCTGCTTGGTCTGCGCGACCTGCACATCGGTCAGGCGCATCGGTGTGGCGATCTCGCGCGCGTGCAGCACGTCGTCGCGATCCAGAGCGATCCAGTCGCGATTGGGCCCGCGCCGAAAGAAGCGATAGCCATTGGCCTCGCCGCGCCAACCGAGTGGCACGCCGGTGGTGATGGCTTCATCGCGCGCATGGGTGAGCAATGCCGCCAGGCGCAGCGCTTCTTCACGCAGGATCTGGCGGTCGTCGCGCTGAAAACGCACCGACACGACCGAGACGATGATGGCGATCAGCACCATCACCACGAGCACTTCGATCAGCGTGAAACCGCCGGCGTGGGCGCGACAAGTGCGAGCCGGTGCCTGGCCCCGCCCGAGCGTCAGCATGCGGGTTGCCGATGAAAAGCAGCTGATCGACCGGGGAAACATACGGATCGGATCGTGCATGGACCCATTCGGTTCCCGGTCGTGGACCGAAGGTCCGACGCGAGTGCAAACGGGCGGCTAGTTGTAGATATCAGAGTTGTTGGCCTCGCCACCGGGCTGGCCATCGGCGCCGAGGCTGAACACGTCCACCTCGCCTTTGAGGCCCGGATTGAGGTACTGATACTCGCGACCCCACGGATCCTTCGGCACCCGATCAAGGTAGCCGCCGGTTTTCCAGTTCTGTGGAATCGGGTTGCTGGTTGGGCGCGCTACGAGTGCGCCCAACCCCTGTTCAGTGCTGGGGTAGGCGATGTTGTCCAGGCGGTAGAGCTTGAGCGCCTGATGAATTGCCGCGATGTCGGCGCGTGCCGCGACGACGCGTGCTTCATCGGGCCGGCTCATGACCTTCGGGACGACGATCGCAGCAAGCAATCCCAGGATCACCACGACCACCATGATTTCGATGAGCGTGAAGCCGGCGCTGCGCGCGCCGACGGGCGTCCTGAGACGAGGCCACAGACGATTGGACATGGATGTTGTGTGATTGCTCGAATCGAACTGCATAGGATACTCCGCGCATTTGACCGATCCGCGGCGGCCCAATGGATGGAAGGACGACTTCGTGACGATTCCGTGGGATTTCCGGCGGCGCGCCCCGGCCAACTGCCGAGGCGCCTAGTGCATGGACCATGCACGGACCGGCAAGATTCCCGCGAATGCCGGAATTCGCAATCTTGGCCAGCCTCGCGGGCGCGCTATCATGCCCACTTCCCAAGAAGAAAAAAAAGCGGCGGGACGCGCCACAGCCACAAACGCCCCGCCGTGAAACCGCTGTCGCGACTGAAGCACTTCCGACCTCGCGAACAGCACCACTCTGGTGATGCGTGGGCCGAGCGCCCGCGCATCCTTCGTTTCATCTCCGATCGATCCGATCGCCTCCCGCCGTCGCAGTCGTGACCGCCTACGCCATGAAGCCCAGGTTCTTCGTGTTGAAGCGGGAAAGATTCGGGAAGATCTGCTCGAGGTCGGCCGCGGCCACCCCGAACCATTGCGCCAGCGTCGCGCCGAACTGATCGACCGACGTGGTGGGGATCCAACGACCTTCGCTGTCGGCATCATCAGGCCCGGCCAGTGCGATCGTGGGGAAGGTTCCGTACGTCTGACCGCCTTTGACTGCACCGCCCATCACGAATTGATGGTTGCCCCAGGCGTGATCGGTACCGCCGTCGTTCGGCTTGAACGTGCGTCCAAAATCGGAGAACGTGAACGTGGCAACCTGATCGGCCACGCCCAACTGCACCGTGGCGTCGTAGAACGCGCGCAGCGCCGCACCCAGTTCGGTCAACCTGGCCGCGTGGCCGGTGGCCTGATCGCTGTGCGTGTCGTAGCCGCCTTGCGAGACGAAGAAGATCTGCCGTTTCGCACCGATCTGCGTGCGGCCTTCGATGATCCGCGCCGCGCGCAGGAGTTGTCGGCCCAGACCGGTATTGACGTTGTTGAACAGCGGCTGGATCGTCGACCCGGCAGCGTTGGCGATGGTGGACAGCGTCTGGCTGCCCAGGATTGCTCCGGAAATCTGTTCGCCCGCCACCTTGACCATGCGCTGGGTGCCACCCTTGGCGTTGGTCCACATCTGCTGCATCGCGGCGTACTTAGCCTGCTCGGCGGTGCCGTTACCCAGGCCCGCGAGGCCGAACTGACCACTCGAGGGAACCGCGAAGCCGGTGGAGACACTGTTGGTCAGGAATACATCGTTGCCGGTCAGCGACAGCCCGATCGGCACGGCCGCGCCGCCATTGAGCGCCGTGACACGCTCGGCGATGCGTCCTCCCCACCCGGTGCGCCCTTCGGTCTGGAGCGCGCATGTCTGCCACTGGGTCTGCTGATCGTCGTGCGAGAACAGGTTGTCGGGACGCAGCGCACGGTTGGCGCGGTACTCGGCGCGCGTGAGCGGCTGGAGCAGCGGGCCGACGTTGAAGACGGTCGACAACTTGCCGGCAGCCCAAATCGGCTGCAGTGGCGCGAGCGACGGATGCAGGCCGAAGCGCGTACTGCTCGCCTGCGCCAATGGGACGGCGTTGGCCTGGCCGATAGCTAGCGGGCCACGGATCGACGCGTACTGCGTGTATTCGGCGCCGGAGACCGGGATGACCATGTTCGCGCCGTCGTTGCCGCCGTACAGGAACACGCAAACCAGAGCTTTGTAGTCCGCGGCCGCCTGGCCGACGGCGTCGAGAAGGCCGAAGCCGGGCACTAGCGATGCCGCGCCGACCGCGCTCGTGCTGAGCAGGAAACGACGCCGGGTGAGTTCGATCGACATGGTTCTAGCGCGTGACGTTGTATTGGGGTGAAGTGGCCACCAGGTACACGGCGGTGCGGGTCCGCTTGGCCGGATCGGTGGCCGGCACGGCGTTGATGGCGCTGAGGATGGCCTGCCGATCTGCCGCAGCGAGCGTGCTCGGCATCATCAACGCGTTGACTCGATCCACCAGAGCGTCGGGCGAGCCAGCCATCGCCTGCAGCGCCGCGAGACTCACCGTAGTTCCGGTTGCGCCCGGGTAGTCGGTGGTCGGCCGAATCACGCCGTTGTTGGTGAACAGCAACTCGTTGAACATGTTGGTCCGGCGCAAGATCGTGCCGGTGTGCAGCACTTTGAACGGCGGGCCGAGCAGATCGGTCGTGCCCGGCGCGAGATAGTCGGGCGAATAGAAGTTGAAGACGGTCGGCGACTCGAACACGAACTGGCCGTTCTGCTCCGATTGATTGCGCAGGTACACGCCGTCGGTTGTTCCGCCGAGTGCACGCACGACGCCTGTCATCAACAGCACCGGTTCGCGCAGCTTGCCGTAGTCGGCATCGGTTTTGGCGTCACCTGAGGCTTCCGGGTCGAGCAGGATCGCGCGGATCACCGACTTCATGTCGCCGCGTACGCCCTGCGCGTTGCTGTTGAAGGCCGCGGTAACCCGTGCGACGTACGCCGGACTCGGGTTCGAGGTCACCAGGTGCTGGATCAGCTGCTTGCCGATGAACGGGCCGACATTGGGGTGATTGAAGACATTGCTGATCGCGTCGTCCAGGTCCTTGTCGGGGGCCTGATTTGCCGGCAGCGTCGCGCCGAACAGCAGTGTCTTGGGGCCGGTGTCGTGCCGATCGGTGAACACTTCCATGCGACCCACGAAATTCTCCGGATTGGGCCAGCGCCGCGCCTGCCCCGGGCGGGTCGGAAATGTCCAGCCAGTGAACACTCGCGCGAAGGCCTCGATGAGGTCCTGGTCGTAGGCGGGGATCGCGCGCTGCACTGCGTCGAGCTGCCGAGTGCCGTCGGGGTTCAACAGCAGCTCACCGATCGAGAACAGCTGCAGCAATTCGCGCGCGTAGTTTTCGTTCGGTTCCGTGCCGCGCGCAGGGTCGGCCTTCTGATTGTTCACCATGTTGAGGTACTGGCCCATCACCGGCGAGAGCGTCACCTCGCGCAGGATGTCGCGGTAGTTGCCGAACGCCATATTCATCAGCAGCTGCTGATAGTGCGCGATCGCGTAGCCTCGCTCGATCTCGGCGTTCGAGATCACCAGGATCTGGCCCAGCGCGAAGGCGACGCGCTGGCGCAGTTGGTCTTCGGCGTGGACTGCGTTGCGGAAGAAGCGCACCTGCGGCAGGAAAGCCGAGTAGTTGTCGCGCTCGCAGGTCTGGCCGGCGCCTGAGCCACAGGCCTGACTGTAGATCGGCGTCAGGTCCTGATAGGTGCTGGTCGGCTTGTAGAACTGCTCCTCCAGCGCCAGGGCACGGCCTTTTTGCTGCACTTCGGCGACGTTCGCCTCGGTCGGTCCGAAGCTGGCTTGTTCGTTGAACCGCATTGCGTCGGCGGCCGAGGTCGTTTGCGCGGCCGGCAGCGACTGCGGCGTGCCCGGGTCGACGCCCGCGAGTTCACCGCGCACGTTCGCTGCGGGTTGGGAAGTGGACGAACCGCCGCCGCTTGGACTCGCGGTCTCGCTCGACAGTGGATCGAACGGATCGAACGATGAATCGTCGAACACGTCGCCAGGATCCAGGCCGCAGCCCGCCAACCCGATGACGATCGCTCCGAGGATGCCGGCGAGCCAACCCGCGTTGCGTGATTGCGCTCCGTGATCGCGCGAGCCCCCTTCGCGCGTCCCCCATCCGAGATTGATGCCCCTGCTCAAGCCTGAACTCCTTGTTGCGCGCGAGCGCACAGTGACTACGAATGCAAGCCCCGTGAGGGACTCATCTCGACGCGCGTTTTACGCTCCGCTCCCCGCTGCATCGCCTGAGCATTTCGATGGTTAGCCGCTGCCTAACCGTTGCTCGAACGATGCCGTCGCAGGTAGCCTTTTTTGATGGTTTGACATGGCTTACACACGACGCTACGGAGCAATCGTAGTCAAGCGCGAACGACTTACCAAAGTGATACCGACAAAGGGCGAACGCCCAAAGATGGCCGGGGATGGGTGCAGAGGAACGGCGGGCTGTCAGGTTCGAACGGTCACGCTTGACATGCCGTTGCATTGTGCTTGCCGTGTACAGCGCTGCTGCGGACCCGTCGGGGCGTTCTTGTAGAATCCCCGGCCAGCTTTTTTTCCGACTTACATGCGCCCAGGGCGCGAGCAGCATCGCCAGTTGATTCCGGCTCGTGCCAGCACCACTTTCCGTGCGAGCCGGTTGAATCCAGGCGCCACGCTCACGAGGTCAGTAAGACTGTCCGCGATCCACGGGGCGAGCGAGCCCGACGGGCCGTACGGTTGACCGCGCTGAACAGCAATTTCCGGAGGGTTTCATGCCGATATACGAGTACCGCTGCGATGCCTGCGGTATGGAAAAGGAGTTCCTGCAGAAAATCTCGGACCCTCTGCTGACGACCTGCCCTTCGTGCGGTAAGGAAGCGCTGGTCAAGAAGCTGACCGCGGCGGGTTTTCAGCTCAAGGGCTCGGGCTGGTATGTGACCGACTTTCGCAACAACGGCGCCGCCGCAACCACGAAAGACGCGAACAAGGACGCCAAGGCCGGGGCCGACAAAGCGGCTGGCGGCGGCGGTGGCGATTCGTCCACTGCGGGGGCGGAAAAATCCGATGCCGGGAAAAAGGAAACGAAAGAGGCCGCCGCCCCAAGTGGCGGCACGCCGGCCACGCCCAGTTCCACCAGTGCCAGCACGCCTTCCTCATCCTCCTCCAGTTAGTGGCGTTCACGGCCCGGCGCGAGTCATTCAGTTGGATGCCGTTGCGAGCCCAGGCGCGCGGCATCGCAGGGTTCATTCGGGCGCGCGTTCGCGATCGGTAATTGCAATCACGTAAGCTGCGATGCTGCGGACGATCCGCTCCTGGAAAAGGATCGATTCTTGTTCAAGAAATATCTGATCGCGGGCCTGCTGGTATGGGTACCGGTGGTGATCACGGTGTGGGTGCTGTGGTCGGTGGTCACGGCGATGGACGGCTGGCTGCGCGCTGTCGTCCCGGCCGAGTGGCTGCCTGCGGCCTGGGCCGGCTACGACGTCCCGGGTTTCGGACTCATCGTGACCATCGGGGTGCTGATCCTCACTGGCGTGCTCGCGTCGAACATTCTCGGGCGCAGCCTGGTGGGTTTCTGGGACCGCATCATTTCGCGCATCCCGGTGGTGAAAAGCCTGTACGGCGGGGTAAAGCAGGTCAGCGAGACGATGTTCGCGCCGGGGGGGCAAGCCTTTCGCAAAGCCTTGCTGGTGCAATACCCGAGGCAGGGAAGCTGGACCGTGGCGTTCATGACCGGCCAGCCGGGCGGCGAAGTGGCCCAACATCTGCCCGACATGGTGAGCGTGTACGTGCCGACCACGCCCAATCCGACCTCGGGTTTCTTCCTGATGATGCCCCGAGGCGACGTGATCGAACTGAACATGGGCGTCGACGAAGCGCTGAAGTACGTCATCTCGATGGGCGTGGTGAACCCCAATCAGCTTCCCGCCGCCAAGCTCCCGCGGGCCGTGTGACTCGAGCCGATTGGCCAAGTCGGCCGCGTTAGAATTCGCGCGCTCCCAATTCTCCCTATCCATGGCGCCCGACTGCAACGCCGTCAGGCGCTCTAAGAGCCCTCATGCGTAGCCACTACTGCGGCGCGGTCAACGCGTCTCATCTCGGACAGATCGTCACCATCTACGGCTGGGCGCACCGCCGCCGTGATCATGGCGGAGTGATCTTCATCGATCTGCGCGATCGCGAGGGCATCGTCCAGGTGGTGTGCGACCCGGACCGCGCGGCGACCTTCGCGCTGGCTGAACGCGTTCGCAGCGAATTCGTGCTGAAGGTGGTTGGGCTGGTGCGTCGTCGCCCGGAGGGCACGGTGAATCCGAACATCGGCACCGGTGAAGTCGAGGTGCTCGCGCACGAGCTCGAACTTCTCAACAGCGCAGTGACGCCACCGTTCCAGCTCGACGACGAGAACCTCAACGAGAATACGCGCCTTACGCATCGCGTGGTCGACCTGCGCCGGCCGCAGATGCAGGCCAATCTGCGTCTGCGTTATCGCGTCGCGATGGCGGTGCGCAAGTATTTCGACGCGGCCGGATTCATCGACATCGAGACGCCGATGCTCACCAAGTCGACGCCCGAGGGCGCGCGCGACTATCTGGTGCCCTCGCGCGTCAATCCGGGCGAGTTCTTCGCCTTGCCGCAGTCGCCGCAGCTGTTCAAGCAGATGCTGATGATGGCCGGCTTCGATCGCTACTACCAGATCACCAAGTGCTTCCGCGACGAGGACCTGCGCGCCGACCGCC
>CADECO010000109.1:0-7717 GCA_902825905.1 uncultured beta proteobacterium
CGCAGCACGAACGGCTTGACGAACAACACCATGCAGATGAGGCTCGACACCGGATTGCCAGGCAGCCCGATGAACGCTGCTTCGGATCGATCGGCGCGGCGCACCTGGCCGAATGCGAGCGGCTTGCCGGGCTTCATCGCGATGCGCCACATGTCGAGGCGCCCTTCGGCCTCGACGGCGGGTTTGACGTGATCTTCCTCGCCCACCGACATGCCGCCACTGGTCACGACCAGATCATGCCCCTCGGCCGCCTTGCGCACGAACTCGCGTGTCTTGTCGAGCGTATCGGGAATGATGCCCAGATCGGTCACCTCGCAACCGAACACTCGCAACAGGCTGGTCAGCGTGTAGCGGCTGGAGTTGTAGATGCCCCCGGGCGGCAGCGGCTCCCCGGGCATGGCCAATTCATCGCCGGTGAAGAAGATCGCCGCGCGCAGCTTGCGCACCACCGGCAGCGTGCCGATACCTACCGATGCAGCCAGACCCGTGTCCTGCGCGCGCAGGCGCATGCCGGCCTGAAGAATTTCGCTCCTCGCGCGGATATCCTCGCCGGTCAGACGCACCCACTCGCCTGCGGCAGTCTTGTGCTTGACGACGACGTGATCGCCATCGGCCTCGGTCTGCTCCTGCATGACGATCGCATCGGCGCCGGGCGGAATCGGTGCACCGGTGAAGATGCGCGCAACGGTACCCGGCTCGAGCGGCTTGCCTACCGCTCCAGCGGGGATGCGTTGCGAAACGCGCAGCCGCGCCTTACCCGAAATGCAATCTGCCGCGCGCACGGCGTAACCGTCCATGGCGCTGTTGTCATGCCCCGGAACATCGATGGTCGAGAACTGCGGCGCGGCGAGGACTCGCCCGGTCGCGTCCATCGCGGAGATCGTTTCCACCTGTTCGATACGCCGCGCGCCTGCCAGCAGCAACGCCAGCGCTTCGTCGACCGTCAGCAATCCCTTGTTCATAGTCCCCCAAAGAGCCTCTGCATACCGTATCCCCGAAATGCATAGGCTCCATACTTTCCGGGGATCTACAAGGGGGTGCCCCCCTTGTTCATGTCAGTTCGTTGTGTCGCAGGATGAATTCGGTGATTGCATCGTAATCGTTGAGCCCGAATTGCGGGAGATCGGTGTCGAAGCGCGCGTCGGTGGCCACGCCGACGATGTGCGGATCGTCCAGATACAGCCGCGGTTTGCCGTTGTCGCGCCGAAACACTTCCAGCTTCGGCTGCGGATAGCGCTTGAAGCCCTCGACCAGCAGCAGGTCCACGGGCGCCATCCGCTCGATCAACTGCTCAAGGGTCAGCTCAGGCGCTCCGCGCAACTCGTGCACCAGCGCCCAGCGCTTCTCCGAGGAGACGATGATCTCGTGGCAGCCGGCCTGCCGATGCCGATACGAATCCTTGCCCGGCGTATCGACATCGAAATTGTGGTGCGCGTGCTTGATCAGCGACACCTTGAGACCACGCGCGATCAATCGAGGAATCAACTGTTCGATCAGCGTGGTTTTGCCGCTTCCGGACCAGCCAGCGAACCCGAATACCTTCATGGAACCGTCTACGTCGCGAAGAGCGCGGATTCTAGCCCAGGGGGCTCCGAGGGCAGGCCGGGTCATCAAGTCGAGAAGCTACGAGGGGCAGGCCCCCGTGTGCGGACACTCCCGAAACAAGCCGGGCCTCGCCCGACTCGCGCTCACGATCAAGCCGCGCCGAGCACCTTCGCTGCGAAGGTTTCGATATGGCGATTGACCGAATCGGGCGCATCGATCATGGTGAAATGCCCGGCGCCGGGGACGATGTGCGCCTGCATGCGCGCGGCTCGTGCACTGACGAACTCGAACCACGGCACCTTGTCGCCCGGTTGCAGTGACCTGCGCAGTCCGTCGGATTGCACCACCGAGCTTTGAATCAACAGCAACGGCACGCGCAATTGCGACAAGGCGGCGGCCAATCTCTCGCCGTCCCAGGCAGTCATGCGCGCGTACAGCGATTCGGCGACATCGGCCGGCATCGCGAGCGCGCGATCGATGATCCGGCGTGATCGCTCCGTCTCGCGGAGGAACATCGTGCCGAACTGTCGGCGGATGTGCGCCTCGAAACTGCCGGCACGCTCGATGGCCTGACGGATTGCCGCTTTCGGATCAGCGGTAGCGCGATAGCTACCGTCGACGAGCACGACGCCGCGTACTCGATCATCGAGAGCGAGCGCCGCCTGCAACACCACCCGGCAACCCATGCTGTGGCCGACCAGCACCACGCGCCGCATCGCACACGCGTCCACGAGTGCCGCCACGTCGGCGCCGTACACCACCGGATCGCATTCGGCGATCGCCCCTGCAGAGCGCCCGTGACCACGCAGGTCACAGCGCACGACCCGATAGCGATCGCGAAAGTACGCGGCCTGTGCATCCCAATCGTCCAGCGCGCAGGTGAAGCCGTGAACGAAGACGATGCCGTCAGCGCCCTCGCCTTCGCTGACGTAGTGCAACTTCGGGGAAATTCCAGCCATCGCAGCCTCGTTGCGCGCCGAACGGCGATGCCGTCAGATCAGGCCTTTGTACGAACCGCCGTCGAGTTGCAGGTTCTGGCCGGAAATGAATCCGGCTTGCGCGCTGCACAGGTACGCGCAGGCATCGCCGAATTCATCCGGGAGGCCAAATCGCCTGGCGGCGATGCTCTCGGCGATCCTGGCGCGCGCCTGCTCGATGGTGATCCCTTCGAGCTTCACCATGCGCTCGGCCATGTACTTCTGCCGGTCGGTATCGATGCGCTCGGGCAGCAGGTTGTTGAGGGTGACGTTGTCGACCGCCACCTCCAGCGAAAGCGATTTGCACAGCGCCGTGAGGCCGGTGCGCGCCGCGGTCGACAGGCCCATCTGCGGCCGCGGCGACTTCACCATCGCCGAAGTGATGTTGATGATGCGACCGAATTTGCGCGCCCGCATTCCCGGGATCAGCGCCTGAATCATGAAGATCGGCGCGAGCATGTTCGCTTCCAGCGCCGCGGTCCACGCTGCGCGATCCCAGTCCGCGAGCTTGCCCGGCGGCGGCCCGGAGTTGTTGTTCACCAGGATGTCGGCATCGGGACAGGCCGCCACCAGCGCTGCGCGCCCTGCATCGGTGTTGATGTCCGCCCGCACACCAACGACGTTCGCGCCGGTCTTCGATCGGAGCTCCTCGACCGCGCCGGCGAGCCGCGTGTCATCGAGTCCGTTGATCACGACCGAGCAGCCTTCGCGCGCGAGCGCTTGGGCACAAGCCTTACCCAGTCCGCGCGACGATGCACAGACGATCGCCTTGCGACCCTTGATACCCAGATCCATCGCTACTCCCCTCGATTGAAGCGCATGCCGGAGTATTTCACGACGCTACCGGGTTGCGAAGTCACGCGCGCGCGTCCTCACCCGCGCGGCTCGATGCCTCTATCTCGCCGGGAAGGCGCTCCCGCGGGTCGGCGCGGAATCTCGCGAGCTGGCGCGAGCAGCGTCAGAATCGGCTGATCCGTCGCCGGCGCTGAGCAGTGCCGCATGCTCGAATCGACGCAGTGCGCGACGCACCAGCGCTGCCGCGGCGGCTCTTCGTTCACCCGCAACGCCCGCGTCATTCGCCGCCGATTCGTCCTCTGCCCCGCCTTCGTGCGACGGCTCCGATTCATCGCGTCGCAGATCGATCGCCCCGCGCTCGGCCATCGCGACCAGCCGCTCGCGCAATTCGACTGCATCGAGCGTGCCATCGAGCATGGCGAGCACGGTTGATTCGCCGGGCGTGATACCCACCGGCTCCAGGCGCAGATTCCACACGATCGACTGATCGATGGCCGCAGCGACGCGGGCGGGCTCGAATGCTCGCGGACGACGGTCGCGCGCCCTGCCAGCCACCACCGCCTCGACGTGGAGTTGCACCACGCCTTCCCGTGCAAAGCGCAGCATCGTCTCGGCGACCTCGTCGCGAGTCGGCGCCTGATGCTGGCCGAATCGCCGATGCTGGGTGGCCGCAAGCAACTCATCGAACCCGAGCGAATGCGGAAACGCCTGGGCCCAGGCCTGCAACATCGCCTGCATGACCAGATTCTCGGTCCGGATCGTCCGCCCGGTGGGGCTGCGAAACTCACGCTCCTGCTCGTACGGCGATTGCATCGGTGCCTGCTCGTAGTCGCAACTCGAATGCATCCGAGTGAGCAACCCCGAGCGCGGCGAACGATCGATCGAAGCGGCCGCGTGCGCATGCACGAGCAGCGTTTGACGCGACGTCCGGTTGCGCAGGAAATCCAGGCACTGCTCGGCCCCCACCCAGTCCTCGCCTGCCAGATGTCCAAGCGCCGCCGCGAGTTTCTTGCCGCGCTGATGCACGGCTTGCTCGCTGAAATTCGCCTCACCAAGCAAGGCCAGCCGCTGCTGCCGCGCCCGCGCCACGAACTCGCTGAAATAACACGGATGGCATTCGCGCTCGAAACTCTCGCCGAACAAGCGAGCGTCGGACCACCCCGCGATGCGCGACGCCTCGTTCACAAGCATGCGGCCATACGCGGTCTTGGCGTGCGCGTTCTCGTCGAGCCACTGGAGCATGGCGCGACCGTGCGCCAGCTTGAGTGCCGCATGGTCGACGCCCCGCACGTTGAAACGCATCGCGTCGCGGACGACTTCGCGCATCTTCCAGCCGGGATAAGTGTCGTAGCCCACGTACGCGACACCATCCGGCGCGAGGCTTTCGCGACAAAGGCGCAGCAGCGCCGCCTGCTGCGACGGACGCAGCGCTGAAAACAGGTCGTGGCAGATGATGTAGTCGAAAGGTTCGTCGAAGCGGGCGCTGCCCAACTTCTCTACCTCCAGATGCGTGAACTCGACGTTGCTTAGTCGCAACGCTTCGCTCGATCGCCGCGCCTGCTCGATCAGCAACCGGTCGGTTTCGATCCCGACGAAGTGTGCGCCGCGATAGCGGGCGGCCATCGCCTGAAGGTGAGCGCCGTCGCCGCACCGCAGTTCAAGGACTCGGGCAACTGAGGGTTGCGCCGGCGCCAGGCCGTACAGAGTCGCCATGATCGCGAGCCGATCCGGTTGCGCCGGCGCGCCGATCGCGCTTGAGTCGAACTCGACGGGTTTGGTAGGCATGAATCGGGAGGCGCGGCGGGGCGAGCCGCCAACTGTACGCACCGCTACCATCCTCGGGCCACGTCTGCCCGACGAAGGGCGGGCATTATTTAACTAAGCCCGAGTGTCGTGCACTCGGGTGAGTCGCTGATCGATCGACGGGATCGCGCCGATCACGCCGGCGCCGGCGCGGCACGGTGCAGCGGTGCGTCCTTCAGCGGGGCAGCAAGCATCGCGGCAAACAACGCCAGCCCGATCGCGATCCACCACATCGTGTCGTACGAACCGGTGACGTCGAACACCTTCCCGCCCAGCCATGAGCCGAGAAACCCGCCGAGCTGATGGCTGCCGAACACGATGCCATAGAGCGTGGAGAAATAGCGCGGACCGAACACTTGGGCCACGATCGCGCTCGTCGGCACCACCGTAGACAGGTACATCAAACCCATCGCCGCGGAGAACAGCATCGCCAGCGCAGGCGTCATCGGCAACATGAGCAGCGGCAGGAAGATGAGTGCCCGCCCGGCGTACACGATCGCGAGCAGATAGCGATTGCGGTAGCGCGAACCTAGCCAGCCGGCGCCGAACGAACCCAAAATGTTGAACAGCCCGATCAGCGCGAGCGACTGGGCCGCCACCGCGCCGCTCAGCCCGCGATCAGTGAGGAATGCCGGCAGGTGCGTCTGCACGTACGACACGTGAAAGCCGCACACGAAAAATGATGAGGTGAGCAGCCAGAAGCCCGAATGCCGACTCGCCTCGGCGAGTGCCTGCCGCATGCTGCTCGCCCCTGCGGGTGGAGCTGCAGCGCTCGTTCGGGGCGCACGCAGACCGAAGGCGATTGGAATGATCAGCGCCGCGCCCAACGCCAGGATCGAGGTGGCCGCCCGCCAGTCCCAAAGCCCGAGCAGGAACTGCGCACCGGGAATCATCACGAACTGCCCGATCGAGCCGGCCGACATGATGATGCCGAAAGCGAGCGGACGTTTGTCCTGCGGCACCAGGCGCGCGACCGCACCCATCGCGATGCCCAGACTCACCGCCGTGCTGCCGATGCCAAGCAACAGGCCGAAGGTGAACTGCAAGCCCAGACCACTGGTGACCTGGGTGGCGATCAACAGGCCGGCGGCCGAGAACATCGCCCCGCCGATGACGACCTTCATCGCGCCAAACCGATCCGCGAGCGCCCCTGCAAACGGCCCGCCGATACCGGTGATGAGCGTGCTGATCGCCAGCGCCAGGCTGAACACTTCGCGCCCCAGCTGCAGTTCGGCGCTGATCGGCTTGAGAAACAGACCGAACGCCGCGCGAATGCCCAGGGCAAACGCGACGACGAAAGCGGCGCAGACGATGACGATCCAGGCAGAGCGTTGCATGGCGAGATTCGGCGGAGGGGGTGGTCCGCGGGAAGGTACCATCAATCCCCGAAACCACCGCGACTCGGACTTTCGCACTCCGCACGCCAGCTGCTCTATGCGCGGGCGCCGAAAACACGAACAGCGCGAAACACGAAGCTTCCCGTGTTACGCGCCGCTTCGCCGACCTGACACGGCCGACAGCGAGAGCCGGTCGACGACCGGCCACGTCTGCTGCGTTACCGCCTCACATGCAGCGCGCCCTTCTGGCTGGAATAGTAGGCAGCGAGGTCCTGCATCTCTTTCGTGCTCAACGCCTGCGCCATCGGCGCCATGACCGCGTTCTTGCGCGCGCCGCTCTTATAGTCGCGCAGCGACCGCAGCAGGTAGTCGGCGTGCTGCCCGCCCAGCTTCGGATAGTCGGGAAACTGCTGAACACCGTTGCCGTCTTCACCGTGGCACGCGGCGCACACCTGCTTCGCCTTGGCGGCCCCGGCGGCGATGTCGGCGGCCAACACCGCGGAACAGCCGAACGTGCACACTGCCGCCGCTACAAATCTGGTTACGAATCCGATACTCATCATGCGTTCTTTCCCTGAGAGATCCCGTTGGCTGCGTTGTCCCGCGCGCTACTTGGCCGCACCGTAGTAGGCCGCCAGATCCGCCATGTCTTCTTCGCTCAACGCCATGGCCACGCCACGCATGCTCGGATGATTGCGTTCACCGGCCTTGTAGGCCTTCAGTGCGTTGACGATGTAGCCCGGATTCTGGCCGGCGATCATCGGTACGTGATAGACCTCCGGAAATACGCTGCGATAGCCCGGAATACCGTGGCAGCCGATGCACATCGACACCTTGTCCTTGGCCTTCGCCGCATCGCCCTTGGTGCCCGCCGCCTGCTGCGCCTGCACGCCGGCAGCCAGAACGATCAGGCCCGCTCCAATCAATCCCCTCGTAAGCCTTCCCTTCACGACGCCTCGCTCGATGTGGTTGTGTGCAACGGGAATGGAAGCGCCCGGGGTCGAATCCGCTGGGTCTGCTGCGTCCACGGAATCCGCTGCCCGCGTCGTTTCCGCCGCGTTCCGTCCCGACGTCGGACGAAAAATCGTCGGATTTTAACCGAGCCGATTCCCCGCGGTAAAGAATCGTGACGCGCTCGCTATAATCGAACGCTTTGACTCGGCAAGGACATACAAGCATGCGCTTCACCGGCTCGGACTCTTACGTCGCCACCGACGATCTGATGCTCGCCGTCAACGCGTCCATCACGTTGGAGCGCCC
>CADECO010000109.1:7817-15270 GCA_902825905.1 uncultured beta proteobacterium
TGCTCGACTGGCTCAAGCTGCTGCTGGCCGAAGACATCCCGCCCGATGCGCTGCGTTCCAAGGAGCGCAAGACGATCATCCCGCCGCTGCACGGAGCCCTGCTCAAGAACGAGCAGGACGTCCATCTGTTCGAACGACTGGTGTTCATGGCCAGGCAGAATCGCTAGCACGCCCCGCACCGCCGTACGGCAACCCATCGACCCGCGCCTCCCACCGTCATGCTCATCGGATTCTTCCTCAAATTGAAGGAGCACCGGCTGCCGGTCTCCATCAAGGAATATCTGACGCTCATCGAGGCGATCAGCAAGCACGTCATCAATCCGAGCATGGACGAGTTCTACTATCTCGCGCGCGCGACGATGGTCAAGGACGAGGCCAATTTCGACAAGTTCGATCGCGCCTTCGCCGACTACTACCGCGGCGTCGAGGCGCTCACCGGCCAGACCGCCGAGATCCCGCTCGAATGGCTGCTCAAGCAGGCCGAGCTCAATCTGTCGCCCGAAGAGAAGGCGATGATCGAGGCGATGGGCGGCTGGGAAAAGCTCATGGAGACGCTGAAGAAGCGTCTCGAGGAGCAGAAGGGCCGCCACCAGGGCGGCAACAAGATGATCGGCACGGCCGGCACCTCACCGTTCGGCGCCTACGGCTACAACCCCGAAGGCGTGCGTATCGGTCAGACCAAGTCGCGCAATCGCACCGCCGTGAAGGTCTGGGACCAGCGCGAATACCGCAACCTCGATGGCGAGGTGCAGCTTGGCACCCGCAACATCAAGGTCGCGTTGCGCCGGCTGCGCCGCTTCGCGCGACAAGGTGCACCCGAAGAGCTCGATCTGGACAACACCATCACCAAGACCGCGCGCAACGCCGGCCTGCTCGACATCCAGATGCGGCCCGAGCGCCACAACGCGGTGAAGGTGCTGATGCTGCTCGACATCGGCGGCTCGATGGACGATCACATCAAGCTGTGCGAAGAGCTGTTCTCGGCGGCCAAGACCGAGTTCAAGCACCTGGAGTTCTACTACTTCCACAACTGCCTGTACGACTTCGTGTGGAAGGACAACCGCCGCCGCCACAGCGAGCGCACCCGCACCTGGGATCTGATGCACAAGTACAACCACGACTACCGGCTGGTGTTCGTGGGCGACGCGACGATGAGTCCGTACGAGATCCTGCAGCCCGGCGGCTCGATCGAGTACCACAATGACGAAGCCGGAGCGATCTGGATGCAGCGCGTGCTGCAGGTCTATTCGCGCGCGGTGTGGCTCAACCCCGAGCCCGAGGAAATCTGGCCCTATCGCCAGTCGGTCAAGGTCCTGCAGGAGATCATGGGTAATCGGATGTATCCGACCACGATCGACGGGCTGGAACGCGCAATGCGCGTGCTGGCCAAGTAGCACACCCCAACCGCCGGACCCACTGCCTTACACCCGCGACGTTCGCCTCGGGTTCAGCCGCGAGATATTGGTGGTGCGCAGGGCACGCTGCTCGAACTCCGCGGGCGGTACCGGCCCGAGGTAATGCCGCCCCGCGTACTCGACGCAGCCGAAACTCGCGAGCAACGTGAGTTGCTCGGCCGAATCGACGCCTTCGGCGATCGCGCTCACGCCTTCGGCATGCGCCAACTCGATCAGTGCGCGCACATGGCGGCGTTCCTCGGTGCTCTGCACGATCTCGCTCACGAAGCTCGCCGAGATCTTCACCGCGTCGACGCGCAGCCGCCGCAGATAGCGCTCCGCTGCATACCCGGTGCCGAACTCGTCGATGAGCACCTTGACGCCGATGGCGTGCAGGTAGTCGATGTTGGCGCGGCACGCTTCCAGATCGCGTAGCGCGGCACTCTCGCTGATTTCGACCTGAGCGGTGTCGCCCGGCAGTCCTTGCCGCTGCAGTGCCGAGCGCACCGTTTCGACCAGCGACGTCGTGAAGGCCATACCGTCAAAGCTGAACACCACCGGAATGCGCAGTTCGGGCACGGCCCGCCACTCGCGGATCTGCGCGAGCGCGTGGTCGAGAAGCCATTCGGTGAGCGGCCGCGCCAGGCCCACCTCGTCGGCCACGCGCATGAAGCGCTCCGGACCGAGCATTCCGCGCTGCGGATGATGCCAGCGCAGCGACGCCTCCACCGCCGTCACGCGGCCGTCGGCGATCGCCACCCGCGGCTGATAGTGGACACGAAACTCGCCCCGATCGAGCGCCATGCGCAGCTCCGAACCGAGCCAGTTCGCCGGACTCTGCGACGCGTGCAGATTGGTCGAGAAGAACCGGTAGGTATCCCGCCCGGCGGCCTTGGCTGCATACATGGCTGCATCGGCATATCGCATCAAGGTCGAGACATCGGTGGCGTCGTTCGGAAACAGCGCCAGTCCGATGCTGCACGACACGGTCAGGCGATGCCCTTCGATATCGCAGGGTGCCCCGACTTCGGCCACGATCTTCTCGGCGACCGTCCCGGCGTCGGCGGGTGAGCGCAGCCCTTCGAGCAGGATCACGAACTCATCACCGCCGAAACGCGACAGGGTGTCGCCCTTGCGCAGCGCGGCCGACAGTCGCCGCGCCATCTCCTTCAGCAGTGCGTCGCCGACTTGATGACCGAGCGTATCGTTGACGGTCTTGAACCTGTCCAGATCGATGAACAGCAGCGCCGCAAGCTGGCCGGTACGCTGCGCGTGCGCGGTGCCGCGCACCAGTTGTTCCTCGAACAGGCGCCGATTCGGCAGCCCGGTGAGCTGGTCGTGCGTGGCCAGCTCTTCGAACCATTGCTCGGCGAGCTTGCGCTCGGTGACGTCAAGCGCCGTGCCGCGATAGCCGACGATGCGCTCCTCGGGGTCGCGCATCGGTACCGCGTTGACCAGCTGCCACACGATCTGGCCGGTCTTGGTGACTACCCGATGTTCCAGATTGCGGAATGAGCCGTCGAGTCGGCGCGCCGTCTTGACCTCCTTGTGGAAGCGGTCATCTTCGCCCGGTGGCGCGAACTCACTGATCAGTCTGCCCTCCATCTCCTTGGGCATGTAGCCCAGCACCGACTCCACCCGGTTGGAGACGAACGAGAACCGCCATTCGAGATCGGTCTCCCACACGTACTCACCGGCCGCCTCGGCGAAGTCGCGAAAGCGCGCCTCGCTCATCTGCAGCAGCTGCTCGGTTTCCTTGCGCTTGGTGATATCGATGATCGAGGTGACGACGCGTGCATCGCCGGATAGCTCGATCAGCTCGGCCGAGACCAGCACGTCGGCCCACTCGCCCGACTTGCGACGCACGCGCTGCTCGACATTGCGGACCCGTCGGCCGCTGACGAAATCCATCCAGGCATTGTCTTCGGCGACCGACTTGGGCCACACGCCCAGTTCGACGGCGGTACGCCCGAGCGCCTCCTCGCGCGAGAAGCCGAAGAACTCCAGCCATGCATCGTTCAACTCGATGTAGCGACGCTCCGGATACGAGCTGACGATCATCGGCACCGGGCTGGAGTGGAAGACTCTGGAGAAGTTGTCCTTGGCCTGACGCAGTTCGTCCTCATGCCGCTTCATGGCCGAGACGTCGACCACGCTGGACACCACCACGGTTTCACCGCCGAGCTCCAACAGTTCTCCCGAATACAGGATATCGAGGCTCGAAGCATCGGCGAGCTGGACCCTGAATTCGCGATTGCGAACCGAGCCGGATCGCAGCATCGTCGCGACGATGCCGTGATAGTCCTCGCCCGAGGCGATCACGCCCAGTTCGTGCACGGTTCGCCCGACCACGCTCGATCGGACCGCACCGAACAGCTCCAGCCACGCGGCATTCACTTCGGTGATGCGTCCGTCGGTCAAACGCGAAAAGGCGATCGGTGTGGGATTGGCGTGGAACACCCGCGTGAAGAGCTGCTCCGAAACACGCGCCCGCTCTTCGATGCGACGTTGATCCGAGATGTCGATGGCGATGACGATGACCCGCTCCACCCGGGCCGATTCATTGCGCATCGGCACCAGGGTCTCGACCACGTGCTTCGTGCCCGAGCGCAGGGCCAGTTCGTGCTCCTCGGTCAACCGCGCATTGGCCACCACGCATCGCTTGACGCGGTCGACGAACACTGCGGCCAACGGAGCTTCGAAGCACTGCTCCGGGGTGCTGCCTGCCATCGCACGAGCGGGCAGCTCGAGCAACGCCTCGGCGCTGGGGTTGCACGATTCGATGCGATAGAGCCCCGCCTCGTCGATCCGCACCACCAGCATCGCCGCCGAGGAGTTGGAGAAGACGCTCGCGTAGCGTTGCTCGCTCTGGCGTAACGCTTCCGCCGCCCGGCGTTCGCTGGTGATTTCGCGCACCACACCGCGATAGCCGGTGAAATGCCCACGGTGATCGATCACCGGGTCGCCGCTGGTGACGAAATAGCGCGACTCGCCGGTGCCGGACCGCCGCGTGAGCAGCAGATCGCGGAAGGGGCGCCGTGCCTGGACGATCGCCCGATGCGCCGACCATTCCGCCTCCGAGAGGGAGAACGGCAGGTCCCAGAAATGTCTGCCGGAGATATCCGCTCGATTGACGCCGATGGCGGCCACGCCGGGCGATACCAGCGTGAAGCGCAGTCCGGCGTCCTGCTCCCAATACCAGTCGTTCGCCAGTTCGGTGAGCTTGCGAAAGCGTGTTTCGCTCGCCGCCAGCGCGCGTGCGCCCGAACGCCGCTCCATGTTGACGACCGAGAACACCAGCGTCACCAAGGCGAAGCATGCGATGAATCCATGGAACAGACCGAGCGCTGCGGCAGGCGTCTCGCCCGTCCCGATGCCGCGCCCGAGCTTGAGGTCGATGAGCGCGCCGATCGCCACACTGAGATTGATCAGCGTCACCTCGCGTGGCGCATACCGATGCGCGGCCCAGATGCCGAACGGAAACAGTGCGAACAGCATGGCGTCACGTGCGGTCGTGAACGACATGAATTTGCCGAGCACGGTCGGCGCGAACAGCAGCATGCCCACGACCAGTAGCGACAGGCCCAGCGCCTCGATCGAGCTGCGGTCGGCGCGCGCCCGGTGCAACCACAACAGCACGAGCGGCATGCCGATCAGCACCCCCTGCGCCATCGCAGCCCACGCCACAAGCCAGCGCGCCCACATCCCGTCGCCATCGTGGAGTCCGCCCGCCACCAGGGCCGTCTCGTGCAGCAGGGCGGATGCGGCGGCGCCGATGAAGATGCCGCCAAGGCAAAGCGTGGCAATGTATTCGACCTTGCGCAGGCGCCAGTCGAGGCCACGCCACTGCATGAAGCTGGCGGCGGCGATCAGGATGCTCGTCTCGCCTACTGCGGCGGCCAGCGTCAGAGCAACGGAGAGCCCGTTTACCAACCAGAAGCCGGTGCTGGCAATGAACAGCGCGATCGCCATGTGATAGCCGTAGCGCACGATTGCCGCCAGGCCCAGCCCGATCGCGAAACAGATCGCCAGCGCCGGCGCCAATGGCCAGCCGCCACAGCCGATCCACTGCAACACGAAGAAGCAGACGGCCACTGCGACGATCCGCGCCAGCTCGATTGCCCAACGGGGCGTATCGATCGGGGGCGCGATCTGGCGCGATGTGTCCACCACCTCCTGGCGGCGCAATGTGCCAGCCAGCGGTGCAGACATGTCCACCTGCGGTGATCGATGCGACAGCATGAGTCGGGAGGGGGAGAGCTCGATCCGCTTCTTGTTGATCTTCATAGTGGACCACGCGTGCGCACGGCATTGCGCGCGAATGGTTCGATCGGACTGCCTCAGCCGACGATCGCTCGATCGGATCGGGGCCGGGCGCCACTACCCCGGTGGCGCTAACAGCGTTGCGATGTCCAGACAGCGTTGCGATGTCCAGACGCGTCCGCATTCGCGTCGGCTGAAGGCGCGGGCGTCGCACCTTTGACATCATCAGTTGCCTCTGCGATTCTTGCGCCGCGCGCGTTATCACATGCGCAATCCCTGTCTGCGCAGCGGCAAAAATGCACAACTCCGTCCAGGACGACGAGCCAGGTCCCGACGCCCG
Source organism: uncultured beta proteobacterium (assembly GCA_902825905.1). Classification (GTDB taxonomy): domain Bacteria; phylum Pseudomonadota; class Gammaproteobacteria; order Burkholderiales; family SG8-39; genus CADEDU01. Next base: position 13,815 of record CADECO010000109.1, read on the forward strand.
CTGCGCGCCAACGCAACAAAAGGAGTTTCTGCGATGAGCATCAAAGTGGGCGATCGCCTGCCCGAAGGCAATCTCACCGAGTGCAACGAGTTCGACCCGGCCAACGGCTGCCCGATGAATCCGCATCCGATCGCGGTGGCCGATGCCACCAAGGGCAAGAAGATCGCGATCTTCGGCCTGCCGGGCGCCTACACACCGACGTGCTCGGCGAAACATCTCCCCGGCTACGTGGCCAATTTCGACAAGCTGCGTGCCAAGGGTGTCGACGAGATCTGGTGCGTAGCCGTCAACGACGCGTTCGTCATGGCGTCTTGGGGACGCGAGCAGAAAGTCGGCGGCAAGGTGCGCATGCTCGCCGACGGCAGCGCCGACTACACCAGGAAGCTTGGCCTCGAACTCGACCTCACTGCGCGCGGCATGGGCATGCGCATGAACCGGTTCTCGATGCTCGTCGACAACGGCGTGGTGAAGTCGCTCAACGTCGAGGGCCCGGGCAAATTCGAAGTGTCCGACGCCGACACGATGCTCAAGCAGGCGGGCTGAGCGCCGACCTCATGAGCGCCGCCTGATCACCGCATCAATCGGGCGGCCGCCGTCACAGGGAGGCACCGTGCGCACAAGATTCCCCGTGGTCGTTCTTGCCCTGGTCTCGATATCAGGGCCCGTCGGCGCTGGAGAACAGACATGCAACGGTCCGCTCGTTCGCAGCGAGGCAGACTTCGTGTTTCGAGCAGCAGGCGGACAGGTCCAAGACAAGAAGTCCGGTCTGATCTGGGCTCGGTGCATCGAGGGTCAGTCTTGGACCGGTGACACATGCGTTGCTGACGATCCGAATGCCGTGAATCCGGGGCCGAGGGTCACCTTTGCTCAAGCTCAGAAGTTGGCAACTTCGAAGAGCGCTGCTGAAGAAGGCTGGCGTCTTCCAACAAAGGCCGAACTGGTGAGCTTGAGGGAGCCCAACTGCCATAACCCGTCCATGAGTCTGAAGGTGTTCCCAACCAAGCCAGCTTGGTCGTCTGGCGGATCCTTCTGGACGTCCACCCGAGAGGGTCAGGGCGTTTCCGTGGTTTCGGCCATCGGCAACAGCGACGCCTGGTCCGCCACAGATGATTCGAAAACCAACCACGTTCGCTTGGTGCGCACTCCGCCCAAGGAGCCCAAGTAGCCACCAAGGAGCGACGGCCAACCCTTCGCTCGAGGCCCGCTGTTTTCCAACTCGGATCCGCAGTGACGAAGCGGCGGTCGCGAAAGTCGAAGTCGCCCACGGCAGCGCCGCTACTTGATGATGGAACCGCGGGCCGCGATACCTCCGTCGATCGTAACGATCGTTCCAGTGATGTAGCTCGCGCGCGGCGAGGCAAGAAACACCATGAGGTCCGCGACCTCCTCCGCCGACGCGGGCCGCCCGCCCGGGTACTGCTTGAAGAGTTCCTGCCAGCGGCTCTCGTCGCCCCAC
>CADECO010000110.1:0-15249 GCA_902825905.1 uncultured beta proteobacterium
TCGTGCCGGGCCATGCTGCCGTTCGAGATGTCGCCGTGCGCGTCTTCCTGACGGTCAATCCGCTGCTGGTGCGCGGCGCGCGCTTCCAGACGGTGCGTTCGATGGTCACCGCGCTCGCTACGCAATGCGAGTTGATCGTCGTGCCGCTCGATCGCATCGATTTCAGGCGCGCACGCGTAACCGGATATCGGCGTGAGCATGGTGGCCGCTTTGCGTCGATCGGCTCGTTCGCCCCGCGCGGCACGCTGTGGATCAACTACAGCGACGGCTTCTATCTCGACCACGCTGCGCTCGGCTTCGCTTCGCCAGGCTTGTTCCTGCAGGCGCAGCATGATTTCTATGAATCGTTGCTGGCGCGGGGACACGTGGCACGCGTCATCAATACGGTGGCGGCCGAACGAGCGACACTCAAGCTCTGGCTGGAGCGATTCACTCGCGCGGACCTGCGTGTGATTCCGACGCATCGGCTGGCACGCCGAGCCAAGACCACGATGCAGCGCCGCCTTGCCGATCTACAGTCACGCTACGGCGCGCTGGTGGTCAAGCCGAATTGGGGTGGCGCCGGCCAGCAGGTCGTACGGCTCGATTCGCTCGCGTCGACCCGAACGTTTATCGAGGCAATCGACACACGCCTCACGCACCCTCTCGATGCGCTGTGCGTGCAACCGCTCGTCGAGGGGCCCGAGAAACGCCTGTGGTTCGTCGGCGATACGTGCGTCGACGGGCGGATCATCGAACATCGGCCGCGACCATGGGACGGGGTCGGCACACGCTCGACCCGCATTGCGCGCTACTTCTACGACAAGCCCATTCAATCGAACGCCGCCCGCCCCCAGCGAGTGGCAGCACGGCAATTCGCGCGCGACCTCGCCGCGGCGCAGGCGGTGTGGCGGCTCTCGGGCCTGGAGATCGGCTCGGTCGATTTCATCGGCGAGCAGATCAATGAACTGAACGGCTGCGGCACGACCTTCACGCAGTACGACCGCTGGCATTGCGTGGCGGATGCGCGACCGCAGCTGGTGCGATGGCTACGTGATCAGGTGCGGTCAGCGTCGTGAACCAAGCAACGTGCAGACGTAGTCGGCGAAAGCCGCTCCAAACGCTTGACCGCGCCCGAGGTAGTTGGCGTAGATCGACGGATTGAGGAGTTCCGCCTCCATCAGCAGCGGCCCCTGCGGCGAGTCGATCAGATCGACGCGGCTGAAGTGCACCGGATAACCCAGCGCCTCGTAGCTCCGCAGGATGCGGCCGGCGAGCGCGAGTTCGGCATCGGTGGGTCGATACGGCTCGACCGTCCCGCCTAACGATTCATTGCAACGGAACTCATCGGGATCTCGCGGATTGGGAAACTTGATCACGGCGTGCTGGAATGTGTGCCCGAGAAACGCGAGGCTGCGTTCGCCGGCGCGCACCGAGGGCATGAAGGCCTGGGCGAGATAGCGCGACGGATCGATGTTGCGCGCGAGCTCGTGCCATGCCGCGCGCGGAGCGCGCGCATCCAGACGCACGACCGCATCGCCGCGTTCACCGCGCCAGGGTTTGAGCACGATGCTCTCGCCCCGCTCGTGCGTCGACTCGATCAACCCCACGAATGGAATCGCCGCGCCCGCATCGTGTGTGAGCATGCTCGCTGCGCCCCCTTTTGCCGCGGATCCGTTGACCGTCAGCCGGCAGGTGGGGATGATCGGAATCCCCTGGCGCGCCAGCTCGAACAGGTAGTGCTTGTCGATGTTGTGCCGGATCGTCGCCGGATCGTTGATGACCGTCACGCAAGACGCCTCGAACATCGCCACCATCGCGAAGAAGCGCGGCTGCTCGCGCAGAAACCCTTCCATCTTGTAGAGAAACACTGCGTCGAACGCCGCACACGTAACATCGTGCACGTAGATGCCCCGATTGCTGTGGTAGACGCGTCGCAGCCGGCTGGCCTGGACATCCACGTCGCCCCAGTTGACGAAGTAGACATCGAGGCCGCGTGCGCGCAAGGCTTGCGCGAGCGCCAGGCAGTCGTACTCATCGACGCGGTACGACACACCGAATACGTCAGCGGTGCTCGCCGCGCGATCTTCGGCGAGGGTCATGACGATGGATTGAGCTCTCGCATGCATGGCAGAATTCTGAGGGAACCTCGGACGAGTGACCATGACCGCCGATCTGGGCATCATCGAGGGCTACTACGGCACGCCCTGGAGCGCGATCGACCGCGAACGCACGATCGAGTTCCTTGCGCCGTTCGGTTATCGCTTTTTCATCTACGCGCCCAAGGCGGAGTCGCTGCTGCGCCGGCGCTGGCAGGCACCCCCGAGTACCGAAGAGATCGAGCGCCTCGCGCGTTTGGCGGCGACCTGTTCGCGTGCGAACGTTCGCTTCGGCGTGGGAATCAGTCCGCTCGGTGCGGATCGCAGCTTCGATGCGCAGGCGCAGCGCACGCTGGCCGACAAGCTCGCGCTATGCGATGAACTCGGCGTACAGATCGTCGGCTTGCTGTTCGACGACTATCCGAGCGGCCGGCCGGATCTGCCCGAGCATCAGGCCAGCATCGCCCACTGGCTGGCCGAGCGTACGCACGCGTCGCAAGTGATCATATGCCCGACGTACTACTCCACCGATCCGCGCCTCGATCTCAAGCTCGGACCACGGCCCGAGCGCTACGTCGAACGTCTGGGCGCTGCGCTCGATCCGGCGATCGACGTGTTCTGGACCGGCGAGCAGGTGTGCGCGCGCGAGCTGCCGATCGCGCATCTTGAGATGGTCGGCGCGCAACTGCGACGCAAGCCGGTGCTGTGGGACAACTATCCGGTCAACGACGGTCCGGTGATGTCGCAGCACCTGCATCTGCGCGCGTTCACCGGGCGCACGGCAACTCTCGACGACGTGGTCCATGCACATGCGATCAATCCAGCGCTGCAGCCAACGCTCTCATGCATTCCGGCACTGACATTGGTCGAGGCGTACCGGCTCGCCGAGGCCTACGCGCCTGAGGCAGCGTTCGACGAGGCCGCGCGCAACGTAGTGGGCGAGCGCTTCGCCGCGCTGCTGCGCGAAGATCTGGATGCGCTTCAGGATGTCGGTCTCGACCAGCTGGGCCCGCGCGCTGAGCAACTGCGCGCGCGATATGGCGCAATCGATCATCCGGCCGCGCGCGAGATCCTCGCCTGGCTCGATGGCGCGTACCGGTTCGCCGAGGAGATCGTGTAGATCCCGGGGCCGTGCGAGTGCCTTTGTCCTGGCCTAGGCGGCCATCCGATCCGCCATCGCAAACAACATCGGCGAGAAGTAGAAGCACAGACCGATCGCGCAGATCAGCAGCACGACTGCCGGTCTGACCTGGTCGGATCGTTCATTCAGATAGTTGGCGTACATCGTTTGCTCCATTGAGAGGGATGGTGTTGCATCGTCGAATCTTTAGTTCTGCAATTGCGCCGCCGCATCACCGACGAACGCGACGACGCGATCAATGACGCAGGCCTGACCGAGCAGGCGGTGATGCCCGAGGCCGCGGGTGACGTGCATGGTGGCGTTGGGGGCGCCCTGCAACAGCGCGATGCTGTGTGAGAAGGGGATTTCGCCGTCGTCCTCGTCGTGTACGAGCAACGTCGGCCGGTTGATGGTGCGCAGCATCTCCACTACCGACATGCGATTCCAGTCGACCCGGCCGTTGTGACGCTCGACCAGCATCTGCCGCATGCGATCGACCACGGCCGGCGGCAGCCCGGCATACCGGCCGAATGCATCACACAGCCAACGGCAGTGCTCGAACGCGCTGATCAGCACCAGCCGCTGCGCATCGGTACCCCAGTCGCGCATCGCCAGCAGCGCCATTGCCGCGCCGAACGAGTGCGCGACGATTCCGTGCAACCGCCCGCTCGCCTGCGCAACGGCGTGAATCGCGCCGGCGTAAGCGACCAGATCGGTGCGCTTGCCGCTGGAGTGGCCGTGCGACGGCGCATCGAACGCCACGACCCGAAAGCCGCCGGCTACCAGCGGCTCTATCATGCGACCCAGGTGCGTGGCACGACTGCCCCAGCCGTGCACCAGCAGGATCGTCGGATCGGTCAGCGCGCCCCACTCGAACACGGCTAAGCTGCCATCGCCCAGTTCGACGCGTCGCGATACCGTGGCTTTGTCGCGAAGCCGCTGCTGCCACGGGCGCTCCTGCGTGTAAGGCGGGGTGGACAGCAGTCGATAGCCGACGCGCGCGGCGAGCGCAGGTGCGAGTTGACCCACCGTGCCAAGCGTCGCACGCAGCACTTTCGCACGCGGCGATTCACGAAAGCGCCCGACCGTGCGGGCCGGTTCAGTGGCAGGACCAAGATAGGGCCATTGCCCAGTACTGGTTGAAACTCGTTGCGGCAACATGGGTGCGACTCCTTAAGCGGGCCAACAGGCTTACCGTCAGGCGGCATGGAAAGTCGGCTTGGGGGAGCTATCCACCAAGATCGATTGCGACACTGTAGGCACGCGGCATGTCCGCATCGCTTCAAGCGCACGGCGTTTTGTTTCGTTTGTCGCTGGCGGCGAGGCCGTGGACGCAGCGGCTAGAATTGCCGGCTCAATCGACTTCCGAGGCGCGCTCGGTGAACGCAGCGCGCCGAAACCAGGACCCTCCGATGATTCCCGACACCATGCAGTTCATCGATCACGGCGCCGGTGGCACCGCGACGGTGATGAAGGTCTCCAGCACCGCGACGCCGCGGCCGAAAGCCGGAGAAGTGCTCATCGAAGTCCACTACGCCGGGGTCAATCGACCCGACGTTGCGCAACGCGCCGGCGACTATCCACCACCGCCAGGCGCTTCTCCGACCCTTGGCCTCGAAGTGGCGGGCGCAGTCGTCGCGCTCGGCGAGGGCGTGACGCAGTGGAAGTTGGGCGACAGCGTCTGCGCGCTCACGCCCGGTGGCGGCTATGCGCAGTACTGTGCGGTGCCCGCGCCGCATTGCCTGCCGATTCCGCGCGGCCTGTCGGAACTCGAGGCCGCGGCGATTCCGGAAACGTACTTCACCGTGTGGACCAACGTGTTCGACCGGGGCGCGCTGAAAGCGGGTGAGTCATTCCTGGTGCACGGCGGCTCGAGCGGTATCGGCATCACCGCGATCCAGCTGGCCAAGGCGTTCGGTGCGAAGGTATTCACCACCGTCGGCAACGACGACAAGGTCGCCGCGTGCAAACGGCTCGGTGCCGACGTGGTGTTCAACTACAGAACCCAGGACTGGGCCAAGGAACTGTTCACCGCGACCGACAAGCGCGGTGTCGACGTGATCCTCGACATGGTCGGCGGCAGCTACACCAACAAGAATCTGCGCTCGCTCGCGCCCAATGGTCGCCTGGTGCAGATCGCGTTTCTCGAGGGGCAGAAAGTCGAGATCGAGCTGGCGCCGATCATGATGAAGCGGCTGCATATCACCGGATCGACGCTGCGGCCGCGCACGATCGACGAGAAGGCCGCGATCGCACGCGCGCTGGCCGACAAAGTGTGGCCGTTGCTGGAGAAGAACGTCGCCCGGCCGGTGATCCACAAGGTGCATCCGCTCGCCGACGCGGTGGTGGCCCATCAACTCATGGAATCCAGCCAGCACATCGGCAAGATCATGCTGCAGGTGAAGTAGTCAGGTTCGAACGCAACCCGGAGGCACCATGAACGCACCGACTGAAGCCGGACTCAAGGGCGTCGCACTGAAAGACGCCAAACTGTTTCGCACCCAGTGCTACATCAATGGTCAGTGGTGCGATGCCGACAGCGGCAAGCACTTTGCGGTGACCAACCCGGCCACGGGCGCACTGATCGCGAGCGTGCCCGACATGGGGGCGGCCGAGGCCAAACGCGCGATCGATGCGGCCGAAGCCGCACTGCCGGGCTGGCGCGCGAAGACCGCCAAGGAGCGCGCCGCAGTCATGCGCAAGTGGTTCGAATTGATGATGGCGGCGCAGGACGATCTCGGCGCCATCCTCACCGTCGAGCAAGGCAAACCGCTCGCCGAAGCCAAGGGCGAGATCGCATACGGCGCGTCGTTCATCGAGTGGTTCGCCGAGGAGGCCAAGCGCGTCTACGGCGACGTGATTCCCGGCCATCAGGGCGACAAGCGCATCGTCGTGCTGAAAGAGCCGATCGGCGTGTGCGCCGCGATCACGCCGTGGAATTTTCCGAACGCGATGATCACGCGCAAGGTTGCACCTGCGCTCGCGGCGGGTTGCACGGTCGTGCTCAAGCCGGCGGAGCAGACGCCGTTGTCGGCGCTGTCGATCGCCGAGCTGGCCGAGCGCGCCGGCATGCCCAGGGGCGTGCTCAACATCATCACCGGCGATGCACCGACGATCGGCGGCGAGCTGACATCCAATCCGAAGGTCCGCAAGCTGTCGTTCACCGGTTCTACCGAAGTTGGCCGGCTGTTGATGCAGCAGTGCTCGGGCACCGTGAAGAAGGTGTCGCTGGAGCTGGGTGGCAATGCGCCGTTCATCGTGTTCGACGACGCCGATCTGGATGCAGCCGCCGAGGGCGCGATCGCCTCGAAGTACCGCAACGCCGGGCAGACGTGCGTGTGTGCAAACCGACTGTTGGTGCAGGACAAGGTCTACGACGCGTTCGCGGCCAAGCTTGCCGAGCGAGTGCAGAAGTTCAAGGTCGGCAATGGCATGGACGCCAACGTGACGATCGGGCCGCTGATCGACGCGCCCGCGATTGCCAAGGTGAAGAGCCACATCGAAGACGCCATCGCCAAGGGCGCTAAGGTGGCGCTCGGCGGCAAATCGCACAGCGCCGGTGACTTGTTCTTCGAGCCGACGATTCTCACCAACGTCACCCCGGCGATGCGCGTGGCACGCGAGGAAACGTTCGGCCCGGTAGCGCCGTTGTTCCGTTTCAAGGACGAAGCCGAGGCGATCCGCATGGCCAACGACACCGAATTCGGTCTGGCCGCGTACTTCTATGGCCGCGACGTCGGCCGGATCTGGCGTGTTGCTGAAGCGCTGGAATACGGCATCGTCGGCGTCAACACCGGCCTGATCTCGACCGAGGTCGCCCCGTTCGGCGGCATGAAGCAATCGGGCATCGGCCGTGAGGGATCGAAGTACGGCATCGAGGATTTTCTCGAGGTGAAGTACGTGTGCATCGGTGGCGTCGATCGTTGAGATCGCCGGTATCTGCGGCACGCGTCTCGCCGATCAGCAGAAAAGAAAACCCCGCCGGGTCGACCCCGACGGGGTTTCTCGTAGCGGACTGCGCGTGCTCAGCTGCCGATGTGCAACTGGTAGCGGCCGCCGTTCGACATGGTGCATTCGCCGCTCCCCTGCGTGGTTGAGTTCATCTGATACTGGCAGTTCATGTAGGTGCCTCGGGCCCCGTAGGCGTTGGCAACGCCGCGGCGAGTGTTGTTGGCCACCCGAGTCGCCTCACCGCTCAGCATTTCACCCGCCACCGCGAGATGGAACTCGCCGCGCCCATTCAGGTGATTCGTCACCGTACCGGTGAGCACGCCGGTGTGCGCGGCAAGATCATTGGTGGGATACAGACGCGCGGTCATCGATGTGCTTGCGGGTGCAGCCGGCGCATTTGCAGTCGTCGGGGGGACCGGATACACCGCCACCGGGCGTCCATCGGGTGTAACAGGCACTACATAGCATCCGCCCATCACTGCCGCCGCACTCAAAGCCAGCACCGCACCGACGCGCTTCATCGTACTGCCCATGTTGCTTCTCCGTTCGTGTGTACGAGCATCTGCTCGCGGAACGAAGCATGCGCACAGTGCGCGGCCCGATCGAGGTTCCGATCCAAGGTCGCGGCGCATGAGACGCGGCGTCGCGCGATTCGCGCTGCGTGCTTTACACAGCTTTACGCGACCGAGACAGGCCGGACATCGCTCGGAGCTAGCCTGATGTATCTTGAATTGCGTCGCGCCCGTTCTGGCGCATCCTCATTCAATCGCACGCATTGACCCATGCCGCACCGATGACTCAGCGCATTCTGATGATCGAGGATGATGCCCGGCTGGGCGCCATGGTGAGTGAATACCTGGGCGAATCCGGCATGCGTGTCACGGTCGCCGGCGACGCAGGCGCCGGGCTGGCGCGCATCACCCGCGAGCCGTTCGATGCGGTGATTCTCGATGTGATGCTGCCCGATCGAGACGGCTTCGACGTGCTGCGCGAGTTGCGCAGCGACCATGACTTGCCGGTGCTGATGCTCACCGCGCGCGGCGATGCCGCCGACCGCATCGTCGGCCTGGAGCTGGGTGCCGACGATTACCTGCCCAAGCCATTCGAGCCGCGCGAGTTGTTGGCACGCCTGCGCGCCATTTTGCGTCGCCAGCGCGGCAACGCCAAGCCAGCGTCGAGCCTGCGATTCGGCCGACTCGAGGTCGATCTGGGCGCGCGCGTGCCGCGGGTCGATGGCGTCGAGCGCTCGCTGACGAGCTATCAATTCGCCCTGCTGGTGGCATTGGCCGAACGCGCCGGCAAGGTACTGTCGCGCGACGCGCTGATGGATCTGATGAAAGGCGAACCGCTCGAAGCGTTCGACCGCTCCATCGACGTGCACATCTCGCGGATTCGCGCGGCAATCGAGGACGACCCCAAGCATCCGCGGCGGATCATCACCGTGCGTGGCGCCGGCTATGTGTTCGCGCGCAGTCAGGACGGCGAGGAAGTCTGAGGCGCTGGCCGCCGAGGATCCGCAATGGTGATGAAGCGCCTCTATCTGCAGATCTATCTGACGATCGTCGTCACCGTCATGGCGTTCGCGCTCGTCGCCGGATTCTTCTGGCGCTACGTCGTGAGCGAAGACGTGCCGAACCGGCCCCGCATGATGTTCGCGCAACTGGCCGAGGCGATGCTGCCTGAAGCCGGCGCGCCGCGCGAAGCGCAGCAGGCGGCTCTCGAGCGTCTTGCGGCCCGACGCCGGCTCAACGTTGCACTCTATGACGCCGACGGCACGCGGCTCGCGCTCGTGGGTCCCGAGTTGCCCAAGCCGGACGAATGGCGCCCCGGGTGGCACTGGCGATTCCGCCATGGTCCGGTGTGGTCGCTGCAGTTGGCCGACGGACGTTGGCTGATCTCGCGCCCGCCGGAGAATCAGCGGCGCCATCCGGCGTTCCCCTTCTTCATGACGCTTGCCATCGTGGCGCTGGCCATCGCCGTAGCGGCCTATCCTGCAACGCGACGCGTCACGCGCCGACTCGAGCGACTCAAAACCAGCGTCGATGCGCTCGGTGCCGGCGATCTGTCGGCACGCGTGGCGGTGGAAGGCCGTGACGAGGTCGCGGCACTGGCGACGAGTTTCAATCAGGCGGCGACCCGCATCGAGAATCTCGTCACCGCACATAAATCATTGCTCGCCAACGCATCGCACGAACTGCGCTCACCGCTAGCGCGGGTGCGCATGGGCATCGAGTTGCTGCAATCGAACGCGCGGCCGGAGATCCGCGAGGAACTTGCCCGCAACATCGCCGAGCTCGACCTGCTGGTCGACGAGATTCTCATGGCAAGCAAGCTCGACGCGGTGCGCGCGCTGGAACGCGAACCAGTCGATCTGCTGGCGCTCGCCGCCGAGGAGTGTGCGCGCGTCGATGCAAACCTCGACGGAACGAGCACAACGGTCATGGGGACGCCGCGATTGCTGCGTCGACTTATTCGCAATCTGCTGGAGAATGCCCGTCGCCACGGTGGCGGAACCCCGATCGACGTGAAGATCGAGCAGACCGCAAGTGGTAACGCCGTGATCTTTGTTTGCGACCGCGGTCCGGGCGTGCCTGAAGCCGAACGTGACCGCATCTTCGCGCCGTTCTACCGACCCTCGGGTGCGCGCGAAGCGGACGGTGGCGTAGGCCTAGGCTTGTCTCTGGTGCGGCAAATTGCCGAACGACATGGCGGCGGTGCGCGCTGCGAAGCGCGCAGCGGTGGCGGCTCCTGCTTCGTGGTCGAGCTGCCGCAGATCGTCGCTCGTTGAACCAGCGCGCGGCCGATACCGCGTACTACTCCTGCGCACTCCCTTGCACTCGGCACGTTGTGCAGTGCAGGCCATGACCGCCGTGCGATCGCGAAAACTGCACGTCGCGTGCTCTGTCGCAACGCGCACACGGCAATCCACCACAACCATCCGCACCCCGCGCTGCGATTCGAACGCGCCGCACCGATATAGAAATGATTGCCCGGCCGCCGTGCAGACGACCTGTTGGCATCGTCCGTCGTCCACTATTTCACAGCCACCCCACCTCGCCGCTCGATGGCATCGCCCGCAGCTCGCTTCACCATTCCAGGCATCGTCCTGCTGGCGGGTACGGCGGTGCTGGCACTCGCGCTGTTGCCAGCGCCGGCTGGATCGTGGATCGCCACCGCGTCGTTGATTGGACTGGCCGGCTTGGCTGCGGTCGTCGTTCGCGCACAGGCACGTTGTCACACTGAGCTTCGCGCGCTGCAGGCCCAACTGGAGCAACAGGCCCAAGCGCCGCAGACGCGTGCGCGCGCCATCGATGATGCGGTACGTTCGCACTTGCGCGAGATGGCTCAGGCCAACGGCGCACTGAACGCAAGCGTTGCGCATCACCGCGAGTCGGAATCCAGGCTTCACGCCGAGCGTGATGCACTGTTCGCGCAGGTCACCCTGCTCGACACCCTCGTCCGCATCGAGGAACCACAGGCCGACGGCGTGAAGCATCTCCTGCCGCGGCTCACGCAGACGCTGGCCAAGACGCTGCGCGTCGATCGTGTGAGCGTCTGGCTGCCTGCACACGATCGGCACGGCCTGGTATGCGCCGATCTGTACGAAGCCCTGTCAGGCCATCACTCGAACGGTCTGGTTCTAAGTGCCGCTGAATTCACCAGCTACTTCGCAGCGCTGGAGAAAAAGACGACGCTCGCGCTGGCCGATCCATCGCAGGACGAGCGCACGCGCGCGCTGTTTGCCGAGCGGCTGATGTCGGCGGGCGTGCGTTCGCGCATGGACGTGCCGCTCGTGCGCGACGGCCGCCTCGACGGTGTGCTGGTCTGCGAAACCACCGAGCGCTCGACCGACTGGTCCGACAGCGATCGCATGCTCGCTTCGGCCGTGGCCGGCATCGTCACGCTGTGGCTCGACCGTGACGCGCGCAGCCGCATCGAGCAGGAACTGCGCACCGCCAGCCGCGCGGCCGAGAGCGCGAGTCGGGCCAAATCGATGTTCCTGGCCAACATGAGTCATGAGATCCGCACGCCGATGAACGGGATCCTCGGCATGTCGGAACTGCTGCTCGCCACGCCGCTCACCGGTACGCAGAACGATCACGTCCGCACGATCTACTCGTCGGCCGAATCGCTGCTGCGCGTGCTGTCCGACGTGCTGGATTTCTCCAAGATCGAAGTCGGCAAGCTGGAGATCGAACGGGTGGACTTCGATCTCATCAGCCTGGTCGACGAGATCATGCGCACCACCGGCAAGCAGGCCGAAACCAAGGGCCTGGCGATCCACTGCGAGATCGACGGCGACATCGCCCCGCTGGTGTACGGCGATCCGGTGCGCATCCGCCAGATCCTGCTCAACATGGTGAACAACGCGGTGAAGTTCACCAATCAGGGCGAAGTCCTCGTGCACGTTCAGAAGCTGCCCGATGATGCGGTCGACGCCGCACACCCGCTCAGCGAACACATGTACGAGTTCAAGGTCACCGACACCGGCATCGGCATCGATCCGGGTAACACCACGCGGCTGTTCGAAGCGTTTTCGCAGCTCGACGAATCGTCCTCGCGCAAGTACGGCGGCACCGGCCTTGGCCTGGCGATCGCCAGGCAACTGGTCGAACGCATGGGCGGCACGATCGGCGTCCACAGCAATCGCGGGCGCGGCTCGACATTCTGGTTCCGCCTGCCGTTGCGTCCGTCGCAGGTGGCCTCGACGACCGACTATGCGGACCCTGTCGACGTACCGGAGACGCTGAGCGGCACCGTGCTGCTGGTCGAGGACAACGCCGTCAATCGAGAAGTGGCGCACCGCATGCTCGAGCGGATCGGCCTGGAGGTCGTGGTCGCCGAGGATGGCGCCGAGGCGGTGGCCCTTGAACGCGTGCGCCGGTTCGATCTGATCCTGATGGACTGCCAGATGCCGATGATGGATGGCTACGAAGCCACCCGCTACATCCGCGCGCGCGAGAGCACGCTGCCGCCGCACGAGGCTTGGTCGACGCCGATCATCGCGTTGACGGCCAACGCCATGCGCGGTGATCGCGACAGGTGCCTGGCCGAAGGCATGGACGATCACATGGCCAAGCCGTTCAAGTTCGTCGAGTTGCGGGCGATGCTGGCGCGCTGGCTAGCGGTGAGCCGCAAGCGGCGCGAGGCGCTCGAGCACGAAATCGCCTGAACGGCGACCCGGTCGGCGCACGATTGTTCCGACGGTCGCGACGGATGCGATCGTCGCGCCGCTTCACTCCATATCGTCGAGCGTACGCGGCCAGCTCTTGTGCAGCAGCCGCGACAACGCGCGATCGGCGAGCAGCCTGTCACCGGTCTGGCAGCGCGCGCAGTAGTTCGACTCGTTCTCCGCGTAGACGATGCGCTGCACCGGTGCGCCGCACACCGGGCAAGGCTGACCGAACCGTCCGTGCACGGCCATGTCCGGGCGAAACGCTGTAACGCCCTCGGGAAACTCCGCACCGCTTGCCTGGCGCAGGCGCGCGATCCATTCGATCATCGTCGCGCGCGTCGCCTCGAACAACGCGCTCACCTGCTCTGCCGTCATCTTCTGCGTGAGCAGCACCGGCGAGAGTCGCGCGCGATGCAGGATCTCGTCGGAGTAGGCATTGCCGATCCCGGAGAACAGACGCGGATCGGTCAGCGCGCGCTTGAGCGTGTGGTTCTCTGCGCGCAGCCGCTGGTCGAACTGCACATGCGTGCAAGCGAGCACGTCGAGGCCGCCTGGGTCCATCGCCTGCAACGCCGCCTCGCCTTCGATCACGTGCAGCGACGCGCGGCGCTTGGTGCCGGCTTCGGTCAGCAGCAGGGTCCCATGCTCGAACTCGAATTGCGCCAGCGCGATGCGCCCTGGGGGCTTGGTGTTCGGCGACAGCCAGCGCAGCCGGCCGGCGATCATCAGATGCACCACGAGGAACAGCCCGCCCTCCAGCTCGATGACGATGCGCTTGCCGACCCGCCGCAGCGCGACCACCGTCCTGTTCTCCGCAGACGACAGTGGTGGCACCGCCGTACGCAGCAGAAAGGGATTGAGCGTGCGCACCCGCAGCAGGCGACGGCCGACGATGCGCTCGTCGAGCTTGTCGATATAGACGGTAATGTCGGGCAGCTCGGGCATCGCGGCACATTCTGCCACGCACGATCGGTCGATCAGGGCGCACACAAAGTATGGCTTGGTATCATCGCGCCCTTTTGCGAGCGATCATCCTTCCCGTTCGCCGCCCTCGCCCTTCATGAACGCTCCGCAGCTACCGCAATCGATCGTCTCGGACTCGCCGTCGCAGCGTGCGATCGCGGCCGACCTGGCCCGCGATGTCGCCCGGCGGCGCACGTTCGCGATCATCTCGCACCCGGACGCCGGCAAGACCACGCTCACCGAAAAGCTGCTGCTGTTCGGCGGTGCGATCCAGCTCGCTGGTACGGTGAAGGCGCGTAAGAGTTCGCGCCATGCCACCTCCGACTGGATGGAGGTGGAAAAGCAGCGCGGCATCTCGGTCACCAGCTCAGTCATGCAGTTCGAGTACGACGGGCACACCATCAATCTGCTCGACACGCCGGGCCACCAGGATTTTTCCGAGGACACCTATCGCGTGCTCACCGCGGTGGACGCCGCCGTCATGGTGATCGATGCCGCCAAGGGCGTGGAGGAGCAGACCATCAAGCTGCTCGAGGTGTGCCGGCTGCGCAACACGCCGATCATCACCTTCGTCAACAAGATGGACCGCGAGGTGCGCGAGCCGATCGCGCTGCTCGAGGAGATCGAGTCGGTGCTGAAGATCGAGTGCGCGCCGATCACCTGGCCGGTCGGCATGGGCAAGCGCTTTCACGGCGTGATGCATCTGCTCGATGAACGCCTGCTGCGCTTCACCGCGGGCGAAGAGCGCCGCAGCGACGACGCCGAGGCGATCGAGGGACTCGACAATCCGCGCCTGGACGAGCTGTTCCCTGAGGAGATGCCGGCGGTGCGCGCCGACGTCGAGCTGATTCGCGGCGCGAGCTCACCGTTCGAACTCGGGCGTTTTCTCGCCGGCAGGCAGACGCCGGTGTTCTTCGGCTCCGGGATCAACAATTTCGGTGTGCAGGAGATCCTGCGTGCGCTGGTCGATTGGGCGCCGGCGCCGCAGCCGCGCGACGGTGGAGCGCGCATGGTGCAACCGGCCGAACCGGCGTTCGCCGGTGTGGTGTTCAAGATCCAGGCGAACATGGACCCGAAGCATCGCGACCGCATCGCGTTCTTTCGCGTGTGTTCGGGGCGCTACCGGCCCGGCATGAAGGTCAAGCATGTGCGAGCCGACCGTGAGATCAAGATCGGCAACGCGCTCACCTTCATGGCCAATGAACGCGTGTCGAGTGAGGACGCGGTGGGCGGCGACATCATCGGCATCCACAACCACGGCCAGTTGCAGATCGGCGACACGCTCACCGAAGGCGAATCGCTGCAATTCAAGGGCATCCCGTATTTCGCCCCGGAATTGTTCCGCGAGGCGCGGCCGCGTGATCCGTTCAAGGCCAAGCAACTTCAGAAAGGGTTGCAGGAACTGGGCGAGGAAGGCGCGATTCAGGTGTTCGAGACAATCAACAACACGCTGCTGCTCGGCGCCGTCGGGCTGCTGCAGTTCGAAATCGTCGCGCACCGGCTGCAGGCCGAGTACAAGGTCGATGCGATCTACGACACGCCCACGATCCATACCGCGCGCTGGCTCACCTATCCCGACGAAGCGACACGACGCAACTTCGAGAAAGAGCAGGCCGCGCGCCTGGCCAAGGATGTCGACGGCAACCCGGTGTATCTGGCGCAATCCAAGTACAGCCTTGAAGTGACTCTGGAGCGCTGGCCGAAGGTGGGCTTTCACACCACGCGTGAACACGGTCAGCGATTGGCGGACTGAGCGGGGCGCTTCGCTGCGTAGACGCGCCTCTGACACGGGCGCAATAAAAGAAATCGGGGCCCCAGGTTGCCCCGGGGCCCCATTTCCTTTGGGGTCGCGTTTTCTTCTTCGAGCTGCTTTTTAGCCCGTCGCGCCGGGTCGAACAACACCAACCGGCGGCATTCACAACCATTTTCCAATGCGGTATCGCCAGCGCGACGAGTCCGCG
>CADECO010000111.1:0-5326 GCA_902825905.1 uncultured beta proteobacterium
AACATGCGTTGCTCGGCGAACGCGACTTGCTCGAGTTCTTCGGGGCTCATGTTGAGGGGCATCTGGTATCTCCTCCGGCGTAACGATCCTCGAAGCAGGTTCGCACAACGTGTTCGGCCGGCTGCTGTCGGCTCTGTCGGGTGCGCGCGATCATAGTACAGAGGCGCACTCGCGCCGGCCGTGTCTGGTGCTTCGGGCGCCGTCGGCGCAGAATTTGCACCAACCCGGTTTTCGAAAGGCGCACCGTGCCCCGCATTCCCCTTTTCCCGCTGACCGACATGACGCCGGAACAGCGCGACGCGTACGAGACGGCATCGAGCGGACCGGGTGGTCCAGTGCGCGGCCCGACCACCGCGGTCCTGCACAACCCGGAACTGGCCCGGTCGTGGCGCGCGATGGGTGATCTGCTGCGCTTCAAGACGAGTCTGCCGCTCAGGCTCTCCGAGATCGCCATCCTCGTCGCCGCGCGCCGCTGGACTGCGCAGTTCGTCTGGTCGACGCACACACAAGCGGGATTGAAGGCTGGCATCAGCGCCGCGACGATCGAGTCGATTCGCACGAATCAGCGTCCGTCCTCGATGGCCGCCGACGAAACTGCCGTGTACGACTTCGCGCACGAACTGGCCGAGCACGGCAAGGTGAACGCGGCCGTGTACCAGCGCGCGCTTGGTGCGTTCGGCACCACCGGCGTGGTCGAACTCACCGTCCTGGTGGGCTACTACTCGATGGTGGCGATGACCGTCAACGCGCACGAGATCGCGGTGCCGGATGGATCGGTGCCGCTGCCACCACGCGCCGGGTGATCAACGCTGCCGATCGCGACACGTCGCATCATCTATCGCATCACGCCTACCGACCCGCTCACCACGCACAACCCGACAAAGGAGCCTGCCCATGTCCCCGGAAGAAAAACTCAAATCGCTTGGCCTCACGCTGCCAGCGGTGCCCAATCCTGTGGGCAACTACGTGCCATTCAAGCGCGACGGCAACACGATCTATTGTTCCGGACAGGGGCCGCGTCGCGCCGACGGCAGTCTGGTCACCGGCAAGGTAGGCCGCGACTACACCTGGCAGGAGGCCTACGAGCACGCCAAGATCATCGGGCTGCAATTGCTCGCCACCGCGAAAATCGCCGCCGGCGGTGATCTGAGCAAAGTCGAAGTGCTCAAGGTGCTCGGTATGGTCAACGCCATCCCCGAGTTTGCCGATCAGCCCAAGGTCATCAACGGCTGCTCCGATCTGTTCGTCGAGGTACTGGGCGATCGCGGTCGTCACGCACGCTCGGCAGTGGGCATGGGCTCGCTGCCGAACCAGATCTCGGTGGAGATCGAAGCGGTGATGCGGGTGGTGCCGTAAACACCCGTGTCTGCGGATAGAGACAACCATGAGTGAACTCGATCGCTTCCTGGCAGCACGCGATCTGCTGCAAACCCACCGCACCGACTACACGCGTGCTTGCGCCGAGTTCACCTGGCCGGCGCTCGATGACTTCAACTGGGCGCTCGACTATTTCGATGCGATCGCGCGTCGCAACGATGCGCCGGCCTTGCGCATCCTCGAAGAGTCAGGCGCGGACAGCTCGCTCAGCTACGCCGAACTGAGCCAGCGCTCGAATCAGGTGGCGAATTTTCTGGTGGAGCACGGCGCAAGAGCGGGCGATCGCATCCTGCTGATGCTCGCCAACGAAGTGCCCTTGTGGGAGACGATGCTGGCGGCGATCAAGCTCGGTGCCGTGGTCATTCCCGCCACACCACTGTTGCACGGTGCCGATCTCGCCGACCGACTGCAGCGCGGCAAGGTGCGCCACGTCGTCACCAACGCCGCGGGAGTGCCCAAATTCGATGATCTGCCCGCTGCCGCACTCGCGGGCATCAATCGCATTACCGTGAGCGGCGCACGCGAAGGTTGGATCGACTTCCAGCGTTCAGCATCGCAACCGTTGAGCTTCACGCCGGCGACTCGCACGCGCGCCGCCGATCCGCTGCTCGAGTACTTCACCTCCGGCACCACCGCGAAACCCAAGCTCGTCCAGCACACACAGCAAAGCTATCCGGTCGGCCACTTGTCGACGATGTACTGGCTCGGGCTGCAGAAGCGCGACGTGCACTGGAACATCAGCTCGCCGGGCTGGGCCAAGCACGCATGGAGCTGCTTCTTCGCGCCGTTCAACGCGCAGGCGTGCGTGTTCATCTACAACTACACGCGCTTCAACGGCCCGGCGATTCTGGATGTGCTCGTGCGCTGCGGCGTGAACACGCTGTGCGCACCGCCGACGGTGTGGCGCATGCTGATCCAGGAAGATCTCAAACGCTGGCCGGTGAAGCTGCGCGAGTTGATCTCCGCCGGCGAGCCGCTCAACCCCGAAGTGATCGAGCAGGTGCGCGCGGCGTGGAACATCACCATCCGCGACGGCTACGGGCAGACCGAAACCACCGCGCAGATCGGCAATCCGCCCGGAGCGACGCTCAAGCCGGGCTCGATGGGCCGGCCGATGCCGGGCTATCGCATCACGCTGCTCGATGTCGACGGCAAACCCGCCGACGAGGGTGAGATCTGCATTGATCTGGCGCATCGACCGGTCGCGCTGATGACGGGATACGCCGACGACGTCGAGAAGAACGCCGAGGTGATGCGCGAGGGCTACTACCACACCGGCGATGTCGGCATGCGCGACGCCGAGGGCTACATCACCTACGTCGGTCGCGCCGACGACGTGTTCAAAGCGTCGGGCTATCGCATCAGTCCGTTCGAGCTGGAGAGCGTGCTGATCGAACATCCGGCCGTTGCCGAGGCCGCGGTCGTGCCCTCACCGGATGCAATGCGCGGCTTCGTACCCAAGGCGTACGTGATCCTCGCGCAGGGCCATGCGCCCGATGGCAACACCGCGACCAGCATCTTCAAGTTCGTGCGCGAGCGCGTGCCGGGCTACAAACTGGTGCGGCGGATCGAGTTCAGCGATCTGCCCAAGACCATCTCCGGCAAGATCCGGCGCGTGGAGTTGCGCGGGCAGGAGAAGACGCGGCCGGCGAGCGGAGCGCGCAACGAGCGCGAGTTTCTGGAGGAGATGGTGAAGTAGTCTGGTGTTAGGCGCTGCGCGCCTGCGCGATCAGCGCGCGCAACCGCGCCGGCGTCGCCGGCAACTCCGCGATCGTCACCCCGAGCGGACGCAGCGCATCCTCGATCGCCGACACGATCGCGCTCGGCGCCGCGATGGTCCCGCTTTCGGCCGCGCCTTTTACGCCCAGCGGGTTGTTGGGCGTCGGTGATTCCATGTGCACGATCTCGATGTGCGGCACGCAGTCCGCCGTCGGCAACAGATAGTCGGCGTACGTGCCGGTCAGGGGCTGGCCATTCTCGTCGTAGCGCATCCATTCGTACAAGGTCATGCCGATGCCGTGTACGACGGCGCCCAGCACCTGGCCCTCGACCATGAGCGGATTGATCATGCGTCCGCAGTCGTGCACGACGACGTAGCGAACGAGGCGCACTTCGCCGGTGTCGATGTCGACTTCTGCTTCAACCACGTGCGTGCCGTTGTTGTAGGTCAGTCCGCTCGGTTGAAAATCGATCGCGGCGGCAAGTCCCGGTGTGGCGCCGCCTGGCAGTGCAAAGCCCGGCGTGCCGGCCAGCGCGTGCGCGATTTGCGCCAGACTCTTGCTGAGCTTCGGCACGCCTTTGACTTGCACCGAGCCGTCGCGCAATTCGAGATCGTCGGCCGAGACTTCCAGCATTGCCGCGGCGGCCTGGCGGGCTTTGTCGGCGACTTCGCGCGCAGCGATCACCACCGCATTGCCGGCCGTCACCGCCTGGCGGCTGGCGAATGCGCCAAGGCCGAGCGGACTGGCCTGCGTATCGCCATCGACAACGTTGACCTTGTCGGGTGCCACGCCCATTACGCCGGCGACAAGCTGCGCGAGCATCGTCTTCACGCCCTGACCCTGCGCCGTCGCGCCGGTGGTGACGATGACCGAACCCGAAGGGCCGACGCGCACCGACGCACTCTCGAACGGCCCGCGTCCGGTCGCTTCGACGTAGTTCGCCAGCCCCAGCCCGATCCAGCGCCCTTCGCGGCGCGCCGCCTGCTGTCGCGCCGGAAAGTCGTGCCAGCCCGCGGCCTCGAGGCAACGCCGCTGCGATTCGGGATAGTCGCCGCTGTCGTACTTCATCGCCTGACCGTCGCGCTGCACGATCGGCACGCTGTAGGGCATCTGCTGCGCCGGGATCAGATTGCGCCGCCGCACTTCATCACGCGCGATGCCGCGGTGCGAAGCGATGCGATCGAGGAATCGCTCCATCACGAAGGTGCCCTGCGGACGCCCCGCTCCGCGCGTCGGCGCCACCGCGACGAGATTGGTGAGGCACCACAGGATCTCGAGCTGAAACGCAGGCAGCACGTACGGGCCGATGAGGTTCGTGCCGGCGTTGTATGGCGTGGCCACGCCGTAGGGCGTCGACGATCCGTGATCGTGATGGAGCCTGCCGCGGATGCCGAGCAGCTTGCCGTCATCGGTGAAGGCGACTTCCATGTCCCAGAGCTGATCGCGCTCCATCGCGGTGGCGACGAAATTCTCCAGCCGATCTTCGATCCACTTGATCGGTCGACCGAGCACGAGCGCCGCGGCGGGCAGCGCGAGTTCCTCGGGATGAAACACCGCCTTCGGCCCGAACGCGCCGCCGACATCGGGCGCGATCACGCGAATGCGATGCTCGGGCAGACCCAGCGCCGCCACCAGCAGCGCACGCGCGCGGTGCGGCATCTGCGTGGTCGACCATACCGTGAGCACGTCGTCGTTCGCATCGGCCCGCGCGATCAGCGCCCGCGTCTCGATCGAATGGCCGCCGCCCTTGTGCATGCGAAAACGCTCGCGCAATCGATGCGGTGCGCTCGCGAATGCTGCGTCAGTGTCGCCGTACTTCATCACCGTGTGCGCGACCAGATTGTCGGGGCAGTCCAGGCGCGCTTTGGGTGCATCGGCGGCAACGCCGACCTCCGGATCGATCACCGCGGGCAGGATCTCCAGCTCAGGATCGATGTGCTGCGCGGCGTCTTCGGCGAGATGACGACTATCGGCCACGATGATGGCGATCGGCTCGCCCAGATAGGTGATCTCGTCGTTCGCGAGGCAGATCGGATCGACGTGGAAGCGGATCATCCCCGAGGGTGTCGCGGTGGGGATCCGGTCTTGCGCGAGCATCGGCCGCAGATCCGAATAGGTCAGCACCGCATGCACCCCCGGCATCGCGCGCGCGGTACTGGTAACGATGCGACGGATGCGCGCGTGCGCGACCTGGCTGCGCACGAACACGGCGTGCAGCATGTCGGGGA
>CADECO010000111.1:5426-8297 GCA_902825905.1 uncultured beta proteobacterium
ATCCCCGCCTTCTTCAACACCGCCGCGATCGCCGCCCGCTCGGCCTTCGCCAGCTCGTGGATGCGCTGCGGCGTGCTGTGCGCCGTGGTGATGCCCAGGCTCGAATAGCGCTCCTGCACTTCGGGCAGCTTCACGATGCGGCCAAGCTCGGTGTTGAGCCGGGTGATCACATCACCCGGCGTGCCTTTGGGTACGACAACCGCCCACCACGTGTCGGCGGTAAAGCCCCCAGCGCCTTCCTCGGCCATCGTCGGCACGTCGGGCAGGATCGGTGAACGCGCGTTACTCGTCACCCCAAGCGCCTTGAGCTTGCCCGATTTGATGTGCGGCATCGCCGGGACCATGTCGGAGAAGATCACGTGCAATTGACCGGCGACGAGATCGGTCACCGCCTGGCCGGTGCCTTTGTACGGAATGTGCGTGAGATCGGTGCCGGTGACGGTCTTGAACATCTCGGCGCTGATGTGCGAAATGATGCCGCGGCCACCCGAGCCGTAGTTGATCTTGCCCGGCTGCGCCTTGGCGAGCGCGATCAGATCCTTCACCGAATTGATCGGCACCGACGGATGCGCCACCAGCACCTGCGTGGCCGCCGCCACCAGCGACACCGGCGCGAAGTCGTTGTCGGGGTCGAACGGCAGCTTCTTGAACAGATACGGATTGATCGTGTACGCGCCGTTGTTGGACAGCAATAGCGTGTAGCCGTCGGCCGGAGCCTTGGCCACCAGTTCGTGCCCGATGTTCGCGCTCGCCCCGGGACGGTTCTCGACGACGACGGTCTGGCCCAGGCCCTCGGTCATCTTCAGAGCGAGCAGACGGCTCAATACGTCGGAAGTACCGCCGGTGGGAAACGGTGCGATGAAGCGGATCGGCTTGACAGGATAGTTGCCCTGCGCGAATGCCGTTGAGCCGCACAGCAGCACTGCCGCCACGACGATGCGCAACGCCATCGCACCACGCAGAAGCTTCATAGTCAGCGATCTCGTCGATTTCACTCTTTGCCTCCTCGTTTTTCGTCGGTCCGACCGCACCGAGGTTAGCGCATGCGCCGGACAATCGCATGGAGCTCGATGGTTGACGCTCGGCACCGGCCGCGCTACAAGCCGGGCTTGATCCGGGCAAGCCACACTTGAGGAGACGAGGATGACCGATTGGTGCAATTGCGGCCAGCCGCATGCGACGAGTGCAAACATCACGTCCGCGCGGCGCAGCTTTCTCTCGGCGTTGGGCGCATTGGGCGCCGCGTCCTTGCTGCCCGGCTGCGAAACGCTCGGCTCGACCGCCGCCGGCAAGCCGCATCGCATCGACATCCACCATCACATCATGCCCCCAGCGTATGTGGCCGAATCAATCAAGCAGGGGCTGCCCAAGCCGCCGCCATGGTCGGTGCAGCAATCGATCGAGGACATGGATCGCAACGGCATCGCCACGTCGGTGGTTGCACTGATGCAACCGGGTGCGTATTTCAACAACCCGGAGCTGGATCGGAAGATGGCGCGCGAGTCGAACGAATACGCCGCGAAGATGACGCGCGACCATCCCGGGCGCTTCGGTTCGTTCGCGACGCTGCCGCTGATGGACACCGACGGCACGCTGCGTGAGATCGAGTACGCGTTCGACACGCTGCGTGCCGACGGCATCGGCCTGATGACGAGCTACGGACCGAAGTATCTGGGCGATGCGCAGTTCGATCCGATCTGGAAGGAGCTCAACCGGCGCAAGGCGACGATCTACACCCATCCGCTGTCGCCGGCGTGCTGTCGCAATCCGGTGCCGGGGCTGCCACCGGCGATGATCGAGTTCGCCACCGACACCACGCGCACCATCGCGAGCCTGTTGTTCACCGGCACGGCGCACCGCTACCCCGACATCAACTGGATCTTCTCGCACTCGGGCGGCACGATGCCGTTCCTGTGGAGCCGCTTCACCCGCCAGGAGCGCGACATCGGCGCGAAGGCGAAGGAAGTCATGCCCGACGGCGTGCTCTCCTACATCCGCCGCTTCTACTACGACACCGCGCAGGGGCATCATGAGGGCGCGATCCGTGCCCTGCGCCAGCTCGTATCCACCTCGCAGATCATGTACGGCACCGACTTCCCCTATCGGCTCGGCGCCGAGGTAAAAGACGGGCTGGGCGAGCGTGAATTCAGCGCGACCGAACGCATGGCGATCGATCGTGACAATGCGCTGCGCGTCATGCCGAAGCTGAGAATCGCCTGAGTTTCCGCACCGCGCCTGCGGCGGATCTACGCCAGAGAACATCAGGAGCACGCGATGAGCATCACACTGTGTCCGATCACCCCGAACTTCGCGGCCGAAGTGGGCGACGTGAACCTCGCCGCGCTCAGCGCTGAAGATATCGAAGCGGTCAAACAGGCGTTCTGGAAGTACGCGGTGCTGGTGTTTCCCGATCAGCGCCTCACGGCGGAGCAGCATCTGGCCTTCGCGCGCAACTTCGGGCCGCTGGAGACCACGATCGCGGTGCATCGCCCCGAGGAGAAGCTGCGCATCGATCCGCACTTTGCCGACGTGTCGAACCTCGATCCCGACGGCAAGCCATGGGATCGCGACAGTCGCCGCCGGCTGCACGAGTTGGGCAACCGGCTATGGCACACCGACAGCGCGTTCAAGCGCGTGCCGGCGCTCGCCTCGCTGCTCTACGCGCGGTCGATTCCTCCGGTGGGCGGACACACCGAGTTCGCGGATCTGCGCGCCGCCTATGAAGCGCTGCCCGAATCGATGAAGCAGCGCCTGCAAGGACTGGTGGCCGAACACGCGATCATGTATTCGCGCGCGCGGCTGGGCTTCACGAATTTCACCGAGGATGAGCGTCGCGCGATGCCGCCGGTGCCGCAGGTGCTGGTGCGCACC
>CADECO010000111.1:8397-10230 GCA_902825905.1 uncultured beta proteobacterium
GTGCCCTGGGTGCCCAGGATCTTCAGCACCTTCTTGTACGTGGCATCGCTCACGCGGCGCTTCGCGTACAGCTCCTCGACGAAGTCGTAGATCGCCAGCTCGTCGCCTTTGGCGCCGACCGGGCGGCGTCCGGCCTTGATCGCGCTCACCGTCGAGGCCTTCACCCCCGCGCTCTGCGCGATGGGGTCGTGCGCGTACCACTCGTACTGCGCGCGCCACTTGCGCGCGGTGCACAGGATCGCCAGCTCCGATAAACGCGACGGCACCGTCGTCTTCAAGCGCACGTAGCCGCCGAGTTCCTGAGCGCGCATGCCGTACTCGGGTGCATCCATGAAGATGGCGAACGGACCAGCCATCTGGAATTTGCCGCGCGGCCCCGACGCAATCGCATCGCGCAGGACCTTCTGTGCCGGGCTGAGCTTGTCGAGGTCGGGATGGACGAGGCGCGGCGCGGGCGTTGCCGGGGATTTCTTCTTCGCGGTTTTCTTGGGTGCCATGGTTAATCGCTGAGTGAGTTGGGAGATCGGATGTCGGGCGCAATCCTGCTTGGTGGTTCAACTTATGTAGCGTGGCTTGTGGTTCGACTCGCTCACCACGAACGGCCATTGAAGCATCAAACACCGAGATAACGATGCCACAGCGACCGGTCGTCGTTGAGCATTTTCGAGTCGCCCTGCCACACCACGCGGCCGCGCTCGATGATCGTGTGCCGGTCGGCGATGCGCACCAGCCGCTCGATGTACTTGTCGATCACCAGGATCGTCTGACCGGCGGCCTTGAGTTCGGCCAGGCAGCGCCAGATCTCCTCGCGGATCATTGGCGCCAGGCCCTCGGTGGCCTCATCGAGGATCAACAGATACGGATTGGTCATCAGCGCGCGGCCGATGGCGAGCATCTGCTGCTCACCGCCCGAGAGCTGGTTGCCCATGTTGGTTTCGCGCTCGGCCAGTCGCGGAAAAAACTGGAACACGCGCTCCAGCGTCCATGGATTGGACGAGCCGTTGCGGTTGCCGGCAAACGCGATGAGGTTCTCGCGCACGGTCAGGTTGGGAAAGATCTGCCGCCCTTCGGGGACGAGGGCCACACCGAGACGCGCGATCCGGTCGCTCGCCTCGGCCTCGATCCGCTTGCCGCGGAACTCGATCTCGCCACCGCGCGCGCGCGTGAGCCCCATGATCGAGCGGATCGTGGTGGTCTTGCCCATGCCGTTGCGGCCGAGCAGCGTGGCGACTTCGCCCTGGCGGATTTCGAAGTCGATGCCGAACAGCACCTGGCTCGCGCCGTAGGCGGTTTCCAACCGGCGCACGCCCAGCAGCGGCGCGCTCATCGATCCGCCTCGCTCGTGGCTTCGTCGCCGAGATAGGCGCGCTTCACTTCATCGTTCGCGCGGATCGCCTCGGGTGCGCCGGTGGCGATGATGCGGCCGTTGACGAGCACCGAGATGCGATCGGCGAGACGAAACACCGCGTTCATGTCGTGCTCGACCAGCAGCACCGACACGGTCGCCTTGAGCGCCTGGATGAGCGGGATCATGCGCTCGGACTCCTCCGGGCCCATGCCGGCCATCGGCTCATCGAGCAACACCAGTTTGGGCTGCGTTGCCAGCGCCAGGCCGACTTCGAGCTGGCGCTGCTCGCCGTGGGCGAGATTGCCCGCAAGCGCCTGCGCCCGATCGATCAAGCCGACGCGTTCGAGAATGCGACGCGCTTCGTCGAACAGCGCAGTCTCGCTGGTCACTGGCCGCCAGAAGCGCAGACTCGAACCGCTGCGTGCCTGCACCGCGAGCGCGACGTTGTCGAGCACCGAAAACGGTCGGAAGATGCTGGTGATCTG
>CADECO010000111.1:10330-15196 GCA_902825905.1 uncultured beta proteobacterium
CCCGATTGCACCCAGTCGATCAGCTTCGGGCTGACGAATGAATTCTGGTTGGCGAGTAGTGCACCGGCCAGTCCGGCGAGCGCCCCGGCGATGACGAAGCAGATGAGCTTGTAGCGATACGTGGCGAAGCCGATGGTTTCCATGCGCGCTTCATTGACGCGGATCGCTTCGATCACCCGGCCGAAGCGCGCGTGCAGCAACCGATGCAATCCGAACAGCGTGGCCACCATCAGGACCATCACGACGTAGTACCAGGTGAGATCGTCCTTCAGGTTCAGGCCGAAGCCCACGCTGGAACGCGACGGCATGTTCAGGCCGTCTTCGCCGCCGTACTCCTTCATCGAGATGAAGATGTAGTACATCATCTGCGCGAAGGCGAGCGTGATCATGATGAAGTACACCCCACGGGTGCGCAGCGAGATCGCGCCGATCGCCAGGGCGAACAACCCGGCGATGATTACCGCGAGCGGCCAGGTGATCCAGGCGCTCGCCACGCCCTCGACCGTGAGGATGCCCACCGTGTACGCACCGGCGCCGAGGAACGCCGCGTGGCCGAAACTCACCATGCCGCCATTGCCCAGGATGAGGTTCAGGCTGGAGGCCGCGATCGCGTAGATCATGATGCGCGCGGCGAAGCTGATGTAGAACTCCTGCCCGATCGCCTTGGCCACGAGCGGAAACGCAATCAACGCCACCAGCGCGCCGAGCACGAACAGCCGATGCTTACCCATCGTTGCGGCAGCCTCCCGCGGCGATGTTCGGCATCGTGATTGCCTGACCGGCCCGTTCGCGACGGCGTACTACTTCATGTTGCATGCGCTGGCGAAACTGTCGCGATGATCCTTGAAGATCGTGCCGATCACCTTGTTGCGGATCTGATCGCCTTCCTTCACCACCTGGCGCAGGAAGAACGTCTGGATCGGCATGTGGTTGTTGTTGAACTTGAAATCGCCGCGCACGCTGGCGAACTTGGCCGCGCGCATCGCCTGGCGGAATGCGTTCTTGTCTTCGACCTTGCCGTTGACCTGCTGCACCGCCGCGTCGATCAGCGCCGCCGTGTCGTAGCCCAACGCTGCGTAAGCCGATACCGGCCGGCCGTACTCCTTCTCGAACGCCTGCACGAATGCCTTGTTGGCGGGATTGTCCAGATCGCGGCTCCATTGCAGCGAGTTGTACGCGCCCACCACCGAATCGCCCACCGCCTTGATGATGTCTTCCTCGAAGTTGAAGCCGAAGCCGTAGAGCGGAATGTCCTTGAGCAACCCGGCCTGCTGATACTGCTTGATGAAGTTGATGCCCATCGCACCGGGCAGGAAGATGAACACCGCCTCAGGTTTGGCGGCGCGGATCTGGCCGATCTCGGCGGCGTAGTCGGGCTGATTGATCTTGATGTAGATCTCGGAGGCGACGTTGCCCTTGTAGAAGCGTTTCAGACCCGCCACCGCGTCGCGCCCCGACGGAAAGTTCGGCACCAGCGTGAGCACGTTCTTGACGCCCTTGTCCTGCAGATGCTTGCCCATCGCCTCGTGCGGGTTGTCGTTCTGGTAACCGACCGAGAAGAACCACGGGCTGCATTTGTCGCCGGCGAGATCAGACGGGCCGGCGATGGTGGACACCATGAACGTCTCGTTGGCGACCAGGTACGGATGCACCGCGAGCACGATGTTGGCGTTGATGGTGCCGGCGATGATGTCGACGCGTTCGCGGCGCACGAGCCGCTCGGCCGCCTGCTTGGCGGCATCCGGATTGAACTGATCGTCGGCCACCAGCACTTCGGCCGGCAGCCCGCCGAGCTTGCCGCCGCGCATCTTCACAAGCAGGTTGAAACCATCGCGTGCTTCGCTGCCGAAATAGCCGCTCGGGCCCGACATCGTCGACAGGAAGCCCACCTTCATCTTGTCGGCGGCGTTGGCCGAGGTGACGAGCGTTGCCGCCGAAGCCAGCGCCAGGGTCAGTGCAATGCGTTTGAACATGCTTGGTCTCACTGAAGAGGAACGACGTTTAACCGCGCGCCGGGAACAGTCCCTGCGGCTTCCAGAACAGTACAGCGGCCATCAACACATAGATCAGGATCGACGCGACCGCCGGCCCCAGGTTGGATGCGACCTGCGGCGGCAGGAACTCGCGAAACAGCATCGGCAGGAACGCGCGCCCGATCGTATCCACCATCCCCACCAGCAGCGAGCCGACCAGCGCCCCGCGGATCGAGCCGATCCCGCCGATGACGATCACCACGAACGCGAGGATCAGGATGCTCTCGCCCATGCCGACCTGCACCGCGAGGATCGGCCCGAGCATCGCACCGGCCACCGCGCACAGCGCCGCGCCCACGCCGAACACCACGGTGAACAGCAGCTTGATGTTCACGCCCATCGCGGTAGCCATTTCGCGATTCGATGCCCCGGCGCGCACCAGCATGCCGGTGCGCGTTTTCGCGACCAGGAAGTAGAGCAGCACCGCCACCGCCAGACCGACCGCGATGATCAGCAGCCGATAGGAGGAATAGCTCATGCCCGGAAACAGCTCGACCGGCCCGGACAGCGCCTTGGGCGTGTTGAGCATCATCGGCTGCGTGCCCCAGATCATGCGCACCAGCTCGTTGGCGATCAGCAGGATCGCGAAAGTGGCGAGCACCTGTGTCATGTGATCGCGCGCATAGAGCTGCCGCAGCAGGCTCACCTCGAGCAGCATGCCGATCGCCGCCGTGGCGATGATGGCCAGCGGCACGGCCACGAGGAACGAGCCGGTGAGCTGGATCAACGTCGCGGCGATATAGGCCCCGACCATGTAGATCGAGCCGTGCGCGAGGTTGATCATGTCCATTATCCCGAACACGAGCGTGAGACCCGCGGCGAGCAAAAACAGCATCAGCCCGAACTGCAGACCGTTCAGCGTCTGCTCGAAGATGAGGATTGCGGACACGTGAAACCTACTTCAGCGGGCACTCCTTGGCGTAAGCATCGGCATGGTTGGTGAACACCGTGCCCATAGTCTTGTTCACCAGCCGCCCCTGCGCATCCTTGCCGACCACGCGCAGGTAATAGTTCTGCACCGGATAGCCGTTGTTGTTGATGCGGTACTCGCCGCGGATCGACTTGGGTTTGGTGGTCTTGAGCGCGCGCATGAACGCCTCGCGATCCTCGACCTTGCCTTTGATCGCGCGCACCGCGGCGTCGATGAGCAGTGCCGTGTCGTAGCCCTGCGCGGCATAGAGCGACGGGATGCGCTTCATCTCCTTCTCGAAGTCGGCGACGAAGCGCTTGTTGTCGGCGTTGTCGAAATCGGGCGACCACTGCGCGGTGTTGAACAGCCCGAGCATCGAATCGCCCACCGCGGGGATCGTATCCATGTCGGCAGAGAAGCCCGGCAGGATCAGCTGGATGTCCTTCGACAGCCCGCCTGCCACGAACTGCTTGATGAAATTGATCCCCATGCCGCCGGGCATGAACACGTACACCGCCTCGGGCTTGGCCGCGCGCACCTGCGCCAACTCGGCGGCGAAATCGAGCTGCCCGAGCTTGACGTACACCTCGTCGGCGAGCTTGCCCTTGTAGAAGCGTTTGAAGCCGGTGAGCGCGTCTTTGCCGGCCGGATAATTCGGCGCCATCAGGTAGGCGTTCTTGTAGCCTTTGGTGGTCGCGTGCTGTCCGGCCGCTTCATGATTGGCGTCGTTCTGCCACGCCGCCGAGACGAACCACGGGCTGCAACCCTTGCCCGCCAGTTGCGACGGGCCGGCGTTGGCCGACACGAACGGCGTCTTGGCATCGAACGCCACCGGGGCCGCAGCCAACAGGATGTTCGAGTAGATGATGCCGGTGACCAGATCGACGCGGTCGCGCTTCACGTAGCGGTCGGTCACCTGCTTGCCCGCTTCGGGATTGAACTGGTCGTCGGTGGCGAGCACCTCTGCCGGTAGCCCGCCGAGCCGGCCGCCCAGATGTTTGACGGCGAGGTTGAAGCCGTCGCGCACGTCGATGCCCGGCTGTCCGGCCGGACCCGACAGCGTCGTGACCAGACCCACCTTGATCTTGTCGGCCGCGAACGTCGGCGTCGCCACGATCAACGCCGCCAACGTGGTGGCTGCGAACTTGGTGGCTGTCAGTACGTGCTTGTTCATTCCCATCCCCTGTCTCGGCAAATCCTGTTGTATGTCTACCACTTCAACGGGCAACGCGCGACGTGCGGATCACCCAACGCCTTGGCCACCGTGCCTACCGTCTTGTTGGTGATGCGCCCCTGCGCGTCGCGTCCGATCACGCGCAGGTACCAATCCTGGATCGGGTAGTTGTTGTTGCCCCACTTGAATTCGCCGCGCACCGACTGGAAGCGTTTGGCGCGCAGCGCCTTGATCACCGCCTCCCGATCCTCAACCTTGCCCTTCACGTCGCGCGCGGCCCCATCGATCAGCATCGCCGTGTCGAAACCCTGGGCGGCGAACACCGTCGGCAGCCGACCATATTCCTTCTGGAATGCGGCGACGAATTTGCGATTGGCGTCGTTGTCGAGGTCGTGCGCCCAATGCGCGGTGTTGAACAGGCCGAGCATCGGTTCGCCGACCGCCTTGATGATGTCTTCGTCGGCGGTCACGCCCGCCATGAGCAAGGCGATGTCCTTCGACAAGCCGGCCGCGACGAACTGCTTGATGAAGTTGATGCCCATGCCACCGGGCAGGAACGAGAACAGCGCCTCGGGTTTGGCAGCGCGGATCTGCGCCAGCTCGGCCGCGTAGTCGAGCTGCCCCAGCTTCACGTACACCTCGTCGGCGACTTTGCCCTTGTAGTACGACTTGAAGCCCGACAGGGCATCTTTGCCGGCCGGATAGTTGGGCGCGATCAGGTACACGCTCTTGAAGTCGCGCTGTGCCGC
>CADECO010000112.1:0-8415 GCA_902825905.1 uncultured beta proteobacterium
TCCGAGCCGGCCGGTGACGATTCTGGTGGGCTTCGCGGCCGGCGGCATCACCGACATCGTCGCCCGCACCATGGCCGAGCGCATGAAAGACACGCTGGGCCAGAGCGTTGTCGTCGAGAACGTTACCGGTGCGGCGGGAACCATCGCTGCAGGCAGGCTGTTCCGCTCCGCGCCCGACGGCTACACGGTGCTGATCGGACAATGGTCGAGCCACGTCGGTGCCGGTGCGTTGTACAAGCTGCCGTTTCACATCGTCGACGACTTCACGCCGATCGCGCGGCTCACGATCGCGCCGCTGTGGATCATGGGGCGCAGCACGCTGCCTGCGAAAGACCTGCGCGAACTGGTCGCCTGGCTCAAGGCCAATCCCGACAAGGCTTCAGCGGCGACCACCGGCGTGGGCAGCGGCGCGCATCTGTGTCTGCTCGATTTCGCGATTCGCAGCGGCACCAAGTTTCCGCTGCTGCCCTATCGCGGCGCCGCGCCGATCATGCAGGACATGATGGGCAATCAGATCGACATCACCTGCATCGAGGCATCGCAGTCACTGGCGCACTATCGCTCCGGCAAACTCAAGGCGTTCGGCGTGGTGAGCGACAAGCGCTGGTTCATCACCCCCGAGGTGCCGACGGTGGAAGAGGGTGGAGTGGCCGGTGCGAGCATGCCGTTCTGGCACGGCATGTGGGCGCCCAAGGGCACGCCCGCGGATGCAATCGCCAAACTCAATGCCGCCGTGATCGCCGCCTTCGATGACCCGGCCGCGAAGAAGCGCTTCGCCGAACTGGGCCATGAAATTCCCGCGCGAGACCAGCTCACGCCCGAGGCGCTACGCGCGCATCACCAGGCCGAGGTCGACAAGTGGTGGCCGATCATGCGCGCGGCCAACATGAAAGCCGAGGGGCAGTAGTTCATTCACCGCATCGGTTGAGCGCCGCGGGCGAGGGGTGATCACCCGTGCCCGGCGGCGCGCTGAAGGGGCGATCGAAGGGCGATCGACCCTGCTCAGACCGCTGGCCCTGCGACCACCCCGGTCCCCGGCACCGGATAGCCGGCCGCCTTGCAGGTGTCGATGATGGCGCGATTGGTATCGAAGTACACCTGCCAGTAGTGCTCGTTCTTGGCGTACGGACGCACTGCGATCACTGGGCCGGTCGCGTTTACATCGAAAATTTCGACGTCGGGCGCGGGGCTGGCGAGGATGTTCGGCACCTTGGCGACAGCTTCCTTCAGACGGCGCACCGCGTCGGTCGCATCGACCGTGACATCGAGCTGCACGGTCCGGTCGACGCGACGGTTATGCGAGGCGGACAGATTCTGGATCGTGTCGGAGAAGATCTTGTTGTTGCCCACGAAGCTCACGACGTTGTCGCCGGTGAGGACGGTGGTGGAGAACAGCCCAAGCTCGGTGACCTTGCCTTCGATGCCACCGGCCTTGATCTCGTCGCCCACCTTGAACGGGCGCAGGATCAGCAGAAACGCACCAGCAGCGAAATTCGACAAGAGGCCGGCCCACGCCGCACCGATGGCCACGCCCGCTGCCGCGATCAACGCCGCGAACGAAGTGGTCTCGACGCCGAAATAACCCAGGATCGCCACCACCAGAATGATGGTGAGCGACACGTTGATCACCGACACCACGTAACGAATCAGCGTCGGATCGACCTTCTGGCGATCGAGGGCCGCGGACAGCAAACGTGTCGACAACCCGATCAGCCAGCGGCCCACCACCCACACCACGATCGCCCCCAGGATCTTCATGCCGAAGTTGGTGAAGTTCTCCGAGGCGACTTTCATGATTGCGTCGAAATTCATGTCTGTTCTCTCCTTTGTTGATGTTGGTGTCAGACGGGTGCGATCGCGCGGTGCAGGTCAACGGCCCGGGCTGGCCGGCGCGCCTTCCTGCTTCAACGGGTGGGCGCGCGCGAACGCATCGTGCTTCATGCAGGCGTCGGTGATGCGGCTGGCGATCGGGTAGGGGGTGAAGTCGCAGTTGAACAGCTTGCCGCCGATCACGTGCGTGGCCAAGCAGATGTCGGCGATGGTGATCTGCTCGCCGTGACAGTACGTAGCGGTACGCGCATCGTGCGCGAGGTTGACCTCGATCGCCTTCACGGCCTCGTACACCCAGTGCTGGATCCATTTGTTGCGGGTCGGTTCATCCAGCGCGAGGTCCTTCTCCAGATAGTTGCGGATGCGCGGCACCACCAGCGGATGCGCGTCGCAGGCGACGATCTGCGCCAGGCCGCGTACCCGCGCGCGATCGCGGATGTCACTGGGCAGCAGCGCGGGCTGCGGGGATTTCTCGTCGAGATATTCGAGAATCGCGAGCGACTGGAACAGCGTCGGGCCGTCACCGTCGATCAGCGCGGGCACGACGCTTTGCGGATTGACGCGCTTGTACGCGTCGGCGTGCTGGGCGCCGGTCAACAGATTGATCGACACCTCGTCGTAGGCGATGCCCTTCAGGTTGAGGGCGATGCGCACGCGAAAGGCGGCGAGTGAGCGCCAGAATCCGTACAGCTTCATGTTGTCTCCTCGTTTGTGACAAGCGACCCCAGGTCGGAGCGCGCTGTGTGGGACCTCCGATGCCACCGCTCGGATGCCGCGTCCAGTGGTGCGGCATCGCCGGCTGGCAAGGCGCGGCGATTATAATTTGCGCGCAACCCACCACGAGGAGACAGCCTTGAAGCAGATCAATGTCGGCATCATCGGCACCGGCTGGTGCGGCGGTATCCGCGCCGAGACCTGCGCGAAGAATCCGTTGGTCCGGGACATCCATATCGCCGAGACCCGCCCCGAACGGCTGGCCGAGATGGCCAAGGTCACCAGTGCCAAGACCGCCACCGCCGACTATCGCGATCTGCTCAAGCTCGCCGACGTCGACGCGATCATCGTCTCGGCCACGCCTGAGACCACCCACTACGCGATGGCCAAAGACGCGCTGCTGGCCGGCAAGCACGTGTTCCTGGAGAAGCCGATCGCCGTCACGCTCGACGAAGCCGACGAGCTGATCGCGCTGGCGCGCAAGAACAACCTCAAGTTCACCATCGGCTATTCGCAGCGCTTCAACTCGAAGTACGCCTACGTGCGCAAGTCGATCAAGGACGGCACGATCGGCAAGCCGGTGACCGCACTGGTATCGCGGCACATCTCGCGCAGCCTGGGCAAGAAGATCACCGGACGCACCAAGCTCTCGCCGGCGGCGATGGAATCCACCCACGATCTCGATTTCGTGTTGTGGTGCCTGGAGCCGGCCAAGCCGGTACGCGTGTACTCGCAGAACAACTACGGCGCGATGCGAGAAGCGAGCGGGGCCGATGTGCCCGATCAGCAGTGGACGATCGTGACCATGGACAGCGGCCTCACGCTGGTGGTGGGTGGTGGCTGGAGCCTGCCGCCGGGCTATCCGAACTTCTCCACCACCTGGATCGAGATGATCGGCACCGAAGGCGCGCTGATGGTCGACGACAGCCATCGCGACGTCGTGCTCAACACGATGAAAGACGGCATGCGCCTGCCGATGTCGACCATGCCCGGCGAGCGCGTCGATCACACCTACGCGGGTGCGATGGAGCCCGAGACGATCCACTTCCTGGAGGCGGTGGCGTGCGACCGGCCGGTGCTAGTCACCCCCGAACATGCGCGCATGGTGATGGAGGTGTACATCGCCGCCGATCTGTCGGCCGAGCGCAACGCGCCGGTGGATCTGCCGTTGCCGCGCGCGCGCAATCTGTCGGTTGCGGCCGGATAGCGAAGGACGTCCATGCCACGCAAGACACCGAAGCGCATCGGTCTGGCGATCATCGGCGCCGGCAGAGTCGGGCTGTTCAGGGGAGACGTCGCCACGCGCTTTCCGCAGGTCGACTGGATCGGCATCGCCGAGACCAACCCCGAACGCGCGAAGCTGGTGGCCGACAAGATCAAGGCCGACTTCGTCACCAGCGATTTTCGCGAGCTGGTGAATCGCCCGGAAGTCAACGCCGTGGTCGTGTCCACCGACGAGCATCTGCACGTCGAACCGATCCTCGCTTCGGTGGAACGCGGTCATGCGCTGATGATCGAGAAGCCGCTGGCCACCGATCTGGCCGATTCGGCGCGCGTGCTGGCCGCCATCCAGAAGGCGAACGTCGATGCGGTCGTCGGCTACACGCAGCGCTTTCGCCGCCGCTGGATCGCCGCGAAGGAGAAGGTGCGCACCAACGCGCTCGGCGATGTGACGATGGTGACCTCACGCGCTTTCATGAACCGGCTGGTGGCGATCGACAACTACAAGCGCACCAAGAATCCGGGCGAAATCTCGCCGATGGTGATCTCGGGCACGCACGCACTCGACGTGGTGATGTGGATGATGGAGGCGAAGAAGCCGGTCGAGGTGTATGCGCGTTCGGTCGACAAGACGCTCGGGCCGAGCTGGAAGGGCATCGACGGCACCTCGGCAATGTTCACTTTCGAGGACGGTTCGATCTACAACGGCCTGATCTCCTGGGCGCTGCCGGTGGTGTGGCCCGGTGCGGTGTACAGCCTGGAAGTGGGCATCGTCGGCACCGAGGGCGTGCTCACCATCGACGACACGCACCGCGACATCGTGCTCGCCGTGAGCGCGCCGCAGGCCGAGGGTTATGCGCCGGACAAGTCGCGATTGGTGGATTTCATGGGCAGCTATCCGCCAGGCGACATGGCCTTCGGCGAGTTGCACGGCCCGATGCGCGAGGAAACCAACTCGTGGTTGACGCGCATCTCGATGGCGGTGGCCACGCAGCACGCCACGGCGG
This sequence comes from uncultured beta proteobacterium, assembly GCA_902825905.1. Lineage (GTDB taxonomy): Bacteria > Pseudomonadota > Gammaproteobacteria > Burkholderiales > SG8-39 > CADEDU01. The sequence continues at coordinate 4,773 of CADECO010000112.1, forward strand.
CCGAGGCGCACAACCGCCTGATGCTCACCAAGGCGATCGATCTGTCGGCGCGACTGAAGCGGCCGGTAAAGCTGCCGATCAGCGCGGACGATCTGATGGCGCGCTGACGCCGTAGAAAAAATCGCGCTTACTGCCCCGACTCGATCAGCTCGGTGGCTCGCCCGGCAGCGGTGGATTTTTCGGCACCCAGATATTTCTCGAGCGTGCTTTGCAGCTGCTCCTTGCGGAACGGCTTGGCGAGGTAATCGGACATGCCGGCCGCGAGACAGCGCTCGCGATCGCCCTGCACCGCGTTTGCTGTCAGCGCCACAATCACCATCGGCGAGCGTTCGCCCGCGGATCGCTCCGCATCGCGGATCGCGGCGGTGGCCTCGAACCCGTCCATCTCGGGCATCTGGCAATCCATCAGGATCACGTCGTAGCGTGTTTGCCGCACCGCTTCGACCGCCTCGGCGCCGTTGCGGGCGATCTCCACCTCGATGCCGAGCTGTTTGAGCATCGAGGTCGCGACGGTGCGGTTGACCGGGTTGTCTTCGGCAAGCAGCACCTTGCCGCGCAGTTGCGCGTGCGGCGTCGCGATCGCATTGCTGTTGGCGGCCGGCGCGGCTTCGCCTTCGTCGAGCAGATCGCGCAGCACCCGCGCCAGTTCAGTGCGACGCACCGGCTTGTTGAGGTAGGCGAGGATGCCTGCTTCGCGCGCGAGCTTCGCGCCTTCGGAGGCCATCATCGAGCTCAGCATGATCAGCCGCGGCGGTTCGATGCGACGATCCGACTGGATCGCCTGCGCGAGCTCCAGCCCGCTCATGCCCGGCATCTTCATATCGACGACAGCGGCGTGATAGCGCGCCTCGGGCTTGGCTTCGCGCAACACCGCCAACGCCTGATTGCCGTCGGCAGCCGTTTCGGCCTGCATGCCCAGCGCAATCACCTGTCGGCGCACGATGTCGCGGTTGGTGGCGTTGTCGTCGACCACCAGCACTCTGCGCCCGGCAAGCTGGGCGTGGCTCTGCGGCCAGCGCTGCGTCGACTCCGTGGGGCGCAGCCGCGTGGTGAAGCGGAAGATCGAGCCGCGGCCCGGCGTGCTGTCGACTTCGATCGCACCGCCCATCGCTTCGACGAGCTGCTTGGAGATCGCCAGACCCAGCCCGGTGCCGCCGTACTTGCGCGTGGTCGAGCTGTCGGCTTGCGAGAACGGCTGGAACAGCCGCGCCAGTGCGTCCTCGGTCATGCCTATCCCGGTGTCGAGCACGCCGAATCGAAGCAGGCAGCTGCCGTCGTCGCCCTGCGCTCCTTCATCGGCGCGTTGCACCGTGATGCGCACTTCGCCTGCAGCAGTGAACTTGATGGCGTTGCTCACCAGGTTGGTGAGGATCTGTCGCAACCGCCCCGGATCGCCCAGCGCGTTGATCGGCACGTCTTCCTCGATCTGGCACAGCAGTTCCAGTCCTTTGCCGTGCGCACGCTCGGCCAGCAGCTCGGCCACGTCTTCCACCACGCCCCAGACATCGAACGGAATCGACTCGAGCTCGAGCTTGCCGGCCTCGATCTTGGAGAAATCGAGAATGTCGTTGATGATGCCCAGCAGCGCCTCGGCCGAGCGATGCGTCATCAGCGCGAAGCGGCGTTGCTCCTCGGAGAGCTGCGTGTCGAGCAGCAGTTCGGTCATGCCCAGCACCCCGTTCATCGGCGTGCGGATCTCGTGGCTCATGTTGGCCAGGAACTGTGACTTGGCACGGCTGGCGGCCTCGGCGTGTTCCTGTGCGCGCTTGAGCGCGGTGACATCGATGCGTGTGCCCACCGTGCCGCCGGCGGCGGTGCGACGCTCGGTTACGTGGATATGGCGGCCATCGGCCAGCCGTTGCTCGCGCGTGCCGCGCGCGGCGAGATGCTCGGCCAGCCGCTCTTTGATCCACGCCTCTTCGCGTCCGATCGCCTCGAGCTGCTGGCCGCTCATGGCGCTGGTGCGGATGATGTCCGCGAAGTGCGCACCGGGCATCATGAGTTGGGACGAGCGTGGATAGAACTGCCGGTAGCGTTCGTTGCAGATGACCAGACGATCGTCCGCGTCGAACAGCACGAACCCCTCGTCGAGGGCATCAATGGCGGTCAGCAGACGCTGCTCGCTCTCGCGCGCAACCTGTTCGGCCTGACGGCGTGCGGCCATCGAGGCCTGGATCCGCTGCTTCATGTCGGTGAGCGCGTTGAGCAGCACGCCGATTTCATCGTTGCTCCTCACCGCAATGTCCCGGTCGAACCGGCCCGCCGCGACATCCTGAGCGACCGCCGCGGCGCTGCGCAGCGCGTGCAGCACCGAGCGCGCAACCAGCAGCGTGAATCCCAGCAGCACGAACGCGAGCGCGAGCGCTCCGGCCAGGACGATGGTGCGGCCCTTGCTGCGCTCGGCGGCGGCCGCCTCGGCAAACGCGCCGGCGTCGCGCTCCATGGCTGGGAGCAGCCGCGCCAGTGGTTTAACGACCGCGATGTGGACGCCGGGCCACTCGTCTTCGAGCACCTTTTCCAGGCGTTTGCGATCGTTGCTCGCGTACGCGACGGCCAAGCCATCGAGAACCGTGCGCAGCATCGGCAGCCCGCTATCGATCTGGCTGACCAGTTCGGCGATCTCAGCGGTCACCGGACGCGATTGGGTGGCCTCACGGAATGCCCGCCACGCTTGCTGGATCTTCGTGTCGGCTTCGGCCAGATGGTCTCGCGAACCCTGTACCGGCAAGTGCTCGAGCAACACCGCCGCGACGCGAAATCGAATCTCGCGCAATGGGGTATCCATCGCCTGCAGCGCGAGCACCGGTTGCAGCCCGTGCGTGTACAGACGCTGGAAGCCGGCGTCGCTCTTGCGGCTTTCCCAAGCGGCGATGCCCGCGAGCGCCAGCACCGTGGCGGCCGCCACGATTGCCAACAGCGCCAGTCTTGCGCGCACGGAGATCATGGTGAGTATCGGTTCGCGAAGATGGCGTGATCGAGGAGGGTGTGCCGCAAGGCGTTGCGCGCGCGGCCGCTATTCCACCGGCAACGCATTGGCCTTCCACTCGGGGATCCCGCCGCGGAACCAGTGCACGTTGCGGAATCCGTCGGCCACCGCGAGTTTCGAAGCCTTGTAGCTCTTCCAGCACTCACCGGCATTGCAATAGAAGATCACCGCCGCGTTCTTGTCGCCGGGCAGCTTGGACAGATCGAACCGATCTTGGGCTGCATCGAAATCGGCGCGCTTGGCGCTCTTTTCGACGTAGGGGATATTGCTTGCCCCTTTGATGTGTGCTTCGGCGAACTCGGTCTTGGTGCGTGTGTCGACGATCAACGCCCCGGTACCCGCCATGGTCTGCACCTGGTGCGCCGTGACGACCTTTGCGCCCGCAAGCGATTCGGGCGTGTGCTGGGCCATCGCCGCGGTGGCGATCACCATGCCCACGACAACCCCCAGGCCACGAGAAAAATTCCACATCGTTCGCACTTCGTTCCCTCCGCCGGCGCTGGGCGGCAACCCGGCGCGCCCCGACCGCGCCCGCGTTGCCTACCCATCGGAACTGTTATCGGCCCGACACTGCGCGCACGTGAGCGACGGCGCGGGCGAATTCGTCATCGGCCGGTGGATCAATGCCTTGGAACGTGATGGAACGCGACGATCGCG
>CADECO010000112.1:8515-13508 GCA_902825905.1 uncultured beta proteobacterium
CCCAGCCGTCGCTGCATCGGCGCGTCGTCGATCTGCAGCAGGAACGCCGGTTGTTTGCCCGACGCGTTGCGATGGCGGATGGTCGCGTGCGTCGGCGCTGCGAGTACGTCGTTCTCTTCCCATTGCAGCGACGTGCCGTCGATCTCCGATTCGCCCGCGCCTTCAAGCACGAGATAGCCGCACGAAGCGGAGCGGCGCGGCAGGGTGAGTGTTTCGCCCGGACGCAGCATGATCGCCGAGAAGCCCAGCACCGGCATGCACTCTTCGCCGGACTCCGGATTGACGTAGGCGAGTTGCACGGCTTCATCGCGTGCGGTGTCGCGCGCGAGCTCGCCCAGCGCGGTGCGCACCTCGGCCCACGGATAGCGGAACTGCGGATAACGCCGCGCGATGCGCTCGAGCTTCGCGTAAGGCAGCAGGCCGGCGCGGCGATAGCGCGTCTGCGAGGAGTCGGGCTTGTCGGCGGGGCGTTGCGGCGGCCCTTCGATCGCATACGCCGCCTCCATCTTCACCACTAGCGGCGCGTCGAGCGCATCGAGCCACACCATCGGGCCGCTGCCGCGATGCTCGTGTTCGTGCCACAACAATGCAGGCGTGAGGAGGACGTCGCCGCGCGCCATCGGACAGCGCTCGCCTTCGACCGTGGTGAAGCCGCCGTCGCCTTCGAGAATCATGCGCACCGCGCTCGGGCTGTGGCGGTGATTCGGCGCCACCTCATTGGGCAGGATCAGCTGCAGCCCGAAAAAGATGCTCGCGGTGGCGAACGGCTCGCCTTCCAGTCCGGGGTTGGCGAGCATCAGCACGCGCCGCTCGGCGCGCTCGATCGGCGTGAGTTCGCCTGCGCGCAGCAGCAACGGCCGCAACGCGCGATACGACCACTTGTGCGGCACGGTGCGATGGATCGGCCGGTCGTACGGCAGGATCGTGCGCATGCTCGGCCACAGCGGCTTCGCGTTTTGTGCCGCGACTGCGGCGACGTATTCGGGCGGCAGATCTTCGATGCGTCCGAGCGGGGCGTTCATGGCACGGTCTCCTGGTGGGTTCAGGCGTTCGCGGCGGCGGCCTGCTTGATCAGGTCAGACGCCATCAGTTCGGGCTCGATGCCTTCGGCCTCGTGGGCGTCGAAATTCAGTTCGATCTTGATGCCGTTGGGGTCGTACAGGAACAACTGGAACAGCGCCTGGTTGTTGGCGCGGCGCTGCGTGAACGCGACGTTGCGGCTTTTCAGGTGCGTGAGCATTTGCCGCAGCCCATCGGCGCGAAACGCGATGTGATCCACTGCCCCGGTGCCGGCGCCGGCGTTCTGCGAGGTGCGCCCGAGATACTGCTTCTGGATCTCGTTGGCATCGGCCGCACTCGGCCCGATATGAATCACATCGTTGCCGCCGGCGTCGTACATCCAGTGCACCGGGATGCCGAACTCAGGATGCGGGCCTTCCTTCAGGCCGAGCACATCGGCATACCAGTCGCGCGTGACCGCCATGTCATCGGCCGCGACGAGAAAGTGCTGAATGTGGCGGATCGCCATGGGCGCGTCTCCTCGGGTTGCTGGTTGGGGTTTCGTGCCACTTCGGTGCCCAACGTGGCGCTGCGCCTATTGCGGTTGTGGCGCTTCAACCACTGTCGCGCAGCGGCATGCGCTCGAATTTGATCTGGATCAAACACCGCCGGCGCGGAGCGGCCTCCCATCGCGATCCACCCTTCGCTGATCAGGGAGCGCCCAGCATGGAGTTCGGTCTGCAGTTCTTTCCCGACGTGACCCCCGAGCAGAAGGCCGCAGACCTCTATTGGGACGAGTGCCTGCGTCTGTGCGAGCACGTCGACGCGCTGGGCTACACCAACGTTCGCACGGTCGAGCACTATTTCATTTCGTACGGTGGCTATTCGCCCAATCCGCACATCTTTCTCGCCGCCGCCGCGCAACGGGCACGCAAGGCCCGCCTGATCACCGGTGCGGTGCTGCCGGCGTTCAACCATCCGCTCAAAATGGCGGGCGAGATCGGCATGCTCGATGCGATGTCGGGTGGCCGGCTCGAGTGTGGATTCGCGCGCGCGTTCCTGCCGCATGAGTTCGTGCGCTTCGGGGTGAGCATGGACGAAAGCCGTGCGCGCTTCGACGAAGGCATGGAGGCCGTGCGCCAATTGCTCGAGCACGACAATGTGTCGTTCGAGGGCAAATTCCACCGATTCGCGAATGTGCGCTCGTTGCCGCGGCCGGTGCAGCAGCCGCGTCCGCCGTTCTGGGTGGCGGCCATCAACACACCGGAGAGCTTCGAGAAGGCCGGCCGCATGGGCCACGCGATCATGGCGATCCCGATGGCGGGCGGACACATGAAAGAGCTGCTCGGCACGTATCGCAACGCCTGGCGCGCGGCGGGGCATCCGGGCAACGGTCGCGTGATGCTCGCATTCCACATGCTGTGCCACGAGGATGCGAACCAGGCGGTGCAGCTGGCGCGCGAGCCGCTCAATCGTTATCTCAAGTCGCTGGTGCGATCAGCCTCGGATTGGACCGAGGGCGCACGCTCGAAGGATTACCCCGGCTACGACAAGCTCATCGCCGCGCTCGACAAGGAAACATTCGAAAGCCAGGTGGCCAAGAGCGCGGCGTGGGTGGGTACACCCGATTCGATCGCGCGGCAGATCGAAGCCTCGATCGAGCAGAGCGGCGGCTACGAGATCGCGTCGCTGCAGGTCAACTTCAACGACATTTCGCACGACGTGGCACTCGACTCGATGCGGCTGTTCTCGCGCGAGGTGATGTCGCGGTTCAGATGATGCGTTGTCGCGAGCCGCCGGGGTCCAACACCGGTCGTCACGGAGACCCGTTCACCCGAACCAGACGCCAGACTAGAACAACGCCATCTGCCCGCCGCGCCCCGGCTTCTTGAACTGCTTGGTATCGAGCTGGAAACGCTCGCGATTGTTGAGGCCGAGCCGCGCGCATGCCTTCTGGAAGCGCCGCTCGATCAGATCGGCGAAAGTGCCGGTGCCGCGCTGTCGCTCGCCGAATTCCGACACGTAGTCTTTGCCGCCGCGCATCTGTCGCACCAGGCTCATGACGTGTTCGGCGCGCAGCTGATAGTGCGTCTGCAGCCATTGCTTGAACAGCGGCGCCACTTCGTGCGGCAGACGCAGCAGCACATAGCCCGCTTCGACCGCGCCGGCGTCGCGCACCTGTTCCAGGACGGCTTCGATATCGCGATCGTTCACGAACGGAATGATCGGCGCGACCAGTACACCGACCGGCACGCCGGCTGACGCAAGCCTGCGCACCGCTTCGATGCGTCGATAAGGCGCCGAGGCGCGCGGCTCGAGCTTGCGAGAGAGCTCCGCATCGAGATTCGTCATCGAGATGTAGACGCGTGCCATGCGCTTCGCGGCCATCGGCGCGATCAGGTCGAGGTCGCGCTCGATCATCGCGTTCTTGGTGACGATGGCGAACGGGTGCGCGCATTCGGCCAGCACCTCCAGCACCGATCGGGTAATGCGCAACTCGCGTTCGATCGGCTGGTACGGATCGGTGTTGGCGCCCAGGGCGATGTGCTTGCACTCATAGCCCGGTGCGCTGAGTTCCTCGCGCAGCAGGCTGGCGGCATTGACCTTGGCGAAGATGCGCGTCTCGAAATCCAGCCCGGGCGACAGCCCGACGTACGCATGCGAGGGCCGCGCGTAGCAGTAGCTGCACCCGTGCTCGCAACCGCGATAGGGATTGATCGATTGCTCGAAGAACAGATCGGGCGACTGGTTGCGCGCGATGATCGACTTGGCCGTCTCGTGCGTGACGTGCGTGCGCAGCGGTGGCAGCGCCTCCTCGTCGTGTGCCCAGCCGTCGTGTTCCGCCGCGCGCGTCCACGTCTCGAAGCGGCCTTCGAGGTTGGAGGGGGCGCCACGGCCTTTGACAGGGGCGCCGGGGTCGCCGCGGGTGGTGCGAAGGGACATGGGTGGGCGGTGATCGCAGACTATGCTGATCGAAGACTATGCGTTTGTACAGTAATGATGCTGAACTGTCGAGCGCTAGTCTGCTAGTTGAGGCTGTATCCCCCCGATGTCTACATCGCCTTCCCGACAATCCAGCTACGCGCGCTCACGCCGCACCACCCATCGGGCGTAGGCGACGAACACGATCGCTGACACACCGAGTACCAGCAGTTGCACCGCTGCGGGCATGACGGGAAACCACGCGAACAGCACGGCGAATGGTGCGGCGCCGATCGCGGTCGACAGTGCCACTTCGGTCCAGGTGGTGGTGCGACTGAAGAGCCCCAAGGCGTACGACAGCACGTCGACCGGAAAAGTCATCCGCAGCAGGACGAGCGTCATGAGACGCCGGCGCGGATCGATCAGCCGATCGATGTCGGCGTGCCGCTGTACCGAAGGCAAGTAGCGCAGCACTGGCGCTTGCGCGTAGCGGCCCAACGCGAACGAGAGGACTGCGCCGCCCAGCCATCCGAGCAACAACAGGACTGCGGCCTGCTCCGGACCCCAGGCCGCGACGGCAAGCGGCAACAGCGGCAGGTTGCTGAGCAGCGGGAGCAGCACTGCGATAACCGACGTTGCCACGAAAAACAACACGCCCAGCGTTTGATGCGCGACGATCACCTCGCGAATGAGTTCATCGAACTCGCGCGCGATCCACAAGCCGGCGGCAAACAGCGCGAGCGCGAACAAACCCAGCTGCAGCGACGGGAGCAGTCTTCGCCAGGTCAGAGCGCCTTGCATGGGATTGGTGTTTGCGAGCCTCGATATGGTGAAGGGGCACCGACATGGCCCGCTCGCCGACAGGTTGCGATCGCATGCGGGAGGCGGTGGCGCGCGCGGGCGGCGAGCCGTTGATGATTCAAGCCGGCACCGTCCGCCCCAACCACCGCCCGAACCCGAGCGCAGGCGTGACGCTCATGCCGCCGACGTAGGTGTTGCCCGAGAGCGCGCCGCCGCCGAGGATCTCGCCGGCCGCGTACAGCCCGTCGATCGGTGCGCCGTCGCCCTTGAG
>CADECO010000112.1:13608-14930 GCA_902825905.1 uncultured beta proteobacterium
CGCACGAACGCCGGATGCGATTCGAACATCGCCACGAATCGCTCGCGCGTCCACTGCGGAAACAACGGCGGTGCCTGATCGGCGATCCGTTGATCGAACACGATCCAGCAGCGCATGCCCGGCGTCTTGGCGAGCGCGCGCTCGCGCACGTCGACGCTCGGTTCGTCCTCGCGCACGAAGCGCTGGCCGTTGGCATCGACGTAGATCTCCCACGGCGCACGCTGCTGCGGCGTCATGAGCGGCACATCGGCCCAGACGGCGCGCCCGCTGCCCGGCGGATCTTCGATCGCGCCCAGCATCGGTTGCCAGTACGACGCGTTGCGCACCGTTGCGCCGATCGCCAATGTGCAGTCGATGCCGTGGCCTGTGGCTGTCTCGGGGGCGACGGTGCAGAGCGGTGCACCGTCATGCAGGCGCGCGAACGTTTCAGCGTTACCAGCATAACCGCCCGTTGTGAGCACGACGGCGCGTGCGGTAACCATCGTTGTTCCCGCGGCAAGCGCATCGCTGCGCAAGCGGGCACCAACAACGGTGCCGCGCTCGTCTTGCACCAACGATTCCAAGGTGGTGCGAAAGCGCAGCTCCAAGCTCGATCGCGCCCGCGCCGCCTCGAACAGCCGCGCCAGCACGGCAAGCACCGATCGACCGCCATCGATACCCCAGTAGGTGCGCGACGTGCGATAGGCCTCGTGCAGATGAAGGATCGCCGGGCACTCCGGGGCCATCGCGAAGCCGTTGTCGCACAGCCAGTCGATGGTTTGCGGCGCCAGGTCGACCGCCTTGCGCACCAGTGCGAGGTCGGCGGTGCCGCGCGTGATCCGCACGATGTCCTCGTAGTGGCGATCGGGTGAATCGTCGATGCCGCGGCTGCGCTGCAGCTTCGTGCCCGCCGCGCTCATCTGGGCCGAGCTGACGTGCAACGTGCCGCCGATGCGATCGGACTGTTCCACCATCAGGACGCGCAGACCGCGCGACATCGCCTCGATCGCACACGCCAGACCAGCGGTGCCGGCGCCGATGATCAGCAGATCGTAGTCGTGAGTGGCCATGCGTCCTCGCAAGCGGATACGATCGGAGCGTCGATGATCGATTCAATATAGCACCTGGTCCGACGCACGCCGCGCGGTGAACGCAGCGCGCGGCGCGCGGTCGCGGGCAAGGTGTTGGTCGTGCAAGCAACGAACCGCAGGGGAGGCGGCATGGCGCGCGTCTATCGCAATTTCGTCGAGGTCGATGGCGTACAGATCCACTATCGCAGTGCCGGCTCGAAAGCGTCGCGGCCGCTGCTCGTCTATCACCCCTCGCCGACCTCGTCCAAAGTG
>CADECO010000113.1:0-8542 GCA_902825905.1 uncultured beta proteobacterium
GAGCCAGAAGAGACCGTCGAAGAAATCCAGCGCACGTTCCATCCCAAGGTGCTGGCCGGCAGGCGGATGATCGTCACGGCCGTGCCCACGTTCGAGGCCATCGACACGGTTCGCGGGATCACCAACCTGAGCTCGGGCAAGATTGGCTACGCGGTTGCACAGGCCGCCGCCGAGGCTGGGGCGATCGTGACGCTGGTATCCGGGCATACGTCGCTCCCGACGCCACGCGGTGTGCGACGCGTCGAGGTGATTTCAGCGCGCGACATGTTCGAGGCAGTGATGGAGCGTGTCCCCGAGTGCGATATCTTCGTGGCGGTGGCTGCGGTCGCCGATTATCACGTGGTCAACCGTGTGTCGCACAAGCTCACGAAAGAGGAGTCGCATCCGCAGATCGAGCTGGCGCTCAATCCGGACATTCTGGGTACCGTTGCGGCCCTGAAGACTCCTCCGTTCTGCGTTGGCTTTGCGGCAGAGAGCGAGAATCTCACGCAATACGCGCAGGAAAAACGCAGGCGCAAAAAGATCCCGCTGCTGGCCGCAAACCTCGCCCAGGAAGCGTTCGGGCGCGATGACAACTCGCTGACGCTATTCGACGATTCCGGGCAGCACGTGCTCGCCCGAGCACCGAAGGTCGAGATCGCGCGCCAGCTCATCGCGTACATCGCGAGAGCGGTTCGCGCCATCCCGACCGGCTGAAGCACCGCTCGCGAGCTTCATCGCGGTTTCGAGCGGGCCGCAGAGTGGCGAGATCGACATCAGCGGTCGGCACCGTCACAAGGTGCGGCAATCGGTTGAATCGCTAGCCCAATATGTCGGCCCAGATGTTCTGGGCCCAGCCGAGCGCAAAGTCGCCTTCCAGAGCACTGGCGCTTGCGGAAACTCCGCCGCTGCCCGGCACCGTGACCATCGTCTTTTGCGCGGCGTCGTACCGATGTACCGAGGCGACGTGGATCACGTCGGTATCGCTCACGAAGCTGTAGCACGTGTTGTTCATCATCGGAGCCTGCTCGGGCACGCGGCCGTGCATGAGTTCGATGATGGCCGCTGCAGCGACCTTCGCGTGCTGATTGGCCATGTGGCCTGACTTGGGCATCAGCGGAGCGCTCAGCGTCGCATCGCCAAGCACATGCACGTTCGGATCCTGCACCGACTGCATCGTCTGCCAGTTGACGCCACACCAGCGGTTGTTGGCGGTGATCAGGCCCGCAACCCGGGCGACGTCGCCCGCGCGCATCGGCGGAATCACGTTCAGGACATCGCCTTTGATCTTGTCGAAGTCGGTGACCACCAGCCTGCCTTTGACATCGACATCTTTCGCTTCCGCGTTGTTGCGATACTCGATGATGCCTTTGTACAGGTTGTTCCAGGCGGCCTTGAATAGCGCTGGCTTCGAGATCACGTCTTCATTGGCATCCAGGATCAAGACCTTCGACTTCGGTTTCGACTTCTTGAAGTAACTGGCGACCTGGCAGGCGCGCTCGTACGGCCCGGGCGGACAGCGATAGGGTGCGCGCGGAATGGCCATCACGAACACGCCCCCATCCGGCATGGCCTCCAATTGCCGGCGCAGCGCGACGGTATCGGGCCCCGCTTTCCAGGCGTGAAGCACCTGTTTCTGTGCCTCGACATTGTTCAGGCCGGGTAATTGATCGAACAGGAAGTCGACACCGGGCGAGACGATCAATCGGTCATAAGGAAGATCCTCGATGCGCGTGAGTCGGACGCGCTTCTTGTCTCGATCGATGCCGGTCACGTTGTCGCGGATCAACTGCACACCGAGCGAACGCAGCTTCTCGCGCGAGCGAGTCACGTAGTCGATCGACCGACTGCCGCCGAGCACCAGATTCGAGATCGGGCAGGAAACGAAGTTGGCTTCACGATCGATCAGGAAAACCTCGATCGAGTTGCCACCCCACATGCGCAGATATCGCGCGGCCGTGGCGCCCCCGAACCCCCCACCGATGACAATAACCCGGCCGACCGGCTTGGCGGGCCCCGACGGAGTCGCGCAACTGGCGAGCGCGCCAATCGCAGCACCGGCACCCAGCGCCTGCAGAAACTCGCGCCGCGAATAGGGGAGGTTCATCGGAGTCTCCTTCATGTCAACGAGCATGGCCGTGCGCAGTGGTGGCGACGACGGCAAAAGCCTGTAGTCGCAGGGGCGAAACTCAGGGCTTGAGCGATGCGAAGTACGCGGCGATGGCGGCGATCTGCTCGCTTGAATACCCTTTTGATATCTGGTGCATGACCGTAGCCGATCGCTTGCCTTCCTGGAATTCGCGCATGCGCTGGATCGTGGTGTCGGCAGCCACTCCCGCGAGCGAAGCGGCGCCGCCTGCGCTGCGGCCATCCGTGCCGTGACAGTTCGCGCAAGTGGCGGCCAGGTTGCGTCCGACATTGGGGCTGGGCGTCTGGGCAAGTGCCGCGACTGGAAACAGGAGTGCAACCGAACACGCAATGACGGTCTTCATGGGGGCTCCGTTCGAATCTTTTGAGCGCGTGGCGGGCGAGGCGGCTCGGAGTTTCCGAACAGGGCGTACGCGTGTCAAGTACGATCGCTTTGCTGGACCGTCGCCAGTCGAGCGAGCCCTAGAAACGTCGAAGGGCCCCGAGTGGGGCCCTTCGAACTTGCGAGCAAACGTTCCGGCAAGAAGATGTTAGGTCTCTGCCTCGGCGATCGGCGGCGACGAAGGTTGCTCCTCGCTGAAGGTCAACACCACTTTCTCGTCGGCGTCGATGTCGACAGACACCTTGCCGCCACCCGACAACCGACCGAACAGCAGTTCGTCGGCGAGCGCGCGACGAATCGTGTCCTGAATCAGTCGCGACATGGGCCGCGCGCCCATCAGCGGATCGAAGCCGCGCTTGGCTAAGTGTTCGCGCAGGCGATCATTGAACACGATATCGACTTTCTTCTCGTGGAGTTGCTCTTCCAATTGCATGAGGAACTTGTCGACCACGCGCAGGATGATTTCGTGATTGAGTGCTTGGAACGAAATCGTTGCATCGAGCCGATTTCGGAATTCCGGGGTGAACACGCGCTTGATCTCGGCCATCTCGTCGCCGACTTCCTTGCGCGCGGTGAAGCCCATGACGTTCTTGTTGAGGCTTTCGGCGCCGGCGTTGGTCGTCATGACGATGATCACGTTGCGGAAGTCCGCTTTGCGGCCGTTGTTGTCGGTCAACGTGCCGTGATCCATCACCTGCAGCAGGATATTGAAGATGTCCGGATGGGCTTTCTCGATCTCATCCAGCAGCAATACGGCGTGCGGCTTCTTGGTGATCGCTTCGGTCAGCAGGCCGCCTTGATCGAACCCGACATAACCGGGCGGGGCGCCGATCAACCGGGAAACGGCATGGCGCTCCATGTACTCGGACATATCGAACCGGATGAGTTCGATGCCCATACAGTAGGCCAGTTGACGCGCGACCTCGGTCTTGCCGACACCAGTGGGGCCGGAGAACAGGAACGATCCGATCGGTTTTTGGGGGTTGCCCAATCCGGCGCGAGCGGTTCGAATCGCCGCGACCAGTGCGTCGATGGCCTTTTCCTGACCAAACACGACTGCTTTCAGGTCGCGATCCAGGTTCTTGAGCGCGGTGCGATCGTCCATCGATACGGACTGCGGCGGGATCCGCGCGATCTTGGCAACGATCTCCTCGATTTCCTGCTTGCCGATGATCCGCTTCTGCTTCGATTTGGGCAGTATGCGCTGCGAGGCGCCTGCCTCGTCGATTACATCGATTGCCTTATCCGGAAGGTGCCGATCGGTGATGTAACGAGACGACAATTCGGCGGCGGCCGAGAGCGCGCCCGCGCTGTACTTGACGCCATGGTGCGCCTCGAACCGCGACTTGAGTCCGCGCAGGATCTCGACCGTCTCGTTCACCGAGGGCTCGGTGACGTCGATCTTCTGGAATCGGCGTGACAAGGCATGGTCTTTTTCGAACACGCCGCGGTACTCGTTGTACGTCGTGGCGCCGATGCATTTCAGTTGGCCAGTCGAAAGAGCCGGCTTGAGCAGGTTGGATGCGTCGAGGGTGCCGCCCGATGCCGCGCCCGCGCCGATGAGCGTGTGAATCTCATCGATGAACAGGATCCCATTCGGGTTATCCAGGAGCTGCTTCAGCACGGCTTTGAGTCGCTGCTCAAAGTCGCCGCGATACTTGGTCCCGGCAAGCAGGGCACCCATGTCCAACGAGTAGACCGTCGACCGGGCCAGGATTTCAGGCACGTCGTTTTCCACGATTCGTCGCGCCAATCCTTCGGCAATCGCCGTCTTGCCTACGCCTGCCTCGCCGACGAGCAGCGGGTTGTTCTTGCGGCGCCGGCACAACGTTTGGATGACTCGCTCCAATTCGTGTGATCGCCCGATCAACGGGTCGATTTTTCCTGCCAGGGCCTGAGCATTGAGGTTGACCGTGTAGGTTTCGAGCGCTCCGCCTGATGACTGCGCTTCCTGCTGCTCGTCCTGCTCGGGTTCGTTCTTCGGTTGCCCGCCCTGCGGCTGAGAGGACTTGGTGATGCCGTGCGATATGTAGTTGACGACGTCCAGGCGAGTGATGCCTTGCTGGTGCAGGAAGTAGACGGCGTGCGAGTCCTTCTCTCCGAAGATCGCGACCAGCACGTTGGCTCCGGTCACCTCTTTCTTGCCCGAAGACTGCACATGCAGGATTGCCCGCTGGATGACTCGCTGAAACCCGAGCGTCGGCTGCGTATCGATTTCGTCCGATCCACTCACAGTCGGCGTGTGGGCGCTGATGAATTCTGCGAGGGACTTGCGCAACTCGTCGATGTTCGCGGCACACGCACGCAGCACTTCCGCCGCGGTCGGGTTATCCAGCAGCGCCAGGAGCAGATGCTCGACGGTAATGAATTCGTGCCGCTTCTGCCGCGCCTCGACGAACGCCATGTGCAAGCTGACCTCGAGTTCCTGCGCAATCATGATTCCTCCATCACACACTGCAGCGGATGCTGGTGCTTGCGAGCGTACGCCACGACCTGCTCGACTTTGGTTGCGGCAACGTCCTTGGGGTAGACCCCGCAGACCCCCAGCCCCTCGCGATGCACTTTGAGCATCACTTGAGTGGCCTTTTCACGTCCCATGCTGAAGAAAGTCTGAAGCACCACGACCACGAATTCCATTGGGGTGTAGTCGTCGTTGAGGAGGATCACTTTGAATAAAGGCGGCGGTGCGAGCTTCGATTTCTTCGACTCAAGAACCGTGCCATCACGAAGGCGGGTCGCCATGGGGCCTTCGCTCAACAGCGAGCGCCAAAAGGGGCTGTGCTACACAAGGCAACCAAGTCGCGACCTTTCGGGCAGCGAGGGAAAGTTCACCGGGAACGGCGATTCCGTCGCAGAAAATTTACACGTCGCTATCGTAGCCAGACTCCAGGGGGGGTGCAATGACCTTTTCTCTGCGCGCGACACCACGTGACAAAGGGCCCGCAAGCTGAGGACGATGCGAAGTTTTCTATGCCAAGAACGCTCGGTTCCGTGTTGCGCCGGGGGAGCGCCGGGCGAGCCGCCAGTTCGGCAACACGAGCGGCAATTCGCCAATGGTAGATCTGCAGTAGTAAGTGGCAATGAGGCAGATCCTTTGTTGGTGGTGCGTTGGACATGGACTGATTGGTGTTGACGGCGCACTACCGACCGGCGATGCGCGCATCCGCATCGTTGTGGCGGCGCACGGGAGATGGGCCATCGATTCGGCGCGGCGCACTCAGCTCGGGGTTAGATCTCGCAAACGCTTGACGTCGGCGAGGGAAGCGCGCTAAAAGGCGTACCGCAATTGCGGTCTGACAATTCTTTCGCACCGCAAGCGCCTGTGAGCAAATGGGAATCTGTTCGCGCGCTCCCCGCAGCGACCCGGCTGCGAGGCTTAGCGAATGGAGCAAACGCAAAAGCGCGCTGCCAAGGGACGTGGGCTATGCCAATCGGAACAGTAAAGTGGTTCAACGACGCCAAGGGTTTTGGATTCATCAAGCCCGATGACGGTGGAGAGGATTTGTTCGCACACTTCTCCGCAATCCAGATGCCTGGGTTCAAATCCCTGAAAGAAGGGCAGAGGGTTTCCTTCGAGATCGTCCAGGGTCCGAAGGGGAAACAAGCGTCGAATATCCAGGCGGCTAGCTAGAGAGTTCGCCTTTCGGGGCAGCCGTCCGGCACTGGACACGGTGCTGCGAGTTGCCCCCCTGAGCGACGTCCAACGGGATTCCGCCGGCCTCGCTTGTCAACCAACCGGGTTGTCAACCAGCCGAGCGGCAAAGCCGTTTTCGCGACAGGCTCCTTGGCAGATGCCTCGAGGACCAATTCGAACCACGCGAAGGGTTACGATGAACTTGCGCATGATTGTCGGCGGGCTGGCGTTGCTCCTCGGTTTGCCCACTCTGGCGCAGCAGCCGCCCGCGCCGCCCGCGGCCCCCGTCCAGCAGGCCCAACCGGCTGCTCCGGCGCCCGGAGCAGATGCGCCCAAGGCCGCGGACGGCAAGAAGGCCGCCAAGAAAAAGGCGCGCAAGGGCGCGAAGAAGGCTAAATCCGCTGGCGCGGCAAAGAAAACATCGGAAGTCCGCTAGACGGCGGAAGATCGCCAATTTATGGCGGACGGAAGGTCATCTTTCGGTCAACCCACCCAGAAGGTGGGCGTTTTTGGGACGGTGAGCAGCGGTTTCGCGGTTAGGTGACCGGAAACGTGCTCAAGCAGAATCTGGGTCGACGTGGTTCTCACGGCGATGCAGAGCTCGGCCCGCAGCTGCGGGATTTCATCTACTAGTAGGAGAGGACCATGAAAAAGCTGATCGCACTCGTTCTGGCCGCCATGTTCGCTGGCGCAACCTTCCAAGCCGTCGCCGACGTCAAGGCTGACAAGCCGGCCGCCGACAAGAAAGACGAGAAGAAGTCCGACAAGAAAGGCGACAAGAAGTAAGTCGCTGTCTTGTGGCATGCGAAAGGCAGGGGAAACCCTGCCTTTCGCGTTTCTGGACCCCGTATCGCCGTATCGTTATGGCGCTGCTGCTTCTTGAAGCCATTCCAAGGCATCGCGGGCGCTCAGCGCCCCACCTGACAAGATCAATTTGGCGAGTGTCGGTGCAGCGTCTGCAGAACCGATCCCAGTGAAGCTGGGGGCATACTTTTCGGGGAGTTACCAGGAGCGACCGATGCAGACACGACCCAATGACCGCCTAGAACGTTTGCCAGCTGTAGCGAATCGGTGGACCCATGCGTTCGTTGCAGCGGCCGCCGCGGCGGTTGTATCTGGCACGGCGCTCTCGCAACCCGCTCAGCCGCAAACCGGTCTACCGGTGACGGCCTTGACCACCGGTTTGCACGTCATTCAAGCCGAGGTTGCGAGCACCGATCAAACGCGAGCGATTGGCCTGATGTTCCGCAAGTCGATGGACGCCAATCGCGGCATGCTGTTCATCTTCGAGGCGCGGTCACGACATTGCATGTGGATGAAGAACACCTTCATCCCGCTCTCGGTTGCGTTCATCGACGAAGAGGGCAAGATCCTCAACATCGCCGACATGACCCCGCATGACGAAACCAGCCACTGCGCGAACGGGCCGGCGCGTTTCGCTTTGGAAATGAACCGGGGTTGGTTCGCGGGCAAAGGGGTCAAGCCAGGCGCGAAGATCACCGGCCTCGATAAACTCGCGCCTTCGCGCTAGCGCATCTCGGGCCGGTTTGTCGCGCGCGAGAGGCCGATGCCCCCCGCACGACTTAAGCTACCGCGTCAGCCGAAGTTCTTTGCGGCGAAATCCCAGTTGACCAGGTTCCAGAACGCACCGACATAGTCAGGGCGTCGATTGCGATAGTCGATGTAGTACGCGTGCTCCCAGACGTCGCAGGTCAAAAGCGGCGTCTTGCCGGCTTGCGACAGCGGAGTCGCCGCGCCCGTCGTGCTGGCAAGTTCGAGCGATCCGTCGGCGGCCTTCACCAGCCAGGCCCAGCCTGATCCGAACGTGCCGACCGCTGTCTGCGCGAACTGCTTCTTGAACTCGTCGAACGAGCCCCACTTCTTGTTGATGGCATCGGCGAGTTTGCCGGTCGGCGCGCCACCGGCCTTGGGCGCAAGGCAGTTCCAGTAGAACGTGTGATTCCAGATCTGCGCGGCGTTGTTGAAGATGCCGCCGGAGGATTTCTTGACGATGTCCTCCAGGCTCATGTTCTCGAATTCCGTCCCCTTGATCAGATTGTTGAGGTTGGTGACGTACGCAGCGTGGTGCTTCCCATGATGGAACTCGAGCGTTTCCTTCGACAGGTGCGGTTGTAACGCGTCGAGCGCGTACGGCAGTTCGGGTAGTTTGTGCTCCACAGTGATGCTCCTTTATTCGAACTAGGGGTGAACGTCTGGGGTGAACGTCGCCGACCGGGATGAACGTCAAACGCCGCCATTCGGGCTCGCGGATTCTAGCAGGGGCGCCATTGCGCACTCGCGCCTGGCACCGCCACTGACCACGCTCGCTTCAAGGTGTAGGCGGAGTCAGACGGTGGCGTGAGCGGCTAAGGTTTGGTGCGATCCACCTTGACCGCCAG
>CADECO010000113.1:8642-14895 GCA_902825905.1 uncultured beta proteobacterium
AAGCGCGCCACGAGCCGATACGCACAGCGCGAGAAGGCGGTACGTTCCTGGCGCAGCGCTGCATGCGCTGCACGGCTCAGGCGCGACACGGTCACGGCCAAGGTCCGGCGCTGCTGCTCGATCATCTTCGCTGGATCCAGCAGGCGGCGCTGCAGGTAATCGAGCGCCTGCATGCGCGATTCGATGTCACGGCGCGTCCAATCCGTGATGCGCCATGCCAGGCTGCCGATGCGCGCCAACACGTCTGCGAGCGCGGGAGCGGCCAGTTCGGCGGCCGCCGTCGGCGTGGGTGCGCGCAGATCCGCAACGAAATCGGCAATGGTGAAATCGGTTTCGTGCCCGATGCCGGTAATCACCGGGATGGGTGATGCGCGGATCGCGCGGGCCAGTTGCTCGTCGTTAAAGCTCCACAGATCTTCGATGCCGCCACCGCCACGCGCCACGATCAGCACGTCGCATTCGTTGCGCGTTCCGGCCCGTTCGAGCGCAGCGACGAGTTCGGAAGCCGCGCTTGCTCCCTGCACACCTGCCGGATAGACGATCACCGGGATCGACGGATTGCGCCGCCGCAGCGTGCTTAGGATGTCGCGCAGTGCAGCGGCCCGCAGCGAAGTGACGATGCCGATCTGCCGCGGGTGCTCGGGCAACGGGCGCTTGTGTGCCGCCTCGAACAGCCCTTCGGCCTGCAGCTTGTCGCGCAAACGCAGGAAGGCCTCGAACAACGCGCCGCGGCCGGCTTGGCGCATGGTCTCCACGTTCAGCTGAAATTCGCCGCGTGCCTCGTACAGGGTGACGGTGGCTCGCACCTCCACTTGCAGACCGTCGCGTGGCACCCAGTCGAGGTACTGGTTGCGGTGCCGGAACATGACGCAGCGCACCTGCGCATCGACGTCCTTGAGCACGAAGTACCAATGCCCCGAGCGCGCCAGCGTTACGTTGGAGATCTCCCCGGCGATCCACATCAGCCGGTAGCGTGTTTCGAGCAGGTCTTTGACGCTCCGAACCAGCGCGGAAACGCTTACCGTTGATCCGTCAGGATCGATCGGATGTCGGCGCGGGGGATCGTCATCGGAGAACGTAACGGAGGAATTGGCTCGATATTTCATCGAAATCGCGCATGTTCGAAGGGCAAAAGCGGCTGCCGATCGCTTACCTATCCACAGTGAGCGGGGTGCTTGTCATACGCGTGTAGCGATCTGGGCGCAACCCGAGACCAATGCTAACTCCATGTTTCAAGATGAGAAAAATTCCTTGCAGCATGCGGCGATGAGCGAATTCTCCTTGTGCGGCGGCACGTTAAGTCACGTTTCACCAAGCTACGCACAGAGTTATCCACATGACTGTTCGCAACGCAGTGGACGGAAAATAGCTGAGAATTCAATAAGTCGCACTTCAGCCGGGGTTTTCTTGCCGAAGATTCGTCGGCCGATTAAATTGTCACGTTTTTGTCGGCGAGGAGCCTCCTAGGTGTTTGCAATCATTCAAGCAGCCGGTTGGCCGATTTGGCCGCTGCTGCTCGCGTCGATCATCGCGCTCGCTCTGATCATCGAACGTCTCATCGCGCTACGGCGCGCGAAAGTGATCCCCGAGGGCATCCTCGACAAAGCGATTGCCGCTTATCGCGAGCGCGGCGTCTCCGGCGAGATGCTCAAGTCACTGGCCGACAGCTCTCCGCTCGGACGCGTGCTGGCCGCCGGACTACGCAATCACCAAAGCCCGCGGCCGGTGATGAAGGAAGCGATCGAGGAGGAGGGCGCCGCGGTCACGCACGATCTGGAGCGCTACCTGAATACGCTGGGTACGATCGCCTCGATCAGTCCGCTCATGGGACTGTTCGGTACCGTAGTCGGCATGATCGAGATCTTCGGCTCGCAGGCGCCAACCGGTGGCACCAACCCGCAGCAGCTGGCGCACGGCATCTCGGTCGCGCTCTACAACACCGGGTTCGGCTTGCTCATCGCGATTCCGGCGATGATCTTCTTCCGCTACTTCCGCGGCAAGGTGGAGTCGTTCGTCGTCCACATGGAGCAGGAAGCCGCGAGGCTGGTCGATATCCTGCACGGCGATCGTATCGACGCCGGCGCACGTCGCGCGCCCCGTTAGCGTCACCCGATGCGCTTCCGCAAGCATCTCAGCGACGATCCGGAGATCAATCTGATCCCGCTGATCGACGTATTGCTGGTCATCCTGATTTTCCTGATGGTGACGACGACGTACTCGAAGTACGCCGAGCTGCAGATCAATCTGCCCAGCGCCGACGCCGACAAGCAGCTCGATCGCCCCAACGAGATCAATGTCGTCATCACCGCGAGCGGCCAGTATCTGGTCAATCGTTCGCCGGTGAGCGCCGCCGACGCGGCCCAGCTGGCCGACGATCTGCGGCGCGCCGGCGCGAACATGAAAGATCCGGTGGTGATCATCAACGGCGACAAGTCATCCAATCTGCAGGCTGCGGTAACCGCGATGGAGGCCGCTCGCATCGCCGGCTACTCGCAGGTGAGCATCTCCACGCAAAGCTCGACGAAGTAGCGCGCGCGCTGCCGGCGGAACTCGCGCAGGGCGATTCGCGCGACCATCCGCGATGAGCGCGAACGACTTCATCCGATTGCACTGGTTGCGACGCAGCCCGGTCTCGTGGGCGCTGTGGCCCTTCTCGTGGGTGTACGCGGGCGCGATCGGGGTTCGCCGGACGCTCTATCGCGCCGGAGCGCTGCGTGTGGGGCGCCTGCCCGTGCCGGTGATCGTCGTCGGCAATTTTTTCGTCGGCGGCACCGGCAAGACGCCGCTTGTGCTCTGGCTGACCGAGCAGTTGCGCGCGGCTGGCTTTCGCGTGGGTATCGTGTCGCGAGGGCATGGCGGCGCCGGTGCGATTGCGCGGGTCGAGCGCGGCGGCGATCCTGGCCGCTTTGGCGATGAGCCGCTGCTGCTTGCCGAACGGCTCGATGAACCGGTTTGGATCGGGCACGATCGGGTTGCCGCGGCACGCGCGCTGCTCGAGGCGCACCCGCAGGTCAACGTCATCATCTGCGACGATGGCCTGCAGCATCTGGCGCTGGCGCGCGACATCGAGATCGCGCTGATCGACGAGCGCGGCAACGGCAACGGCTGGCTGCTGCCCGCCGGACCACTGCGTGAACGCCCACGTCGGGTCGATGCGCTCGTGCAGCGCGGCCCTGCGCAGGTGCCGGGCGCGTTCTCGATGCGCCTGGAGCCCGCGTGTTTCGTGGCGGTTGCCGAGCCCCGGCGTGAGATCGATATGCATGCGCTGCGTGGCAAGCGGCTTCACGCGGTGGCGGGTATCGGCGTCCCGGAACGGTTCTTCGCCACGTTGTCCGAAATGGGCATCGCCGCGCAGCCGCATTCGTTTCCCGATCACCACCGATTCACCGCGCGGGAACTGCAGTTCGTCGACTGCGACGCCGTGCTGATGACCGAAAAGGATGCAGTAAAATGTCGCGCGTTCGCACAGCCGCACTGGTACGCGTTGCGCGTCGACGCCCGCATCGATGAAACGTTGGCGCGGCGCATCGTCTCGGCCTTGACGCCTCAGCCTTGAAATCCCTCGCCCGGTAGATACCCATGGACGCACGCCTGCTCGAAATCCTCGTTTGCCCGATCTGCAAAGGCGCGCTGGTGTACCGCAAAGCCGAAGCGGAGTTGATCTGCAAAGTCGACCGTCTGGCGTTCCCGGTTCGCGACGGCATTCCGGTGATGCTCGAGGACGAGGCGCGCAAGCTCGATCCGCTCGAGGAAGTGAGTTGAGCGGACTCGCTGCGGCCAGCGGCCAGTTCACGGTCATCATTCCCGCGCGATACGCCTCGACGAGGTTGCCTGCGAAAGCGCTCGCCGACCTTGCCGGCAAACCGATGGTGGTGCGCGTTGCCGAGCAGGCTCTGCAAAGTGGTGCGGAGCAAGTCTGGATCGCAACCGATCATGACGCGATCGCCGATGCCGCGGCCCGGCACGGCATCCGCGCAATCCGATCGCGCGTCGAACACGCATCGGGCACCGACCGTATCGCGGAAGCCGCCAGCCTGATCGGTCTGCCGCGCGAGGCGATCGTCGTCAACGTGCAAGGCGACGAGCCGCAGATGCCACCGTCGATCATCCGTGACGTTGCTCGCGAGTTGGACGCACACCCCGAGGCGGCGATCAGCACTGCGGCTCACCCGATCGAATCGGCCGACGATCTGCTCAATTCCAACGTCGTCAAAGTCGTCACCGATAAAGCCGGGCGCGCGCTCTACTTCAGCCGGGCACCCATTCCGTTCGCGCGCGACGCATTCGCGCACCACACGCTCGCCATCGCGCGGGCGACAGCCGGCGTCTCGATCCCGCGCGGATTGCCGTGCTTGCGGCACCTGGGCATCTATGCGTATCGCGTCGGTTTCCTGCATGAGTACGCGGCGCTCGCGCCGGCGGCGATCGAGCAGTTCGAGGCGCTCGAGCAATTGCGCGCGCTATGGCACGGCTACCGAATCGTGGTGGCCACGGTCAATGCGGCGCCCCCGGCCGGGGTCGACACGCCCGAGGATCTCGCACGGGTCCAGCGCGCGTTTGACCCGTCCCAACGGACCGTTTAACTTCCGCTTCCTGCGCGTCGTTGCCCGGGCCCGGGCGATGGCGATAGACACGGAGAACGACGATGCGACTCATCCTGCTCGGACCACCGGGCGCGGGCAAGGGCACCCAGGCGACGTTCATCAAGGAGCGGTTCGGTATCCCGCAGATTTCCACCGGCGACATGTTGCGCGCGGCGGTCAAGGCGGGCACGCCGCTCGGACTCGCGGCGAAGAAGGTGATGGATGCGGGCGGGCTGGTGTCCGACGACCTCATCATCGGTCTGGTAAAGGATCGGCTGACTCAGCCCGATTGCAAAGCCGGCTACCTGTTCGACGGCTTTCCGCGCACCATCCCTCAGGCCGACGCGCTGCGCGACGCCAAAGTGCTGGTGGACTACGTACTCGAGATCGACGTGCCCGATTCCGACATCATCGAGCGCATGAGTGGCCGTCGCGCGCATCTGGCGTCTGGGCGCACGTACCACGTCAAGTTCAACCCGCCCAAGCAGCCCGATCGCGATGACCTCACCGGCGAGCCGCTGGTGCAGCGCGACGACGACAAGGAAGAAACGGTGCGCAAGCGGCTGGAGGTCTACCGCGCGCAGACGCGGCCGCTGGTCGACTACTACTCGGCGTGGGCGGCCAGAGTCGAGCCGGGCGCACCGCGGTACCGCAAGATCTCCGGGCTGGGCGCGGTGGAGGCCATCCGCGATCGCGCGTTCGAGTCGTTGAAGTAACGACCGGTCGTTTGCTTGCAATCCTGCCATCGATGCAGGATTTTGAAAGCGCGCGAGGCTGGGCTAGAATCGCGCGCTTTCCAAAGAGCAGCGCCTTTGCCGCCACGCGGCTGCGGCGCACTGTTTGGGGGAGGGCGAGAGGTGCGACAAGGGAGGCGGAACGTCCGCCAGCTCCGCCTCTCGTGCCCCGACCGATTCAATCGCCCGCTTAACGTCCCACCACAATAGTCAAAAGGAGAGGACCCATGTCGTCCGGACTCTGGTTCGCCCTCATTTGCGGACTTCTCGCGCTGATCTACGGTGTGATCCAACGCAGTTGGATCCTGCGCCTGCCTGATGGCAACGATCGCATGCGTGAGATCGCCGCGGCGATCCAACAAGGCGCGAAAGCCTATCTCAACCGGCAGTACACCACCATCGGCATCGTTGGGGTGATTCTGTTTATCGTCATCGGCATCGTTCCCCCGCTCGGTTGGCCGACCGCTTTCGGATTCCTGATCGGCGCGGTGCTTTCCGGAGCGGCCGGCTACATCGGCATGAACGTGTCGGTGCGCGCCAACGTTCGCACCGCCGAGGCCGCGCGCAAGGGCTTGAACGAAGCGCTCGATGTCGCATTCAAAGGGGGCGCGATCACCGGGATGCTGGTGGTGGGTCTGGGGCTGCTCGGTGTCGCCGGCTACTACGCGATCCTCGCCAGCTCGGCCAAGCACGGCGCCCCGCTGGTCGATATCCTGAAACCGCTCATTGGCCTGGGCTTCGGCGGCTCGCTGATCTCGATCTTCGCGCGTCTGGGCGGCGGCATCTTCACCAAAGGAGCGGATGTCGGCGCCGACCTGGTGGGCAAGGTCGAGGCGGGCATTCCCGAGGACGATCCGCGCAACCCGGCGGTGATCGCCGATAACGTCGGCGACAACGTCGGCGACTGCGCCGGCATGGCGGCCGACCTGTTCGAAA
>CADECO010000114.1:0-10985 GCA_902825905.1 uncultured beta proteobacterium
CGCGCGTTTCATCCAACACGCCAAGCTGGGAGCTCTGCTCGAAGCGGGCACGGCTGCGATCGTGCGAGAGACCGACTGCCAGTTCATGGCCGGCTCGGTGGATACTCCACTGCAGCGCGCCGCCGAACGCGTCCTGGCGGGTCGCAGTGCGATTGTTCGCCGCCGTGCCGATGTTCAGACCGGTACCGCCAGCTGCGAGGTCGTTGGTGCCGTCCTCGAAGTCGTCGTTCGCATCGCCATTCAAGGTTCGAGTACGCACGCGCCGTTGATAGAGCAGCAGCGAAACGAGTGAATTCGACGCGACTTCGTAGCGCCCCTCGACGCTCAGCATCGTCAGCCGGTTGCGGGTGTTGTCCGGGCGCGTGAAGATGGTTTCGCGGCGCTGCGCCAGCATCGACTCGGGTACGACGCCGTTGCCGATCAGATTGGTACTGCCGTAGGTGAGCGCCACGTCCAACCCGATCCGATCGCGATTCAGCGACCATTTGCCGAACAGGTTGCGCACCTCGGAGGGCGAGAAATCGCGCCAGCCTGCCTCCTTGAACCAGGTACCGGCCAGAAACAGGCCCTGCCCGGGGTCGACGCGGCGACCGAATTCGAATTCGCCGGCGCGGCGCCGGAACGAACCGCCATAGAGCTCGACGCCGCCGCCGCGCGAGGTCAGACCGCTCTTGGTGCGCAGTGCGATCGCGCCACCGAGGGTATTCAGGCCGTAGAGCGGATTGGAGCCGGGAATCAGCGTGATGCTTTCGATCGCCGCCCGCGGTATCAGATCCCAGTTGACGACGTCGCCGAACGGCTCGTTGATGCGCACGCCGTCCTGGTACACCGAGATCCCCTGTGGTGTGCCCAGCAGGGGCGAAGCAGTGAAGCCGCGAAAATTCAGATCGGGCTGGAACGGGTTGCCCTGCACTTGATTGAGATTGACGCTCGGCAACCGATCCCCCAGGCGCTCGACCGCGCTCGTATGCGGGTCGTCGCGCAGCTCCGCCGGACCGATGATCTGTACGTTCGCAGGCACCTGATCGAGCGGCACGCTCAACCCGGGTACCGGCGTGGGCGCAACGACTTCGACTGGCGGCAGTTGCTGAACCGTCTGCGCCCGGCATGGCGCAACCGCCGATGCACCGAGCAAGAGCAAGAACAATCCCGCATGGCCACGCGCGAGTGGCGGCCTGCGCAGCGATGGCAGCATCTGTTGTCTCCCCCTGTTGTTTTCGAACGCGTTCGCGTCTGAACGATGGGCCCGCGGGAAAAACAGGAAAATGGGGAAACTTCCTGATATGCCCGGGAAAAATTCCCGGAACCGTCCGGTTCGCTCGGCCCGTTCCGCGGTGCGCCACTGACGAATCTGGCGCGGCGACCGGACCGCGCGAAAGAAAGGGGCTCCTAGTGCAGCTACAGCCGCAAAGGTCGGCAATGCCGCCAGGCCGAGTCGGACGCGACCTGGCCGTGGTCGTCGGACTCACCATGCTGTTCGCTTGGATCGCCGTGCGCATCGAACTGAGCGAGCGCATCGGGTTGCTGACCGCACCCGCGGAGCGCTATCAACTCGACGAGATTCCTTATGTAATGCTCATGCTCGCTGCGGCGTTTGCGTGGTTCGCTTGGCGACGTTTTCAGGAAGCCCGTACGGCATTGGCCTGCAGCTTCGCCGCCGAGCAGCGACTTGCCGCCACCGTCGAGGAGAATCGGCGCCTGATCCAGCAATCGATCGATGCACAGGAGGCCGAGCGCCGGGTGCTTGCGCGCGACCTGCACGACGAGCTTGGCCAGTACGTCAACGCGATCCGCCTGGACACGGCGGTGCTTTGCAGACGACTTGCCGCGCAGTACCCGGAACTGGCCAGGCAGGCAGCATCGATAGACGGCTCGGCACGCCGGCTGCAGGACATCGTGCGCGATCTGGTGCGGCGGCTGCGACCGGTAGCGTTGGACGAATTGGGTCTGCAGGCGGCGATCGAGCACTTCGTCGAGGAGTGGCGGGGCAGACTCCCGACGACGACCATCGAGTTGCAATGCGACGAGTCGAGCCTCGACGGACTGTCCGAGGCTTGCAACCTCACCGTGTATCGCCTGGTACAGGAGGCGATCGCCAACGTCGCGCGACATGCGCAGGCCTCGCGATTGACGATCATGCTGTACCGGGCCGGTGCCGATCAGGGTGACCGAGCCGGCCAGACGCTGCGTATCGCAGTCGAGGACGACGGTCAGGGGGGCGAGCCCGGCAGCATCGGACGCGATCAATCGCGCGGCACCGGGCTGATCGGCATGCGTGAACGTGTCGAGGCGCTGCACGGCACGCTCACCATCAGCACTCGCAAGCGCTCGGGATTCAGGGTCGAGGCCGGCATTCCACTGGCCTCTGCAATGGAACTCGCGCCGCAAGGATGAAGCCTCATGCGACGAATCCACATCCTGCTGGTCGACGATCACGCGGTCGTGCGCGAGGGATATCGCCGCCTGCTGGAAGAAACCCCGGACTTCGGTGTCGTGGGCGAAGCGGCGAGCGGTAACGAGGCGATCCAGCGGTTCGCCGAGCTCTCGCCGGACGTAGTAGTGATGGATATCAGCTTGCCCGGCATGAGCGGTATCGAGGCGACGCGGCGCATGATCGGGCGCTGCGCGCAAGCGAGAATTCTGGCCTTCAGCATGCACGAGGAGGCGATTTTCGTGCGCCGCGCGTTTGCCGCCGGGGCGACCGGGTACATCACCAAAGCCTGCGCCCCCGACGTGCTGATCGAAGCGGTGCGCTCGGTGGCACAAGGACGACGCTATCTGAGCGAGGACGTGACGCGCACGCTCGCGTTCGCGGCAACGATTCCGGACGGCGCGACCACAACGACGCTGACCGCGCGCGAGTTCGAAGTGCTGCGACTGCTTGCGGTGGGCCTCTCACCTGCGCAGATCGCGCCGCGCCTTGGCATGACGCCCAAGACAGTCGCCAACCACCAGTCGGCGATCAAGACCAAACTCGGGACGCAAAGCACCGCGGCGCTGGTGCGCCTGGCGATCAATCAAGGGCTGGTGGCGATGGCGCCGGTCGGCGATGGGGAGCGGCGGTAACACCCGCCACACAGCGCGATTCAGCCTGGCAGCGCGTCCTCGCCCACCGCTTTCGCAACAACATCGGTCGAATCGCGCGCCGGACCGATCCACTCGCGCAGCTTCGCCGCCAGATCGGCGTTGGAGAACGGCTTGCTCAGGTAGTCGTCCATGCCGACCGTCAGGCAGCGCTCGCGGTCACCGTCCATCGCATTGGCCGTCAGCGCAATGATCGGCGTGCGGCCGCGCTGCGGCTCCGCCGCCTCACGCTGGCGGATCGCGGCGGTTGCTTCGAAACCATCCATCTCGGGCATCTGGCAATCCATCAGGATGGCGTCGAACCGCTTCTGCCCGAAATGCTCCAGCGCTTCGAGCCCGTTGTTGGCCTTGGTGACCTCGACTTCGAGCTTGGCGAGCATGCCCATCGCCACGCGCTGATTGACGACGTTGTCTTCCACCAGCAGCACGTGGCCGCGGATCGGCGCGCCGACCGTATGGCGGGTCAGGCGTGAGGCGGCAGCGAGCGCCCCACCGGCACGCACCGAGAACAACGCGGCGATCGTGTTCATGAGGTCCGATTGCCGCGCCGGCTTGAGCAGGAAGCCTTCGATCGAGGCGTCCTTGCGCCCTTGCATCACCACTTCGTCGGCGACCGAGCTCAGCATGATCAGCCGCGTTCCGGCCAGCTCAGCATCGGCTCGAATCGTGCGGGCCAGCGTCAGGCCGTCCATCTCCGGCATCTGCATGTCGAGGATGACCAGCTCGAACGGTTCGCCGCTGTCGGCGGCACGGTGCAACATACGCAGTGCCGCGGCGCCGCTTTCACAGATCGTCCCGTCCAGTCGCCAATTCTGCAACTGGCGCGCCAGCACTTCGCGATTGGTGGCATTGTCGTCCACCGCGAGCACGCGCAGCCCTTTCAGGCCGTCGAGCACCTTGCGCGGTTCGCGTGCGTTGCGTCCCTGCTTATCGAGAAGGATATCCACTGCGAAGCAGGAGCCCTTGCCCAGTTCACTGCTCACGGTGATCGAACCTTGCATGAGTTCGACCAGTCGCTTGCAGATCGCCAGCCCCAGACCCGTGCCGCCGAAGCGGCGCGCCATCGAACCGTCGACCTGGGAGAACGCCTGGAACAGCCGCCGCTGCGATGCCGCGTCGATGCCGATTCCAGTGTCGCGCACCTCGATGACGATACGCACCGAGCGATCGCTTTCCTCTCGCGCCTGGATGCCGATCGTGACCTCGCCTTGCTCGGTGAACTTGACTGCATTGTTGAGCAGATTACCGACCACCTGGCGCACCCGCATCGCGTCACCGCGCAACAGCACCGGAATGTCGCCGATCGGCAGCACGATCAGCTCGACGCCTTTGGCGTGCGCACGCGTGGCATGCATCGTGGCGATCTCGTCGACCATTTGCCGCAGATCGAAGTTCACTTGCAGCAACTCGAGCTTGCCCGCCTCGATCTTGGAGAAATCGAGAATGTCGTTGATGATCGACAGCAGGTGCAGGCCCGACTGGTGCACGGCCTCGGCACAGCGCTTCTGCTCGACGTTCAACTCCATGCCGAGCAACAGCTCGTTCATGCCGAGCACGCCGTTCATCGGTGTGCGGATCTCATGGCTCATCGTCGCCAGGAATTCACTCTTGGCGCGACTGGCGGCCTCGGCTTGTTCGCGTGCATTCACCAGTTCGGCGTCGCGGCGCTGCACCACGCTCAGCATCCGGTTGAACGCTGCGCCCAAAGAGCGGATCTCGCCGACGCCGATCTCGGGTGCGCGCACCGAGTAGTCGAGTTGCCCGCTGCTGACGCCCTCGAGGGCCACCACCACCCGACGCAGCGGTCCGATGACCACCAGATTCAGCGCAACGTACAACAGCGCGATGCCGCCGACGATCACCACCAGGCCGACGAGCACCGCGTCGCGGACGGCACGTCGCACTTCGCCCGCCACCAGCGCTGTGCTGTAGGCCACGGCAACGTAGCCGACAGGGCTGCCCATGCGCGCAGTCACCGGCACCAGCTCCAGGTGATGCTCGACTCCACCGATGTCGAGCTCCGCATGAGCGTTCCGCGAAGCAAGCATCGCGGCCGAGATCGCCAACGGCGGCGCACCACCAGTCCTTGTGGCACTGTCGAATAGCACCTTGCCCTGCAGATTGACGACGAAGGCGCGGGCGATGTCCGGATACTCCGCCACCGCTTGTTCGCACTGCTCCTCGAAGCCGAGCAGGTCGTCGAGCGACATACCGAGTTGCAGCACGCGCTCGAGCTGCTGAGTCAACCCCTTGGCGATCGCCGTCGACTTGGAGTGCAGTGCGGCGTCGTAGTCATGGGCATAGCGGTGCGCAGTGATGAAGATGATCGCCCCCACCGCCGCCAGCACGACGGCCGTGGCGGCGAGAATGACCCGCGCTCGCAGCCCAAGCGTCATTTACCATCCCACTCGTAGCGCTTGATGACCTCGCTCGCGAGCAGCACGCTGCTCTTGATGCGAAGCCCGAGTTGGTGCGCGCGCGCCAGACTGAGCACCGGAACGCCCTTGAGCGTGGGCTTCATTTCGAAACTGGCCGGACTGCGCCCCTCCACCAGAATGCCGCGTGCAATGCGGCCGGCCGCCAGCCCCTGCTCACGCTCTGAGACCGTCACCGCTGCGAGGGTGCCGTAGTGCACGCGGTCGATCCAGAAGCCGATATCGGGCAGCTTCGAGTGCTCGGCCGTCCAGCGCAGCACCTCCTGGTACGGCACGTTCTTGCCCTGTGCGTCCTTGAAGTTGAATACACCGAGCAGCGCTACCGCGTCCGCATCCCGCGGATACTCGGTCATCTTGCGCTGGAATTCTTCCCAGGTCTTGATCGTGTCCCAGGCAACGATCTGGATTTCGGGGATATCGGCCAGCCGCTCGCGCATGCGCGCGATCACCGGTTGCCACATCGCGGCGTCGTCAAAAACCGCTGCGATGCGCTTCACATTGGGTGCAACCGATCGCAGCAGCCGCACGGACTCGACGAAATGTTCCTGCTCGAGCACGCCGGTGATGTTCTTGCTGCCGCGAAAACCGTAGGCGCCCGGATCCTTGTTGACGCCGCTGAACACGAACGGCAGCGCCTTGTTCAGATAGTGGACTGCGACGTATTCCTGCACGTCATCGTCGGTGGTGTAGACCAGATCGGGCTTCCACGACTCGATCAGCGCGCGCGCCTCGCGTCCGACGCGCTCCTTTGCCTCGGCCGAGCTGTTGCGTTTGGTGTCCATCTGGAACACCTTGTATTCGGCCGCGGCATCGCCCATGCCTTCCTTGAATCCCTCGAGCTGCCCGTCGGTCCAGCGCCACGGCGAGTGGTAGCTCATGATGTGCAGG
The DNA here is from genome assembly GCA_902825905.1 of uncultured beta proteobacterium. Lineage (GTDB taxonomy): Bacteria > Pseudomonadota > Gammaproteobacteria > Burkholderiales > SG8-39 > CADEDU01. Next base: position 6,408 of record CADECO010000114.1, read on the forward strand.
ATCTTGAACTGCCGGGCGCCGGCCGTCTTGGCCTGAGCCGAAGCCAGCTCGGGCATGGCCGCGCAGATGAGCAATGCAACGAGACCAAGCGTGCACTTGGTCAGCAGGCGGGGAACTCGCATCGGATCGCCTCGACAGTGGGGGGTGAGAACTTTGCAACGTTCCTGGAGGCGTCGCGGCCTCTCGTCCCTGGCGATATCGGCTGACAGCAGTGCGGACCGTAACGATCCGCGCACCCAATTGTGATGAATCTCCAGGTTCGCGGCGCCATTGACACGTGCGGTCGCCTCGAGGGGGTTGCACGAGTGCCGCCGCGGGCTGCTCGGGCTGCGCCGCTACAATCGAAACACTCCGGAGAATGCCGATGCCCGATCCCCGTCCCCTCGCCTTCGACACGTTGTCGCTGCATGCCGGCCAGCGACCCGACCCGGTCACCGGTGCGCGCGCCACGCCGATTTACTTCACGACCTCGTTCGTGTTTCGTGACAGCGATCACGCCGCGGCGCTGTTCAACATGGAGCGCGCCGGGCATGTGTACTCACGCATTTCCAACCCGACCAACGCGGTGCTGGAGGAACGCATCGCGGCGCTCGAAGGCGGGGTTGGCGCGATTGCCGTGGCCAGCGGCCAGGCCGCGCTGCATCTGGCCATCGTCACGCTCATGGGTGCGGGCTCGCACATCGTCGCCAGTCGTGCGCTCTATGGCGGCTCGCACAATCTGCTCGAGTACACGCTGCCGCGCTTCGGCATCGAGACCACCTTCGTGCAGGCACGCGACCACGACGCCTGGCGCGCGGCGATCCGGCCGAACACTAAACTGCTGTTCGGGGAGACGCTCGGCAATCCCGGTCTGGACGTGCTCGACATCGCAGCGGTTTCCGATATCGCGCACCGCGCGGGTGTGCCGCTGCTGGTCGATGCAACGTTCACCACACCCTATCTGCTGCGACCGTTCGATCATGGCGCCGACCTGCTGTACCACTCTGCGACCAAATTTCTCGGTGGTCACGGTGTCGCGATCGGCGGCGTCGTGGTCGATAGCGGCCGCTTCGACTGGGAAGCCTCGGGCAAGTTTCCGGAACTCACCGAGCCGTACGCGGGCTTTCATGGCATGGACTTCCAGGAAGAGTCGACGGTCGCCGCATTTCTGCTGCGCGCCCGGCGCGAAGGTCTGCGCGATTTCGGCGCATGCATGAGCCCCGCGACCGCGTTCCAATTGCTGCAAGGCGTCGAGACGCTGCCGATCCGGATGGAGCGGCATGTCGCCAACACGCGCAAGATGGTCGAGTTCCTGGCCGCGCACGAAGGAGTCACTTCGGTGTCGTATCCGGAGTTGTCCTCGCATCCGGACCACGCCTTGGCCAAGCGTCTGCTGCCGCGTGGCTGCGGCGCGGTGTTCAGCTTCGACCTGAAGGGCGATCGCGCCGCCGGACGCCGGTTCATCGAGGCGCTCACGGTGTTTTCGCACCTGGCCAACGTCGGTGATGCACGCTCGTTGGTGATTCATCCCGCCAGCACCACGCACTTCCGCATGGACGAAGCGGCCCTCCGCGCCGTAGGGATCACGGAGGGCACGATTCGCCTGTCGATCGGGCTGGAAGATGCCGACGATCTGATCGACGATCTGTCGCGCGGACTGCGCGCCGCCAAACGGGGGTGACACGATGGACCTGACCGTCGCAGGCGAGCGCGCCTATGCGTACACCGGTGGCAAGCCATTCGACCCGAAGCTACCCACCGTCACCTTCGTGCATGGCGCCGAACTGGATCACTCGGTGTGGGCACTGCAATCGCGCTATCTCGCGCATCATGGCCATGGGGTGCTCGCGGTCGATCTGCCGGGGCATGGTCGCTCCTCGGGCGCGCCGCTGAAATCGGTAGCGGCCATGGCGACATGGCTTACAGAATTGCTCGATGCGGCCGGCGCTGCGCGCACGGCGCTGGTCGGCCACAGCATGGGTTCGTTGATTGCCACCGAGCTCGCCGGTAGCCAGCCCGCGCGGGTCGCCAGGCTGGCCCTGATCGGCTCCGCGTTTCCGATGCGCGTGTCGGACGATCTGCTCGAAGCCACGCGCACCGACGAGCCACGCGCGCAGAACATGGTCAACGTCTGGTCGAACGCGGCATTCGCGCACTACCCGAACAATCCCGGCCCCGGGTCGTGGGTGCACGGCGTGAATTTGCGACTGATGCAGCGGCAGAGGCCTGGGGTGATGGCCGCCGACTTCGAAGCTTGCAACGCCTATGGCGAAGGCAGTGCGCGCGCCGCCGCGGTGAACTGCCCAACTCTGATCATCGCCGGCAGCCGCGACGTCATGACGCCGGCGCGCGCCGGGCGCGAGTTCGCGAAGTCGTTTCGCGAAGCCAGGGTCTTGCAACTGGACGGCGCGGGCCACAACCTGATGGCCGAGCGACCCGACGAAGTGCTCGACGCGCTCATCGCCTTCCTGCGGTAGCGACACGCGACCTTCGCTCGACATGAGTCGACATCCCTCGACATCACGACCGCGAGAGCCGCTTCACGCGTCGAGATCCAGCAGCACCGGCTGATGATCGGAAGCCTGGGTGGTGCCGTTCACCACGACCTCGCGCACGCGATCGCTGAGATTCTCAGTGACGAAGATGAAGTCGCAGCAGAACGGATCGGCCGGCCATTGCTGCTTGTCGAACACCCCCAGCGTGGGCGCGTGGGTCACGCCGGGATAGCGCGCCGTCCAGGCATCACGATAGGCCGGCACGCCATCAGTCAGCGGGGCCTGCAACAGCGCGTGCAACGGATCGCTCGGCCGAAAATTGAAATCGGCGGTGAGAATCGCCGAGGCCGGACGCGGCTGGCGCTGAAACGGTCCACCGGTCTTCTCCTTGCTCTCGATATCCGCATCATGGCTCGATGCTTCGAGATGCAACTGCCGCAAGGCCGCGACCTGCGCGGCTCGCTGTGTGCGCGAGTAGTACTCCAGATGAGTCGTGGTCACGCGCAACGGGCCGCTCGCGCCGGCGACGACGACTTCGACTGCACAACGCTGCATGCTGGGCACCGAATGATCCGCCGGCCATGGCAGCAGATGGCGAAACGCCTGCAGCACCGGTAATCGACTGAGAATGAGATTGCCGAACTGGCGGCGCGATCCGTCGTCGGCGATGACGTCGGTGGCGATGCCTTCGACCGGCGTGAACCCTGGCAAGGCTTGAGTCAGGATCGCGAACTGATCTTCGCCCGCGCTGCCCGCCAGCCCCGGGTAGTTTCGTGCCACTTCCTGCAGGCAGACGACGTCGAAATCGGCCATCGCGCGCAGCGTGTCGACGATGCGCTGTGGCCGCACCTCGCCATCGACGCCGCGGCACCACTGGATGTTCCAGGTGATGAGTTTCATGCTTGATGCGACACCGTTCCTAGGCGGGTTGTCATATACAAGATCAGTGGATACGCAGGTGCAAGCGGAATGGATGCTCACGGTACCAGCGCGGATTGTCTCCGGCGCCCTGCCCCCGACACAATGACCCACTCTGTCTAGCCGGTCGCGGTCGCCAATGGCAGGATGCATGATCTGTCTGCGATCCCGACTGCGCTCGTCGTCGGCCGCAGCCGTTCATCGTTCGCCTCGGGTGGCCACGATTTCCACGGCACATCTGCATGACCTATATTGGGAATGCACAAGTTCCCATACTTCCCCGGACATCACGAGGGGTCGAAGGCCTCTCATCCCGAGATTCTCTAACCACCGGCAATCGCCTCCCGCTCGAGGAACAACCCATGCGCCCTACCACCAGACTCCGGCAATTGCTCCAACAACCCGGCGCGGTCGTCGCCCCGGGCGTGGCCGACGCACTCAATGCGCGACTCGTTGCCAAACACGGCTTCGATGCGATCTACATGACCGGCGCCGGTACGACCGCGGTGCGCCTGGGCATGCCTGATGTCGGGTTGCTCACCATGACCGAGATGGCCGACAACGCCGGACGCATCGCCGAGGCGAGCAACCTGCCGCTGATAGCGGATGCCGACAACGGCTACGGTGGCGTGCTGAACGTGCGTCGGACGATCAAAGCCTACGAGCGTGCCGGCGTCGCCGCCGCACACATCGAGGACCAGATCATGCCCAAGCGCTGCGGACACCTGATGGGCAAGACGCTGGTGCCGGTCGAGGAGATGTGCTCGAAGATCAAGGCCGCGGTCGACGCACGCACCGACCCTGATTTCATCGTGATCGCGCGCACCGACGCGATCGCCGTCGACGGCTTCGAAGCAGCACTGGAGCGCGCCGGGAGGTATCGCGAAGCCGGCGCCGACATGCTGTTCGTCGAAGCACCCGGTCCACAGGAACTGCCGAAGATCGCCCCGACCTTGCGGACTCCGCTGCTCTACAACATGGCGGCCAGCGGCAAAACGCCGTTCCTGGGCAAGCAGGAAATCGAACAGCTCGGCTTCAAGCTGATCATCTATCCGAACTGGATCGTGCTGGCCGCGATCCGCGCAGCGAGCAAGGTGCTGCAGACACTGAAGGAGACGGGCTCGATCGCCAGCCTCACCGGCGAGGTCGCGTCATTCCGCGAGTTCTTCGATCTGATGGGCATGCC
>CADECO010000114.1:11085-14828 GCA_902825905.1 uncultured beta proteobacterium
GCCAGGTGAGGTGCTGTTGCGGCTGGAGTTCGCGGCGATCAACCGGGTCGACCTCGACATCCGCGCCGGCACCGCAGGCATGTCGATCGTACTTCCGCACGTGCCCGGCACCGAGGGCGTCGGCCGGATCGTCGCGCATGGTGCCGGGGTCGAAACGCCGCCGTTGGGTACGCGGGTCGCCACGCAGGTCATCCTGAGCTGCGGTTGCTGCGCAGCCTGCACGGCTGGACGCGAGAATCTGTGCGTCACCTTCACCGTGCTTGGCGCGCAACGCTGGGGCTGCTACGCGCAGTACGTGTGCGTGCCCGCGCATCGCGTGGTCGAACTGCCCGAGTCGCTGGATCCGCGCGTGGCGATCGCCGCGAACAAGCTGGTCACCGCCTGGGAGGCACTTGTCGATACCGCGGGACTGCGACCGGGAATGAAATTGTTGGTGCTCGGTGCAAGCGGCGGCGTCGGCATGGCTGCAGTGATGCTGGGCAAGTACTTGCAGGCCCACGTCCTCGCACTAGCCAGCACCGCGGAGAAACGCGCGACGCTGCTGGCGATCGGCGCTGATGCCGCGTTCGATTCGAGTGCCACTGACTGGCCGCAGCAGGCGCGCGCGACCCTGGCAGCGGAGGGCATCGATTGCGTGCTCGACGCGGTGGGCGGCCCGCAGCATGCACAAGCGCTCGCGCTGATCAAACCCGGCGGTCGCATCGCCGTGGTCGGCGCGCACGCAGGCGAAACGGTGTCACTCGATCTGGTGGATCTGTTCCGCCGGCACATCACGATTCACGGCTGCGGCCGGCCCACCCGGGCGGCGGCACGCGCGGTCTACGATCTGCTCGCGAGCGGCGCCCTGCACGCTCCGCCTTGCCGCGAATTCGCGCTAGCGCAGGCGGGCGAGGCGCAGCAGCTCATGGCCTCGCGCTCGCATACCGGCCGCATCGTGCTGCGCATTCCATAGCGGCTCGACCGCGACCGTCCGCGCCGGACGATCAGGCTGCGAGATAAGGCGCGTCGCCCTTGAGCGTGGTGCGATGCATGTGGCGGCGCTGCGTCTCGGGGTACGTCGTCGCCAGGTGCATCGCGCAACGGTTGTCCCAGAACACGAGGTCGTGCAGACGCCAGCGGTGGCGATGCACGAAATCCGGGCGGGTCACCCACTGCTCGATCCACTCGAGCAGCGCCATCGCCTCGGGATCGGGCATACCCTCGATACCGATCGTGAAGCCCCCGGCATACAGTGCTGGCCGGCCGGTTTCCGGATGGGTGCGAACCAGCGGATGGGTGACCGGCGGATTGCGCCGCTTCTCTTCGTCGGTCTGCGGGGCGCGCAGGCCCAGACGGGCTTCGCGCTCCCACCGTGCCGAGAAATAGTGCATCGCGCGCAAGCCGCGAAAGCGGCTTTGCTGTTCCGGCGTGAGGGCCGCGAACGCCGCCGTCATGTCGCAGAACAGCGTGTCGCCGCCTTCGCTCGGAATGGCGCGCGCGTAGAGCATCGATCCGAGCGCGGGCGTCGGCAGATACGACATGTCCGAATGCCAGTAGCGGCCGGCATCGGCGATGCCCAACGGCCGGCCATCGGGCGACTTGTCGTTGGACACCATCAGGACCTCCGGATGGCCCTCGAGGTTGAACTGCGACATCGAATGCACCTGCAGCGCGCCGAACCGGCGTGAGAAGGCGATGTGCTGCTCGGGTGTCAGCCGCTGATCGCGCAGCACGATCACCCCGTGGTCGAGATGCGCCCGATGCAGGCGCGCGAAGTCGTCATCGTCGATCGGCCGCGCCGCGTCGAATCCCACCACCTCGGCAAAGAACGTGCGGCCGAGCCTGCGCACCTCGAACGACTGCTGCGACATCGCTGCGATCCTCCGGCGATCGTTGATCGGATCGGGTGAAGTTTTCGGAGTGGCCAGTAGAATCGACGACAACTCGTTCGTCAACCGGCCGGTGGTCAGCCTGCGTCGCTACGTTGAAGGCGCACCGGACCCATCATCAGGGATACCCATGGTCATCGATTTCCGCGCGTACACGCTTCACTCAGGCATGGTCGCACCGTTCATGGCGCTGTTCGAGCAGGAGGGTCTGGAGCCGCAGATCCGCATCTGCGGCAAGTTCCTCGGCCTGTACCGGACCGAGATGGGCAACATCAACCAGATCGTGATGATGTTCGAGTACGCCGACGCCGGCGATCGCGAGCGGCGCCGCGCGCGCCTGTACAAGGATCCCGCGTTCCAGTCGTATCTGGCCAAAGTGCGACCGATGCTGCGCGACCAGGAGGTGCGGTTGCTCATCCCGTCGAAATGCAATCCACCGGTCGGCGACCCGGTCCTGCCCGGCAAGCCGGCCACGTCCGCTCGCAGAAAGCGTGCCCGCTGAATCCGGCCGCCCCCCTTCGCACGCACCCCCTCCACACGCAGCCATCGACGACCACCAACGAAGGATCGTTCAATGCCCATCCTGTCCGCCGCCCAGGCGCGATTCGAGTACAGCGTTCCCGTCGTGGTCATCGGTGCCGGGGCCTGCGGGCTCACGGCCGCGCTCGCTGCCAAGGAACAAGGCGCTGAAGTCCTGGTGCTCGAGCGCGACGACAAACCCACCGGCAGCACGTCGCTCTCCACCGGTCTGATCCCCGCGGCCGGCACGAAGCTGCAGCGCGCCGCCGGCATCGACGACTCGGCCGAGTTGCTCGCGCAGGACATCACCGCCAAGGCCAAGGGGCAGAACGATCGCGCGATCGTCGAGGTCGTGGCACGCACTTCGGGCCCGACCATCGACTGGCTCAATGAAGTGCATGGCGTCGCCTTCTCGCTGGTGCAGGGCTTTCTCTATCCTGGTCACTCGCGCCTGCGCATGCACGGCACGCCCAACCGCACCGGAACCGAACTCGAAGCCGCGCTGCTGGCCGCAGTGGGCCGCCTGGGCATCGACGTGCTTACCAGCGCCACGGCTACCGATCTCTACGCGGACTCGTCCGGCAGGGTGGCGGGCGTTCGATTCATGCGCCCCGACGGCAGCAGCGAGTCGGTCGGTTGCAGCGCGTTGGTGCTCGCAAGCTGCGGTTACGGCGGCAACAAGGACATGGTGCGTGAGTACATCCCCGAGATCGCCGACGCCGAATTCTGGGGGCATGTCGGCAACAAGGGCGACGCGGTGCAGTTCGGACTCGGCCTGGGCGCGGCGATCGCCGACATGGGCAGCTACCAGGGCCATGGCGGCGTGGCGTATCCGCACGGCAATCCGATGAACTGGGGGCTGCTCACCGAAGGCGGCTTCCAGGTCAACGCGAATGGCGAGCGCTTCTCCAACGAGGTGCGCGGCTACTCGGAACAGGCGGTCGACGTGATTGCGCAGCCTGGCCGCGTCGCCTGGGACATCTACGACGAGATCCGCGAGCAGCCGATCCTCGGCTTCACCGACTACAAGGAGGTCACGGCGTTGGGCGGCGTGAAGAAAGCCGCCTCGTTGCGCGAGCTGGCGCAACTGCTGAGCATCCCTGCAGACGGGCTGGAGCGCACCGTCCGCGAGGTCGACGAGATGCGTGCCGGGAAGCGCCCTTGCCCATGGGGCCGCGACTTCACCCGGACCAAGCCGTTGCAACCGCCGTTCTGCGGCGTGAAGATCACCGGCGCGCTGTTCCACACCCAGGGCGGCGTGGTGATCGACACCGATGCGCGGGTGCTGCGCCCCGATCGGTCGAAACTCCCCAACGTGTTCGCCGGCGGTGGCGCGGCGCGTGGCCTGTCGGGCCC
>CADECO010000115.1:0-9450 GCA_902825905.1 uncultured beta proteobacterium
TTCTTGCCGCGCGAGATCAGCGCATCGGCGATGGCGTTCATCACCGCGGCCGGCGCACCGACCGTTCCCGTTTCGCCCGCCCCCTTCGCACCGATCGGATTGGTGCCGGTGGGAATCGGATGCACATCGACGTGGAACGAGGGCAGATCGTCGGCGCGCGGCATCGTGTAGTCGAGGAACGAGGCCGAGAGCAGCTGGCCATTGGCGTCGTACACGATGTTCTCCCACAGCGCCTGACCCACGCCCTGCGCCACGCCGCCGTGCATCTGGCCTTCGAGCAGCAGAGGGTTGATCACCGTGCCCACGTCGTCGGTGATGAACATGCGCACCAGTTCCACCGCGCCGGTGTCCGGGTCGATCTCCACCTCCGCGATCTGACAGCCGTTTGGGAAGTTGCCCGGGCCCATATCGAATTCGCCCACGGCTTCCAGGCCGACGCCGAGATGTGCGGGATAGCCCATCGGCACATACGAGCGCTTGGCCACACCCTGGATCGGCACCGCCTTGTCGGTGCCCTTCACGGCGAACTTGCCTGCCTTGAACTCGATGTCGGTGGGCGCCGCTTCCATCATGAAACCGGCGATTTCCTTGCCCTTCTCGATGATGCGATCGGAGGCGATGCGCAGCGCCGCGCCGCCGAGTGAGATCGAGCGCGAAGCGTACGTGCCGCGTCCGAACGACACCGCATCGGTGTCGCCCTGGATCAGGCGCACTTGCTCGAATTCCACGCCGAGAAATTCCGACACCATCTGTGCGTAGACGGTCTCGTGCCCCTGACCGTGCGAGAACGTGCCCGCCACCACCGATACGGTGCCGGCCGGATTGAAGCGGATCTCCATGCGCTCGTTGAAGATCGTCGCGGCTTCCAGATAGCAGGCGATGCCGCGTCCGCGGATCTTGCCGCGCTTGGCGGAGTCGGACTTGCGCTTGTCGAAGCCGTTCCAGTCGGCGGTTTTCAGGGTGCGATCCATCACCGCTTCGAAATCGCCGCAGTCGTAGCGGTAGGCGAGCGCGGTCTGATACGGCATCTGCGAGGGTTTCACGAAATTCTTGCGGCGCAGCTCGATCGGATCCTTGCCCAATTCGCGCGCGGCGATGTCGATCAGCCGCTCGAGCATGTACGACGCCTCCGGCCGCCCCGCACCACGGTACGGCGCGGTGGCCACGGTGTTGGTGAAGATGCCGCGCGTCACGGCGCGAATCGCCGGAATGGCATACACGCCCGATGACAACGTCACCGAAAACATCGGCGAGATCGCCGCGGTCTGCGACAGATACGCGCCGGCGCCGTACACCGAGTTCTGGCGCAGCGCGGTGATGCGCCCGTCGGCGTCGAATGCCATCTCCACGTCGACCATCTGATCGCGCGCGTGCGCGTCGCTGGCGATCGACTCGATGCGCTCGCCGATCCACTTCACCGGGCGATTGACTTTGCGCGCCGCCCACAGCACCAGGATGTCTTCGGGATAGGTGCCGCCCTTCATGCCGAAGCCGCCGCCGACATCGTTGGAGATCACCCGAACGCGCGCGTCGTCGATGTGGAGGATCTCGTTGGCGATCGTTTCGCGCTCCACATGCGGCGCCTGGCCGCTGTGATAGAGCGTGTAGCTGTCGTTGCCGGCGTCGTACACGCCCATGGCGCCACGCGGCTCGAGCGAGTTGGTGGTGATGCGGTTGTTCGCGAATTGCGCCTTGGCAACGTGGTGCGCCGCCTTGAAGGCCGCATCGACTTTGTTCGGGTCGCCCAGTGCAATGGTGAACGACACGTTGTCCTTGGCGTGCTCCCACACCTTCGGCGCACCGGGCTTGGCCGCTTCGACCGGCGAAGTCACCGCCGGCAACACTTCGTAGTCGATCTGCACCCGCTCGGCGGCATCCTTGGCGAGCGCGATCGATTCGGCGGCCACGAACACCACCGGCATGCCCACGCACTTGACCACGCCGCGCGCCAGCGCCGGAAACGGCGAGGACACCGGCGGACCGGCCAGCAGCGGCACCGGGAAATGGCAGTGGATGTCGCCGAGCTTGTCGGCCGCGTAGTCCTCGCCGGTGAGCACGGCGAGCACGCCGGGTGCGGCCTGCGCCGCCTTGATGTCGATCGACTTGATGCGCGCATTGGCGTGTGGCGAGCGGATCACGAATCCGTGCGCTATGCGCGGGAGCTCGACATCGTCGACGTAGCGGCCGCGGCCGGTGAGAAACCGCGGATCTTCCTTGCGAGGGACGGGTTGGCCAATGCCGAATTTCATTGCGCGAGCTCCTTTACAAGCGGGGGTGATGAGTGATGCGCGACAGATCGTCCGAATCGATTCCTGAACGCGCGCGGTTGCGGCCGATGATAAGCCGCGCGCTGCGCCCGGTCACGGGCTGACATCGACTGCAAGACGGCGCTCCCGGCGCGCGCTCCATTGATGCACTCCTTGCTTAGTGCACTGCGGTTTTGCTACAACCCCCTTACGCAGAGTTGATTCGGTTCGCAGCAGTCCAGGTGTAGACAAAAGGGGGAGCGCGATGAATCGGTCTCGAACGCTGTGGATGGTTGCCGTCAGTGCGATGTCGATGGGTGCGATGTCGTTGGTTGCGGGAGCAGTGTGTGCCCAGCAGGTGGCCGGCAACACGGTCGAAGATCGCGCGGTCAACGCTGCGCGCGAGTACGTCAAGCAGAAGAAGCTCAACAATCCCAAGATCACGATCCTGCTCAACTCGCTGTACCAGAACGCTCAACCGGCCTACAACGAGCGTTGGGAGAAGCTCACCGGCGTCAGGGTCGAGAACGTGCCGCTTGGCTACACCGATATTCCGGCCAAAGTGATGGCCGAAGCGGTAGCGAAGACCGGTGCATTCGACATCTTCAACGACTTTCCGTACACGATTCCCGATGCGGCGGGCGCCGGTACGCTCGCCCCGATGGACTTGTGGGTTGCGCGCGGCAAGCCCGACTACTCCGGTGTCGCGCAAGGACTCATCGGCCAGCAGTACTTCGACGGCAAGCAGTACGCGGTGATCCTCGATGGCGATCACCTGATTCTCGTGCTGCGCAAAGACCTCGTCGACAACCCCGAGGTGCAGAAGGAGTACCGCGCGAAGTTCGGCAAAGCCCTGGGTTGTCCGGAGACGATGACCGAGTGGGAGCAACAAGCGGCCTTCATGCAGACGCAGAAGGGTCAGACCCGCTGGGGCATCAAGTTCGATCAGCCGCTCTACGGCGCCATGGGCTATCGGTCGGTGAATTTCTCCTACCGGCACTTCCCGGCTTATCTCGGTGGGCTCATGTTCGACAAGGACATGAAGCCCACGATCAACACGCCCAACGGTATTCGCGCGATCCAGCAGTTCACCTCGATCGTGAAGCACATGCCGCCCGACATCCAGGGCTGGGGCACGCCACAGATCTACCCGTTCTGGGCGAGCGGACAGGCGTTCTCGCTGATGTCGTTCCCGTCGATCGTCGGCTTCGGACACTCCAACCCGAAGAGCGTGGTGAAGGACAAACAGCTGTCGTGTCTCGTGCCGCAGGTCGACGTCGGCGGCGGCAAGCTGATGCGCCGCATCCCGCAGGCGGCGGGCACGGGCTACATGGTGAACAAGCACAGCAAGCATCCGGAGCTGGCCTACTGGTACATCCAGTGGCTGACCGGTCCCACCGTCGGTGATGAAGCGGTGGCCGATCCGAAGGGCTTCTGGGATCCATTCCGCGAATCGCATCGCAAGAACGAGAAGATCATCGCGAAGTTCGGCTCCAAGCAGTTCATCGATACCACGCTCGACGGCACCAAACACGTCGTATCGCTGCTCATGCTTCAGGGCAACTATGAGTACTTCAAGATTCTCGACAACAACCTTGCGGATGTGATGAGCGGGAACATCACGCCGCAGGTGGCGGCCCAGCGCATCGAGAAGGGGTGGGATGCGGTCACTGTCGACGTCGGGCGCAACACCCAGATCCAGGAGTGGCGCCGCAGTGTCCAGACCGGGATCTACATCGACAAGTTCTGAGCACGGCGGCGAACCGATGACAGCGGACGAATGGCTGCGCGCCGCGGCTCGCTGTTGCCCGAACTCTGGCCCGCGATGAGCACGACAGCCGGCATGCACGCTCAGAGGGCGCCACGGGCGGGCGCTTTCGCTCGCCTCGGCGCCTGGTTCGCGCAGGAGCGAGTGTTTCGCCTCATTCCGTTCGTGCTGGTCGAGGCGATGTTCATCCTGATCGTCATCGTGCCATTCATCCTGACGATCTACATCAGCCTGCTTCGCTGGCGGGCCAACCGGCCCTTCGAGCAGGCCACCTTCCAGGGCTTCGACAACTACGTTGCGGTGCTCGGCAATGAAGCATTCTGGACCGCGCTCGGGCGCACGTTCTATTTCGCGGGGGTGGCGGTCACGCTGGAATTGCTGATCGGCTTCGTGCTCGCGATGCTGGTCAATCGCCTCAACCGCGGCCAGCGCTTCTACATCACGATCTTTCTGATCCCGATGATGATCGTGCCGGTGGTGGTGGGCTACAACTTCTCGATGATCTATCTCGACTCGGGCCCGTTCAACCAGCTGCTCGCACCTCTTCTGGAGCCGTTCGGGATCGATCCGCGCATTCGCTGGCTGTCGCATCCGATCGCGGCGCAATGGGCGATCATCCTCGCCGACGTGTGGCAGTGGACCTCGCTCACGTTCCTCATCTTCATGTCGGGCTTCGCCGCGCTGCCTCGCCAGCTCATCAACGCCGCACGGGTGATGGGCGCCTCGCGGTCGCAGATCTTCTGGAAGATCGAGCTGCCGCTGCTCAAGCCGGCGATCGTCATTGCCGTGGTGATCCGCGGCATGGAAGCGCTCAAGATGTTCGATTCGGTCGCGCTGCTGACCACCGGTGGCCCCGGCACATCGACGCAGACCATCGCCTTCTACATGTGGGAGCAGGTCTGGGTGTTCAACAAGTACAGCTTCGGGGCCGCTGCCTCGATCGTCCTGTTGTTCATTTTCGCCATCCTGATCTTCTTCGGGATCTACATGCTGGTGCGCCAGCGATCGATCGTGATGCAACAGGGCATCTGATGACCAACGACCCATCAGCTCCTGCGCCCTCGCGTGCGCGCTCGGCCTACTCGGGTCGCCGGGCACGCGCGCCGATCGTGCGCCACGCGGTACTGCTCGCGTGGTCGTTGATCGTGCTCTTTCCGATCTACTGGATGGTCATGACCTCGTTCAAGGATTCAGGCGAATGGGTCACCTGGCCGCCGCGCTGGGTGCCGTACGAGCCGACGCTGCTCAACTATCGACAGATCTTCATTCCTGCCGACGAGGCGCGTGGAACGCTCGCCCGTCAGGCGACCGAGCAGGCGTTCAGCATCTGGAAGGCGCTCGGCGATTCGTTACTGATCTGCCTCGTCACCTCGTTCATTTCGCTGTTGCTGGGGACTTTCCTCGCGTATGCGATCTCGCGATTTCAGGTCGGCGGCAAGTACTTCCGTTACGTGATTCTCACCATCCGCATGGTCCCGCCGATCGTGATCGCGATCCCGCTGCTCATGTACTACGCGATCATGATCCCGTACGCCACCGAATCGGTGCTCGGTTTTCGCATCAGTCTGTTCGACACCTATGTCGGCATCGGCGCGCTCTACGTTGCGGTGACCCTGCCGTTCGTGATCTGGATGATGCTCTCGTTCATCGACGAGATCCCCTACACGCTCGAGCATGCGGCGCGCATGATGGGCGCCGGTCGCATCTACGTCCTGCGCAAGGTGGTGTTTCCGCTGGTGGCCTCGGGGATGGTGGTGACCTTCCTGTTCGTGTTCATCCTCAACTGGGCGGAGTTTCTTCTCGCGCTGACGCTTACCTATCCGGACGTCACCACCTTGCCGATTCTGCTCAACAAGTTTCAGAGCGCCTCTGAAGGCAGGCTATACGGGCCGCAAGCCGCGATCGGCACGATCATCACCGTGCCGGTGGTGATACTGGGGATCACGATCCAGAAGCATCTGATCAAGGGATTCAGTTTCGGCATGATTCGCAAGTAAATGCAGGGGTGGCTGTGGCACGCATCGTTCTCAGAGATCTGGTCAAGCAGTTCGGCGCCTACAAGGCGGTGAACGGGGTCAACCTCGACATTCGCGACGGCGAGTTCCTGATCATGGTCGGCCCCTCGGGCTGCGGCAAGACGACCACGCTCAACATGATCTCCGGGTTGGAGACGCCCACCAGCGGTGACATCCTGATCGGCGAGACGGTGGTGAACGATCTCGATCCGGGCGAGCGCGGCCTGGGCATGGTGTTCCAGGACCTCGCGCTGTTTCCGCACATGACCGTGTTCGAAAACATCGCGTTCGGCCTGCGCGTGAAGAAAGTGGCCGAGAGCGAAGTCCAGTCACGGGTACGCGCCGCGGCGGAGACGGTGAACATCACCAAGCGCCTGGAGACGATGCCGCGGCAGTGCTCCGGCGGCGAGTCGCAACGCGTCGCGCTCGCGCGCACGATCGTGACCAATCCGCGCGTGTTCCTGATGGACGAGCCGCTGTCGAGCCTCGATGCGAAACTGCGCGTCGATATGCGCACCGAGCTCAAGCGCCTGCACGAGCAGCTGAAGGCGACGTTCGTGTACGTGACGCACGATCAGGCCGAGGCGATGACGATGGCCGATCGGATCGTGGTGATGAATGGCGGCAGGATCGAACAGGTCGGCGCGCCGTTGGAGATTTACCGCAAGCCGGCCACGCAGTTCGTCGCCGGCTTCTTCGGCATGCCGACGATGAATTTCGTGCCCGGCACCATCGAACGGAACGGCAGTGGGGCGGTGTTCCGCGCTCAAGTCGGTGATGTCACCCAACCCGTCGACGCCGTGGTGACCCCCGAGCTCATCGGCAAGCCGGTCGTACTGGGCGTGCGCGCGGAGCATGTCGTCGTCGGCGGGGGCGGCACAGGCGCGGCAGTGCGGCTGGTCGAGCCGCTCGGCGATGGCACGCTCGTGTTCTGCGACTATGGGGCCGAGTCGTTGCTGGTGGCCAAGGTCGATGCCGACAGTCTGCTCAAGAGCGGCGACTCGCTCAACTTCAGGTTCGATCCACCGCGCACGCATCTGTTCGATGCGCAGCGAGGCGTGCGCCTGAACTAGAAACTTCGAGTCGTCGAAGTCAGCCGAGTTGAGCGATGACTGACCAATCCTTCCGAACCCTGCTGCGCGACCTGGAGCAGCAGGGCGAGCTGATCCGCTTCACCAAACCGGTACATCCGGAAAGCAACATGGCGGCGGTCGAGTGGCGCGCGTTCAACGAGCTGGGCAAGGCGAGCTTGTTCACGCGCATCGAAGGCCATTCCGGGTGGACCGCATGCAGTCAGATCGTCGCGGATCGGCGCAAGTGGTCGATCGGCCTGGGCTTCCCCGAAGATCGGTTGCTCGAAGAGATGCTCAGTCGGATGAGCAAACCGATCCCGGCGCAGCGGGTCGATGCGTCGCGCGCACCGGTGAAGGAGCTGCGCCTGTTCGGCGCCGAAGCGAGCCTGCACGATCTTCCGGCCATGAAGGTCTCCGAGCGCGATGCGGGGCGATTCATCGCATCGGGAATCGCCTTCGTGAAGGATCCTGACACCGGCATCGGCAACATCTCCTTCCATCGCCAGCAGATTACCGGGCGCGACACGAGTGGCTTTGTGATGGTGCCGCGGCACGCGCGCCGCATCTACGACAAGTACTCGGCGCGGGGCCAGGGCATGCCGGTGGCCATCGCGATCGGTGTGCATCCGGCGATCTTCTTCGCTTCGGGGTTCAGCACCGGCTTCGGCATCGACGAGCTGGGTTACGCGGGCGCACTGCTCGGCGAGCCGGTGCGAATGGTGTCGTGCGAGACGATCGATCTGGAGGTGCCCGCCGAAGCCGAGATCGTGCTCGAAGGCGAGATCCTGCCGGGCAACGAGATGGCGCCGGAAGGTCCGTTCGGTGAAGTCACCGGCAGCTACCCCGAGGCAAGCCTCGCGCATGTATTCAAGTTGAAAGCGATCACACGCCGGCGCGATGCGATCTTCTTTGCGCTCCACTGCGGATTCCCCGCGACCGATACACAATCGACCACTGGCCTGGGGATCGAAATCGCGACCTACGAGCATCTGCGCAAGGTCGACGGCGGGTTCGATCTGTTGGATGTGCGTTGCCTGCCGGTGTGCGGATTGATGATGCTGGTGTTGAAGATGCGGCCGCGCGTGGCCGGGCAGGCCAAGGTCGCGTTGATGGCGGCGCTGAGCGGCCCTTACCAGCAGCCCAAGGTGGCGGTGGCGGTCGATGACGACATCGACACGGCTGATGTTCGCCAGATCCTGTGGTCGATCGCCACGCGCGTGCATGCCCAGGAAGACGTCGTGATGCTGCCCAACGTCAAGGTGTGGGCGCTCGACAACATCTCACCCATCGTCCCCGGGGTGGAGACGTATCAACGCATCGGCACGCGTTGGATGATCGATGCGACCAAGCCGCCGGTGACCATGCCGAGCGAACGCGCCCGGTTCGACAAGGCGATGCCGGCGAACTACGCGCAGGTGAAGCTCGCCGATTTTCTCCCCGACCAGTGAGATCCTCGATGAAGCGCACGACCTCGGTATTGCTCGCAGTGACGGCGATCGTGTTGTGCGCGAACGCATCCGCGCAGACGAGTGGTTATCCCGCGAAAGCGGTCCGCATCGTGATTCCGTTCCCGCCGGGCGGGCCGGCCGATGCACTCGGTCGCCTGTATGGCGAGAAACTGAGCAAGGCCTGGTCGCAGCCGGTGGTCGCCGACAATCGCCCCGGCGCGGGCGGCAACGTCGCTTCCGAGCATGTCGCGAAGCAACCGGCCGACGGCTATACGCTGTTGCTCGCCGCGAGCAGTCACGTGACGAACGCCGCGCTCTACAGCAACCTCAACTACGATCCGATCAAGGACTTCACGCCGGTCTCGCAGATCGCCTACTACTCGCTGGTACTGGTCACGCATCCTTCGCTACCGGTGCGCGACTTGCGCGAGCTCATTGCGCATGCCAAGGCGCATCCCGGCAAGCTCACCTTCAGCTCGGCCGGTAGCGGCACGCCGACCCATCTCGCCAACGAATTGCTGCGGGGAGCGGCAGGCATCGAGATCGTGCACGTGCCGTACAAAGGGGCGGCGCCCGCGACCACTGATCTGATCGGCGGTCAGGTGCAGGCGATGTTCAACAATCCGCTGTCGGCATTGCCCCATGTGAAGTCGGGCAAGTTGCGCGCAATAGCGACCACCGGCCTTGCGCGATCGCCCACGACGCCCGATCTGCCCACGGTCGCGGAATCGGGCTACCCCGGTTTCGAGACCGGAACCTGGTTTGCATTCATGGCGCCGGCGGGATTAGCCAAAGACGTCCTGGCCAAGCTCGCCGCCGACATCGCCCAAGCTTCGGCCATGCCCGACTTGCGCGAACGTTTGCTGGGTCAGGGGACCGAACCGCGCGCGACCACGCGCG
>CADECO010000115.1:9460-14702 GCA_902825905.1 uncultured beta proteobacterium
GGGGCGCGACAATGGGCAACGACCTCGACAAGTGGGGTCGGGTGATCCGAGCGGCGAACATCAAGGCGGACTAGAACGACGCAGCGCAGTGACGAAACGGGCCATAGTCGTAGAGGACGCGGGCATCAAGCTGCAGTGATCGAGCCAATGGAGGTGGACGATGGAAGTCAAGCAGAGCATGGCGGTGAAGCCGGTATCGATGGAGCAAATGCTCAAGCGCGTGGCGCGCTACAAGAAGCTCGTGTTTCCGCCGCAGCGCTATCCCGACAGCCAGCTTCCCGGGCACGAGCGGCGCAACTATCTGGTGGTTGGTACCGGGCTGGTGGTCGACGGCGGCAACGATCCGCTCTCGGCGATTCCGATCAACGAGGGGTTCACGCTCTCGTACGTGGAGGCCACGCCCGGCAATGGCCCGAAGCTGCACAACCACGACACCAACGAGACGTTCATCGCGGTGAAGGGACGCTGGCGCGTGATCTGGGGCGAGAAGGCCGACCAGCACGTCGATCTCGATCACATGGATCTGTGCTCGGTGCCGCCGTTCGTGCCACGGCGTTTCGTGAACATCACCGAGGGCGATCCGAACGAGTACGGGCTGTTGATCTCGATCCAGGCCGGCGATCAGCCCAAGGCGGAATTTCTGGAATAGAGACGCACCCGGAGCGCCGAGGCGACGCTGCGCGGGGTGATCAGACGATTAAAAGCGTCGGCGCGATTCGGTCCAGCCGACGAACAGGCCGCTCGCGATGATGATCGCCGCGCCGATCCAGGTGTAGACGGTGGGCAGGTCGCCGAACAGGAGGAAGCCCACCAGCACCGCGACCACGAGCTGGGCGTAGTTGAACGGCGACACGATGTTCGCCGGCGCATAAGCCAGCGCGCGCGCCACGCAGTAATGCCCCACGCCGCCGAAGATGCCGGTGCTTGCGAGCACCAGCGTCTCGGTCACGCGCTGCGGCGTGGTCCAGAAAAACGGGACGATCGCGCTCATCACCACGGTGCCCACCAGCGCGCTGTACACGACTGAGGTCTCGGGCGCGTCGGTGCTCGACACGCGACGCGTGTAGAGCTGGTACAGCGCGTAGAAGAGCGACGCGCCGAGCATCAAGAGCGACCCCCACTGGAACACGCTGCTGCCGGGGCGGATCACGATCAGCACGCCGACGAAGCCCGCGATCACCGCACCGAGGCGCCGCGCCGAGAGCCGTTCGCCGAGCATCGGCACCGCGAGCATCGTCACCAGCAGCGGCGCGGTGAAGCTCACGGTCGCCGAGTCGGCGAGCGTGATGAAGCGCAGTGCGGTGAAGGCGCAAATGGTCGAACCCAGCAGCAGCACCGAGCGCGTGAGCTGCGCGCTGAGCTGGTTGCTGCGCAAGATGCCGATGCCGCGCTTGGGCATGAACAGCACCAGCACCAGTATCAGATGGCCGAGCGTGCGCGCCCACACGATCTGCATCGAGTCGAAGTAGCTGGTCAACCACTTGACCAGCCCGTTCATCGTCGCGAACAGGCTCGCCGCGGCGCACATGAACAGGATGCCGGCGAGGATGCGATTGGGCGCGTGGGCGGCCATGCGAAGCGAGCGTCCAACATTGTGAGCGGGGCGCGCGCTACTTGCGGCCGGCTCTGCGTACGGCGCTCGACTGTCGTGTGGGAAGAGGCTGCACTATGCTCTGCGCCGTGCCTCCCCAGCAAGTCCAACGAGCGGGACGACCGCGCCGCGCTTTCAACCGCCACGACCCCCATGACGCCCAGGGGCGCGACTGCCCGGCCATTGCGCGGCGTCCGACCGCAGCGGGTCGATCGTGAAGACTACGCTCGACCAATTGAGCCCGGCCATCCGCGGCATGCTGTGGGCGACGGCCACGGGCGTGATCTTCACCGTGCTCAACACGTTCCTGCGGCAGCTCGCGCAACAGCTCGACCCGACGCAGACGCAGTTCCTGCGCTATTCGCTCGGTGTGGTGGTGATGGCGCCGTGGGTGCTGTCGAGCGGCTTCGCCGCGTTTCGCCCCAACAATCTGCGTGGTCAGTTGATCCGTGGCGGCGTGCACACACTCGGGCTGCTCACCTGGTTCGCCGCGCTGCCGCACATTCCGCTGGCCGACAGCGCCGCGATCGGCTTCACCGTACCGATCTTCGTGATGATCGGCGCCGCCTGGTTCCTCGGCGAACGTATGGCCGGTGTGCGCTGGCTGGCCGCGATCATCGCCTTCGGCGGCGTGATCATCGTGCTCGCACCGAAACTCTCAGGCAGCGGCGGGCTGTACAACCTGGTGATGCTGGCGGCCCAACCGTTGCTCGCAGCGTCTCTGCTCATCAACAAGGTGCTCACGCGCAGCGATCGCGTCGAGGTGATCGTGGTGTGGCAGGCGATGCTGGTGGGGTTGTTTACCTTGCCGTTCGCGCTCGCGCATTGGCAATGGCCGAGCGGTACGCAATGGGCGCTGTTCATCCTGTGCGGCATCCTCGGCACCGCGGGGCAGTACTGCAATGGCCGCGCGCTGCGGGTCGCGGATGCTTCGGCCACGCAGTCGGTCAAGTTTCTCGAATTGGTATGGGCCACCGCGATCGGCCTGGTGGTGTTCGGCGATCCACCGAGCCAGGCGACGATCATCGGCGGGCTGGTGATCGTGGCGGCGACGGTATGGGTGGCGCGCCACGAGGCGCGGCGCTGACACGCCGCCGCGCGGACGATCGTCCCCCCAAGTGCGAAGTCACCAGGCCCGCACTGCAGCGCCGAAGTTTCCGACTACAGCACCGCCACGATCTTGCCGATGTGCTGATCGGCTTCCATGTACTTGCGCGCGGCGGGCAACTCGTCGAAGGCGAATACACGATCGACTGGCGGTTTGATCGCGCCGCTGGCCAAGTGCGGCAGCACTTGCTGCTCGAATCCGCGCCACGCTTCGCCGCGCTCGGCCTGCGAGCGGCGCTTGAAGCTGATGCCCACCACGCGCAGCCGATTGACGTGCGCCTCGATCAGATCGAACCGCGGATGCACGTCGTTGTCGACGTAACCGACGATCGCCTGCACGCCACGATAGCGCAGCGCGCGCAGCGACTCCGACAGCAGTACGCCGCCCGAATTGTTGACCGCAACCTTCGCGCCTTCGCCGCCCGTCAGCTCGCGCACTGTCGCGGCGAAATTCGGTTCGCGCGTGGCGACGCCTGCGGTCATGCCTAGTGCTTTGAGCCGTTGCAGCTTTGCGGTCGATCCGGTGATGCCGAACGTGTGGAAGCCGTGCGCTTTGCCCAGCTGCACGCAGGCGACGCCGACTCCGGACGATGCACCGGTGACGACCGCCCAGTCGCCGGGTCGGCAATCGCCCTCGGTGAACAGCGCCTCGCTCGCGGTGACGTAGGTGATGCTCGCCCCGGCGGCGCTGGTCCACTCGAGGCTCGCCGGCATCAGGGCGGTTTCGTTGGCGTGCATGCGCGCCACCTCGGCGAAGGCGGCATCGGCGCGACCGAACACCCGATCGCCGACGCGAATGTTCGTCACCCCTTCGCCCACCGCCAACACTTCGCCGGCACCTTCGTAACCTGCGGGCTTCATCGACCCCGGTGCGTGCAGGCCGTGCCCGGCGATGAACTCGCCGCGATTGAGCGCCACCGCCCGCATGCGCGTGAGCAGGGTGCCGGGCCGCAGCTCGGGTTGGGGTACGTCGCGCGGCACCAGTGCCATGGTGTCGCCGTCGATCCAGAAGCTCTTCATGAGTGCTCCATTGAGAAATTGCCCGCGCTTGGTCCGTTGCGGCTCCGCGCGCAAACGATTGCTGACGTCGGGCGCCCGACCGTGACTGCCGAGCGCCGCAGGGTTGCGAGTATGCTATCCGCGATGGTTCCTCTCCTTGAACAACCCGAACAAAAAGGAGTCGTGGCATGAGGAGTCGTGGCATAGGGAGTCGCGGCATAGGGCGTCGTGTCGATAGTGCGCTGGGAAGCAAACCAATCAGCCTGCAACTGAAGGCACGTTATGCGCTCGTGGCCATCGCCATCGCGCTCGCAGGGTGTCTGCAGACCTTGTCGCTCGTCGAGCAGATCGCCGCGCTGATGCGCGAGGCGCAGCAGTTCTTCGCCGCGAAGCAGTACGACCAGGCGATCGGCAAGTACGCGCAGGCGGTCAAGCTCGACGTCAAACATTGGCCGGCCTATCTGGGTCTGGCACGCTCCTACATCGGCAAAGGCAACTGGAGCGAGGCCATCAACAACGGCAAGCAGGCGTATCAGCTCTCGCCCAACGGCACCGACGTGATCGCGGCCCTGGCCGAATCGCTGCTTGGCGGCGGGCTGGCGGCGGTGCAATCGGGGCAGTACAACCAAGCGATCGGCTATCTGGGCGACTACATCAAGCTGCAGCCCAACAACGCCACCGCGTACCTGAACATCGGCAAGGCGTTCCTCGGCAGTGGACAGTTCGCGCCGGCGCTCGATTCGTTCGTGAAGGGCCTGGGGGTCGCTGGCGCGGGTGGCGAACGCAGCGAACTGGTGCGCTCGATGTTCGACGGCGGCATGCAGGCGTTCGGCAAGAGCGACTATCGCGGCGCGATCGGGTTCTTTCGCGAGTACCTCAAGACCGACCGCAACAACCTGCAGGCGTACCTGAACCTGGGCAAGTCGCTGTGGAACGTGGGCGATCGCGGCGAAGCGATCAATGCGTTCCGCGAAGTGCTGCAGATCAGCCCGAGCAACGCCGAAGCGCTGCGCTTCATGTTGCAGCGCTGAACCGCGCGGCGGCTGGCTTCGGTACGATCGCTGTTCGGACCAACGCGCTCGAGAGCCTGTGCTCTCGGGCATGGCACAGGAGACAAGCATGAGCGAATCGCGCGATCTACCCGGACGTTTCCGCCACATCGACGACATGGAGTGGGAGACGCTGCGCTTTCCCGGCCAGCTGTCGAAGATGCTGTTCCATCCGCGTCCGGAGAATCCCACCGAGCCCAATGCCGGCTTCGTGCGCTACGAGCCGGGCGCGCATCACCCGCTGCATCGCCACGACTTTGCGCAGGTCTGGTACGTGCTCGAAGGCACCTTCAAAATCGGCGAGCGCACCGTCGGGCCGGGCACCATGATCCACTACCCCGATCCGCACTTCGAAGAATCACTCTCCACCGAAACCGGCGGCCTGATGCTGTTCGTGCAGTACCAGGGCCCGACCACCGGCAAAGGGCCGATCTACGACGGTCGGTTCAACATGACGGAGCGCAAGTCACTGGCGGAGGAGAATCTCAAGGTGTAG
>CADECO010000116.1:0-14683 GCA_902825905.1 uncultured beta proteobacterium
GTCTTGCCCGAGCCGCTCTGGCCGACGATCGCGACCAGTTCGCCCGGCTTGATCTCGAGGCTGACGTTCTGCAACACGTAGGCGCTGTCCGGTGTGTAGCGGAAGTACGCACCCTCGAGGTTGATCGAACCTTGCAGATCGGGGATCACCACGCGCGAGGCCAGCTCTTCGGGCTTTTGCTCCGGGGCGACATCGAGCACGTCGCCCAGCCGCTCCATCGCCACGCCGGCGTCGTTGAGCATGCTCCACAGGCCCACCAGACCCATCAGCGGCGCGAGCACGCAACCCATCAGAGCATTGAAGGCGATCAGCTGGCCCACCGTCAGTTCCTGCGCCAGCACCAGGCTCGCACCGACCCACAGGATGCCGATCGTGGTCGCGGCGTTGAGCACCTGGCTGGCCAGCGTCACCAGCACGTGGAAGCTCTGCGCGCGGTGCTGCACCTCGAGCGCGCTGGCGTACTTCTTCTCCCACTTGAGCCGCAGCGGCCGCTCCATGCCCATGCCCTTGACGGTCTCGACCGCACCGAGCGCTTCCATCAGGAAGGACTTGGCTTCGGTACCGGCGGAGAACGACTCGCGGGCGTAGTTCTTGATCTTCGGGGTCACCAGCACGGTGAGCACCACGATCGGAATCACGAAGCCGATCAGCAGCAGGGTCAGCTTCACGTTGTAGAGGAACATGATCGTGAAGTAGATGAACACCATCAGCAGATTGAGCACCGTGGTCACGGTCGACTCGGTAAGGAACGCGCGGATCGTCTGGTTCTCCTGGAACCGGGCGAACACGTCGCCGGTCTTGCGCGTGGCGAAGAATCCGTAGGGCAGCGACATGGTGTGCTTGAAGAACTGCGACATCATCGCGAAGTCCATGTTGCGCACCATGAAGTTCGCCAGGAACGAGCGCACCGTCGACATGAGCTGGGTGAACACGTTGGAGATCACCAGTCCGCCGATCAGCAGGTGCAGCAGGTTCACGTTCTGATGCACGATCACGCCGTCGAGGATGTTCTGGATGATGATCGGCGGCACCAGCCCCAGCACCTGGATCACGAATGTCGCCAGGAACAGGTAGGCCAGGATGTTCTTGTAGGGCTTCAGGTAGCCCACGAAGCGCACCCACGGCGAGCGCGACGCGGTGACCTGCTGCAGATCGCGCGCCGGCGTGAACACCAGACAGGTGCCGCTCCAGCCGCGCTCGAACTCCTCGACGGTCATCTTGCGAAAGCCGATCGCGGGGTCGGCGACCCACACGTAGCGCTTGGAGATGCCGTAGACGATGACGTAGTGGTAGCCCTCCCAGTGCACGATCATCGGCAGGTCGAGCCCCAGCAGCGGCTCGAACGTGCACTGCAGACCGCGCGTGGTGAAGCCGAGCGATTCGCCCGCGCGCGCCAGGCTCTCGAGCGTCGCGCCCTGGGTGGTGACGTTGGCGAGCTCGCGCAGCTTGCCCAGCGTCATCGGAATGCCGTAGTGCTTGCAGATCATCGCCAGGCACGCCGCACCGCAGTCCATCTCTTCGGCCTGCTGCACCCAGGCGAAGCGCTTGATCACCTTCTCGCCCATCTCGGGCTTGGACTGCAGGTCGAGCTTGATCGGCATGCCGCGCCGCTCGGCCAGCTTCTTCTGGCGCTCCAGTTCGCGCTCGAGGAAGTGGATGCGCTCCTCGAGGATCTCGCGCAGCTTCGGGTTGCGCTCGAGCACGAAGTGCACGGTCTTCTCGGGGATCACCAGCAGCGTGGCGTCGCTCACCGCGATCGCCGAGGACATCTGCTCCTGGCGCATCAGGCACGCCTTCTCGCCGAAGATCTCGCCCTGCTTGAGCGTGGCGATGGTGTACTCGTTGCCTTCCTCGCGGCGCACGATGCGCACTTCGCCGTGGCGCACCACGTACAGGCGCCGGTCTTCGCGCGAGTCCTGCTTGAGGATCTCCTTGCCGGCGCTCAGCCGCTTCACGCCGACGCTGCGCACGAACGTTTCCATTTCGGTGCGCTCGACCTTGCCGCGCAAGTCGAACAACTTGGTCACGAACCCGCCGGCGGCGTTGATCGCGACGAAGCTGGCGATGAACGCGAGCGCCGAGGGGTTGCGGGCGATGATCGGGGCGATCGCCTCGCGCGGGATGAACACCAGCTCGGTCTTGGCCGAGGCGCGCACCGAGGATTCGTGGGCGTAGTCGCGCAGCATGGCGATCTCGGCAAAGACGTCGCGCTGCTTGCGCACGCCCATACTGATCTCCTTGCCGTTCTCGTCGGAGAACACGCGCACCGAGCCCGACTTGACGACGAACAGCCCGTCGGCGGATTCGCCCGCGTTGCACACCGAGTCGCCGAACGCGAAAAAGCGCGAGCGGGCCCGGGTGGCCATCAGCTCGAGTTCTTCGCGCTTGAACGGGGACAGGATTTCGACGGTGGCCAGGAATTCGGCCAGGGCCTGCGCGTCTTTGACTTCCATCTGCATGAGCCGCTCCTCGCGGAGCCGCCGCATGCGCCGATCAGCGCTGTCAGGGCTCCAGCCTTTGACTTGAGTTACGGCCTGGGCAGGGGCGGTTCAAAACTTGTAGGGGCTTTGTCGGCGCACGACGAAAGGGCCACTGCCGCAGTCCGCGACAATGGCCCTGAAAATCTATTTAGTTTCTATAAATCAGTCTCTTACATCGCCTTGATGACGTGCTCCTGGGCGCGGGCCGCCAACCACTCTTCGCGCACCCGGCGGCGGACTTCACCGGTGGTGTCATCGTCGAGCGAAGCCTGACACTTGCCGTCGACGCGGAAGATCTCGAAGGTCTTGCGGTCGGCCGAGGCGAACGGTCCGATCAGCTCGCCCACCGCGGCGTTGAACACCTTGGCTTCGATATCCGCGCGCAGGCTGCCGCGCAGCACCTTGCCGATCGAGCCGCCACGCTCGCGGGTGTCGGCGATGGAATGTTCCATGGCCATCTCGGCGAAGCACTCCGGGTCGTCCTGCAGCACCGACATCATTTCCTTGGCCTTGCCCTCGCCTTCCAGAACCATGTGGCTCACTTCGATGCACTCGAATTTGGCGGCATTCCGCTGGAAGTACTTGCTCACTGCGTCGTCGCTGCAGACGTGGTTCATCACCTTTTCCAGGTACAGGCTGTCGGAGATGAACGACTCGAACTCGTCGAGCGTGACGCCGCGGGCGTCGAGGTAGCGGTTGGTATCGGCGGCGCGGTGCAGGCCGCGGATGCGACGGAACTGGTCGGCCCGTTCCTGGATCTCGGCCTCGTTGAGCGCGATCCGCTGTTTCTTGGCGGCGCGCACCGCCAGCCGATCGCGGACCATCTGGTCGACCAGGCTTTCGAACTGCCCGGACAGCTTCAGAGTACGGATGAATTCGTCGGTACCGATCACTTCGTCGTCGATGCTAACGATCGCGGTCATGGTGCTGGCTCCTTGAATGTCTGCGTGTTTTGGTGTGGGGCTCGTCATCAGGGGAGCGCCGCACTGGTTCAACCACCCACCTGCCGGAACGGATCCAGGGCCAGGTCGATCACGCGCCGTTCGCGCACCACCACCTCCGCCGTTGCCGCCATTCCGTATCGCAGGGGGTACTTGGTTTCGGCGATCTCGTAGTGATCGCGGTCCAGAGTAATGCGCCCCTCGTATATGGGTTGCTTGTTCTGCGCAGAAGGTTTCGTCGAAGGCGAAATGTATTCGAGGGTGCCGGTGATCAGCCCGTGACGCTGGTAGGGGAATGCGTTGAACTTGAGCTTGACCGGTAGCCCTTCGCGCAGGAACGCCCGGTCGCGCTCGGCGATCTCGATCTTGAGCACCGGCTTGGCACCGGCGGGCGCGATGCCGCCCAGCGGCGTGTTGCCCTGGATCTTGTCGCCGGGCTGGGTCGAGGTGACGTCGGTGACGATGCCCGACTCGGGCGCCACGATCAGCAGGAAATTGTCCTGATCGATGTTCTCGAACTTGATCCGCGCCGCCGCTTCGGCCGCCAGGCGCGCCGCCTGCAGTTGCAGCCGCAGCTTCTCTTCCGTGATCGACACTTCCTTGGCGGCCGCCTCGTACTGCAACCGCAGCTTGTTCAGCTCCTGGCCGCTGCGCTCCAGCTCGGACCGGGCTTGCGACGTGGTGAGCCCCTGCTGCGCCGCCAGTTCGCTCAGCCTGGTCTGGGCCAGACGCAGGCTGGCATCAGCCTGCTGCAGCACGTTGCGCTTGGTGTCGACCTGCTGCTGGGAAATACCGCCGCCGCCGGGCAGGGCGAACAGACGCGCGAACTTGTCGGCTTCCTCTTGCGCCACCGCGCGGGCGCGGCGTGCTTCCTCGATCTGCGTACGGGCGGATTGCAGCTGCGCGCCCAGGGCCGCGCTCAGGGTGGAAGTGCCCTCGCGCAACCGGCGCTCGTGCTGATGCTCTTCCAATTCCATCGCCTGCTTGAGCGTGGATACGCGCTTTTCCAGCAGCGCCTTCTTCTCGGGGAACTGCTTCCACTCGCGCTCGGCGTCTTCGAGCTTGATCTGCGCTTGCACCGCATTGGCGGCGGCCTCGACCGCGCCGCGCGCGTTGAGCCGCGCGACCACGTCGCCCTTGTTCACCGGCTGGCCCTCGGCGATGTACAGGTTGGCCAGTTCCCCGTCGATCGGGGCGTAGAAGCGGCGCACCTCGGAGTCGGGGAGCAGTCCGCCGGGCGCCGAGACGATCACGTCGACGCGGCCGATGAACGACCAGATCAGGGCGACGATCACCAGCGTGGTCATGATCAGCACCACCGCCCGGGTGAAGCGCCACGGTTCGGCGGTGAGCAGCGCGATGCCTTCGGCGCTATGGTCCTCGAGCGCTATCGCGAGCGGCTTAAATCGGTTTGCGTTCTTCATCGCTTCCTCCAAGCAGAGCCAGTTTTGCTTTCAACAGCCCTGGTTCCAGGACGCTGCGCATCTCCACCAGCGATTTGCGCTGCTGATCCAGTTCCGCCTTGATTTCTTCCTGCGCCTTGATCGAAGGCGCCGGTGCGGTCAGGTGCAGTTGCGCGTAGATCTGCACGCCTTTGCGGGTCAGCTCGTACGCTTCGTTCAACAGCGCGGCCTGGGTACGGTAGCGCTCGGAGATCGCTCCCTCGAGACGCTGGCGACCATCGATCGCGCCGTTGTCCCGATATCGTTGCCAGATCGAGCGCGAACGGTTCAACATTTCTTGCGCCCGGGCCTGCGCCTTGTCCTTGATGGCGTCGACATCGGCCTGCACCGCAGCTGCGAAATAGACGTCTTCGTCGAGATCGATCGCGCCATGGAACGCGAGCAGGCGATCGGCGTAGTTCGCGGTCCCGCGTAACTTTTGCAGCGCAGCGAACTGCTCGCTCACGCCCCTCTTGCGCGCCAGCTCGCGGCTGGCGGCATCGGTCCAAGGCCCGGCGCTCATCGCCTGCAGCGCGCCGAATGCCTGGCGGGCGTCACCGGCACGCCACGCACGCGACACCGCCTGGTACTGCTGCATCACGGCTGCGGGCGGAAAGCGGTCGCTCGTCTTGAGGGCATTGAACTTGTCGGCAAAGGCCGGCGTGGCGAAGCGCGCTTTCTCGGTCGCGACCACCAGCCGCGGCAGGTTGCGGGTGCGCGCCTGGGCATCGATCTCCAGGTACTGGCGCAGGTCGGCACGCACGGCATCCAGGCCACCGAGCTTCGGATATTTGTCGGCGTACTCCTGCAGCACGTTCTGCAGCGCATCGGGCGTATCGCGATCCAGTTCAGCGCGCACAAGCGCCTTGAGCCGGTCGATCGCCGCCAGATGTACCAGCGCTTCGCTTTGCAGCCTGCGCAGCTTGGTGAGCGCGCCGGCGTACGGATCGCGGAACTCGCGCACGTGCGAGGCGATGCGGCCAAGCGCGCGCTGGTGTCCTTGCGCGTCGTCGTTCCAGCGCTTGAGCAGATCGCGGATCGCCTCTTCGTCGGCATAGACGCGGATCGGTGCATCGACGCCGCCGCGCGCCACCAGCAATTGTTCCAGTCGGCCGATCCACTCCAGTCCGCCCAGCAGCGCGTTCAGATCCTGGTTGTGGCGGCCGAAATCGCGCAGCCTGGCCAGCTCGGTGTTCGCACCGCTGAAATCGCGCGCGTTGATCAGCTTGATCCAGGCCGGCACGTGTGCGCGCAGGGCTGCTTCGGTAGCGATCGATTTCAGTTCCGAGTTGTCGCCCTCGCGCTGCAGGCGCTCGTGCGCCACGGCCGCGGCTTTATCGAACGCGCTCTCGGTCATCAGGTTCTTCAGCTCGCGCTCCGAAGCTCCCCACAGATACAAGCCGAGGATGACCGCGGCGAGCGTGCCGAGCACCGCAGCGCCGATCCACAGTCCGCGGCGACTGCCTTCCTCGTCGCTGGCAAGCGCCTGGCGCAGCTCGGACAGCAGGATCGCGAAGCGGCTGCGGGGACGCGCTTCGCTCTGGGCCTGCGCTTCGGCTTCGTCGCCCGCTTCGGTCTCGGTGTCGGACGCATCGTCGGCGACACGCTTGGGCTGATCGACGCAGAAGATCTCCAGGAACGAGTTCGGCGCGGCCACGAACGTGGTGCGGTCGATCTGCGCCGGCTCCTCGGCAGGCAGATTCTGTGCAACGGGCATCGCTGCGGCGACGGCGGCGGCGATTTCGGCGTCGACCATCGATTGCGCGACGGGCGCAATCATCGGCGCAACGGCGGGGGCAGCGGCAGGCGCGATCGCGACGTCAGCGGGTTGGGCGACCTGCGCTGCGGCCTTGGCTCTGACGACCGGCTCAGCGGCAGCGCTCGTCGCAGCAGCGGTCGCGCGGACGATCGCGGCCGGCCTGATCACCGTCGTCTCGACGTCGGTGACCCGATCGACCCGCACGCGATAGGTGAAGTAATCGCCGCCGAAGGCCAGCATGGCCTCGTCCTTCAATTCCACGGCGTTGCCTTCGAGGCGCACGCCGTCGACGCAGGTGCCGTTGGTGCTGCCCAGGTCTTCGATGAACGGCAGCCCGCCCTTCAGGAAGATGTGCGCGTGACGGCGCGACAGATAGTGCAGCTGATCGGCGCGGTCGTGCTGGTAGCGCGCGAACGCCTCATCGACCTTGCTGACCAGGTACGGAAAACGATTGATGACCAGCGGATGCAGATCGTCGCGCTCCGGCGTGAGCGTCACGCCCAGCACGATCGCAACGCGCTCGGCCGCGTTTGTCTCGACCGGCAGTTCGACCCGATAGGTCAGCGCGCCGCCGAAGCACACCTCGTCGCCATGCTGCAGCACGCGCGGCTTGTCGCCGACTGCCACGCGGTTGACGGTCGTGCCATTCTTGCTGCCCAGATCGGCAACGTAGACGGCGTGGTTGGCGCTGTAGATGCGGGCGTGCTTGCGCGACAGGTCGATCACCAGCTCGCGGCCGTACGAAGCGAACGGTTGCTCCGAGCGGCCGATGGCGAGCAGCTTGTCGACGTGCAGCTCGCCCAGATCGGGGTGCGACAGCGGCTTGAGGACGATGGCGGCCGTGGCTTGCATAGTGCTCACTGGCGGTTGGTCGAAGGGCACGGCGCTCACTCACTCTTTTTCGTTGGCGACGACCACGGGCGGCCAGCCACCACCGAGCGCCTTGTAGAGCGTCACGGTGTCGGCGAGGAGCAGTTGGTGCTGATTGAGCACGGCGAGCTCCGCGGTGAGCAGCGAACGCTCGGTCTCGAACAGCTCGAGCTGCGACACCAGCCCTTCCTTCAATTGCGCGGCGACCTGCGCCGACACCATCTTGAGCTGATCGAGCTGGCGCTCCAGCTCGTCCTTCTGCTTGCGGCGCGAGTCCAGATTCACCAGCGTGTTCTCGACTTCTTCGAACGCGGCCATCACCGTGCGGCGGTACTCCTGCTCGACGACCTGGGCTTGCGCTTCCGTAGTCGTGACGCGGGCACGCACACCCGGGTTGAGCACCGGCAGGTTGATGCTCGGTGCCAGACCCAGCGTGAAGGTGCGCAGCAGTTCGTTGAGCGCGAAGCTGGCGGAGCCGGCGCGGCCGGTGAGGCTGATCGAGGGCAACTGCGCGAGCTTGGCTTGGCCGATCAGGTTGTAGGTGGCGAGCACGCGGTATTCGGCGGCGACGAGGTCGGGCCGGCGCGCGAGCAGTTGCGCGGGCAGCCCCACCGGCACCGACGGGAGCTGCACGGTGTCTTGCAGGCGGCCGGTCGGCACGCGCAGTTCCTTGGCGGGCACGCCCACCAGCGTGCTGAGCGCGTTCTCGGCCAGATCGCGCGAGCGTTGCAGCTCGAGCAGGTCTTTGTTCATGCGGCTGATCTCGGCGCGTTGGCGCACCACCTGCGTCTCGGGGATCACGCCGTTCTGGCGCATCGCCACGAACATGGTGAGGATCTGCTGGTTCTTGGCGAGCGCGTTGCGCTGACGGGCGATCTGCTCGTCGAACTGCAGGACCTGGAAGTAAGTGGTCGACACATCCGACACCAGCCGCAGATAGCCCGCGCGCCAGTCGGCTTCGGTCGCACGGAACTCGGCCTGCTGCGCCTGCACGCCCTTCTCGACCGAACCCCAGATGTCGAGATCCCAGTTCACCTGGGTACCCAGGCTGTAAGTGCGCGAGGTGCGCTGGCTGCTGACCTTCTCGATGTTGGTGCCCGCGGCGATGTCGAAGATCGGCAGCGCGCCGGCGCGAGCCTCGGTGATCTGCGCCTTGGCAAAGCCGATCCGGGCGGCCAGCGATTTGAGGTCGAAGTTGCCGGCGATCGCGCGCGCGATCAGCGAATCGAGATAAGGATCGTTGAACGCCTTCCACCATTCCGGCGAGATCGTCTCGGCCGCCGACACCGACACCGCAGGCTGCTGCGAGAAGGCGGGCTTGGCGGGCGTCTCCGGACGCTTGTGCTCCGGGATGGTCATGTCGAACCCGGCACAGCCGGCGAGCAGCGCGGCGCACAGGCTGGCGATCAGGCTGCGTTTGGCGTTTAACGTCCGCACGGCGGCCGGGCGCGAGGCACGGCGCTCCACGGAGGCGGTCGGATGGCGAAGGGAAAGGGTTGCGCGCATGGTTGTGAATCTCCTCGACGTGTTCTGGCGCTGCCGCATGCCCCTCTGAGTTACCGGGGGGATGCGATCGGTTCAAGCAATCGAGGGTGAAGCCGGGGCGGAGGCGGCCCGACTGTCGGGTGCGGCCCAACATGCGACCAAGGACTTGTCGGGTGGCACCCACCACTGCGCCGGCCCGCCCGGGCGCGCTGCCGGACCTTCGACGCGTCTTTTATTCTTTTTGGATCAAACGGTTATCGATCTGTCGTGGATCGGAAATCGACCGCTGGCACGGCCCATGCGATAGGGGCGGGGCGAGTGCCACCCCGGTTCTCGACTCCCCACCCCAAAAAGGAGCAGTACCCATGCAGATCAAAGACCTGGAAGTTTCCAAAGAACTCAGCGCCGAAGAACTCGAAGCCGTCAAAGGCGGCTCGAACCTGGCAATGGTGATGGGCCCGGTGCAAAACGCCGGCAACGGCGGCTTCAACTTCGCCAGCCCGAACATCCAGATCGCGCCGCAAACCGTGACGCAGACCGACACGACGGTTGATATCGCCACCGTCATCGCGTCGGCCAACACCGCGATCGAACAGCTCAAGCTCGGGTAATTCGCGCCCCGGCGCGCAGGCTGGTGTTCGCATCGGCCTGCGCGTTTGCGACCCCACACAGGACCACAGCCATGAAATCCCTGCAAATCAAAGACCTGGACACGGCGAAAGAACTGAGCCGTGACGAACGCGCCGCAGTGCGCGGCGGTATCGCCGCGGGCGGTTGCTTTCCGACCGAGCCCGCGCCGATGCCCGGCACGCCCAGCTACGACCTGGATCCGCAAGCGATGATGGATGCGATCTACGGGCAGCTGCCGCCGATGCCCACGATGCCGAGCTATCCGACGCTGCCCGGGCAAGACCCGGTCTTCCGGACCCAGTAAGGCTTATCGATGACCTCGCGGCATCTGCGCCCGGTGCCGCCAGCCACAGCGTTGAGGGCGTGAGCGGCCGCAGCCGCGCGGGTGGATCTGCCACCTTCGGGCTGCGGCCCGCTCCTTTGATCGACAGATAGAGCTGTTGCTGCCCGAGGGCGTGGAGGGGGTGCCAGTGCCTCAGGCGCAGTGCGTCGAATCAGTCGAACAGGATCGGAAAGCTCGCCTGGACCAGGTCGGCGCCGCCCGCTGCCGCGAAGCTGCTAGCGAGCTGATCGAGCGAAGCGACCGGCAGGTTGTCGAAATCGGTGCCGACCGCCGAGGCGGGCAACTGCGCTGTGATGTCGCGCTCCGAGGCAAAGCATGCGACAGTCTCGCGTACGCGTTGCGGATTGGCGACCAGTTCGAACGCCATCGTGCCTGGCACCTGCAGCGGCGCATCGGCCTTCACCAGCGCGCTTTTCTGGAAGCGGTTGGGGAAGAAGCGGACGATGCGCGCGTTCTCGTCCTGCAGATAGCAGTAGACGTACGCGTCCTGGCTGGGCTGGATACGCAGCGCGATACGCTCGCCGGGCTTGAAGACGTGCCCCATCTCGCTGTTGACGCCCTGGCGGGTGATGGCAAGCGTGGACTTGGCTACGACGGGAGCAGGCTGCGGCGCCGCAACGGGCTCCACCGGCTTATCGGGCTCGACGGTTGGCGCGGACACGGTCGATGGATCGGACACTGTCCGTGCGTCGCCTTTCATCACCGGATGCAGCACCAGCGCGCCGAGCAGTCCGCCGGCAACCAGCGGCGCCGCAAACAACGCGGCGAGCACGCGACGATCAGCGTGACGCACACGCATCGCCGCCTGGCTCACGCGCGGTTTAACACTCGCGATCGCAGCGCCGCAGTGCCCCAGATAGTGGCGCCACTGGGTACCGATCCTCGACCACAGCGTGCCAGCCGCAGCGCTTACCTGACGGATCATGCTGTGCAGCGCCGACTCCGCAGGCTTTGCAGGCAGCGGGCGGATTTCGGTGGGCTCCAACATCAGTTCGGGCATCGGGCGCGGTGCCGGCCGACGGATCTCGGCCAGGCACGCATCGAGAATGCCCTTGAACGCGTCGATGCTCTGGAACCGGTCGGCCGGATGCTTGGCGAGCGCACGGCGCACCGCGGCTTCGAGCTGTGCGGGCACGCCGGCGACCACCTTCTGCAGCGGCGGCGGGGTCTGCTCGACCTGCGACTTCATCAGGTCGTACACGCTCTTGCCGTCGAACGGCGCACGGCCCGACAGCAGCATGTACAGCACCACGCCGAGCGAGTAGATGTCGGAGCGGGTATCGACTTCCTCGCCGCGCACCTGCTCGGGCGACATGTACTTGGCGGTGCCGGGCACCTGGCCGAAGCAGGTGAGGTGCTGATCGAACTCCGCCGAACGCGCGATGCCGAAGTCCACCACTTTCACCTGACCGACCTCGGTCAGCATGATGTTGGCGGGCTTGATGTCACGGTGGATGATGCCGCAGCCGTGTGCGTGGCCGATGCCTTCGAGCGCGGCGCGCACGATGCTCACTGCCCGCTCGGGCGCGACCGGACCGCTGGTGCGGATCAGCGTGTCGAGCGAGATGCCCGGCACGTACTCCATCACCATGAATTGGGTTTCGCCTTCCTGCACGAACGCATGCACGCTGGCGATGTTCGGGTGGCTCAGTCGCGCCAGGATCTGCGCCTCGCGCCGGAACCGCTCAGGGAAGCTCGGATCGCACGCGTTCTCCGGCCGCAGCACCTTGATGGCGACCTCGCGCTTGAGCATCAGGTCGATGCCCTTGAACACTTCGGCCGCACCGCCGGCGCCGAGCCGCTCGGTGATCAGGTAGGTGCCGACCCGGCTGCCGATCAGTTGCTGCTTGGGGGTCACCGCGCGGATCGCGGTGGCGTCGGGATCGGCCAATGCAGGATCGAGCGTGGCCTTGGCAGGCTGCCCGGCGCTGGATACCAGCCGCATTGGCGACGGTGTTGCGGGCTTGGCGCCTGGCTCCTCGGGTAGCAGCTGGGATGCCGCTGCGATCGGTTGGGTTGCCTCGCCCCGGATTTGCATCGCTGACGTGTTCATCGTTTTGTTCCGCTCCGTCCTCTTCGGGCGTGCGGCCTTACTCCATGGATCCCTGTGTCGTCGCCGGGATTCAAACGGTTCAAAAAAATGGCTGAGCGGGCCTTGCGACAGGGGTCGTAAGCGGCGCACTGACACACGCGATGGGCTGCGTTGCGATCCACTTCGAGGGGCACGAATGAACGAAGTGAGGCATTTTGCGTTTCACTCGAATTCAATGGCCTAACTCGCGGATATCGTTGATCTTCCGTGATCGCAAAGTCGGCATCTTCCCGGTCGATTGAAAGGTCGGATCCGGTAGAATTCCGACCGCAAGGCAGCGCGGTCTGCAACGCACGACCGACTCGAACTCAACCTTGGCGCGAGCGACTGGGCATCGGCACCGGCCCCGAGCGCGCAGAACAGCGGGGCATCCGGTGAAACGCTCGAACACATCGACGATCAGCATCCTTGCAGCGATCGGCCTGGCACTCGGATCGAGCGCGGCCGTGCTTGCGCAATTGCAGCCGTTGAGCAAAGAGCAGGAACAGGAGCTGTCGAAGGCGCAGCAGCGGCTGGAGCAGACGCGCAATGCCGCCAACAACGCCAGCCGGCAACTGCGCGAGGCCGAGAGCAACCTGGCCACGGCGCGCGCACGCCAGCGCGCCGCGAATGAGGCGGTGACGCGCGCCGAGCGCACGCTGGAGGAGGCGCGCACCAAGGCGCAGAGCGCGGTCGAGGTGCATCAGCAGGAAGCCGCGGCGTTTCAGGAGCTGCGACGCAAGCAGTCGCAGTGAGCCCGCCCAGCGCAGACGCAAGCACGCCGGGCGAGTTCACGGCGCGCGGCGTCGGCACCGCGATCGGCGTATGTCTGTTCACGCAGACGCTGGCGTCGGTGGCCTTGTCGAGCGCGGCAGTCATCGCGCCGGTCGCAGCGCCGCAGTTCGGCGTGGCTGCGTCCGCAGTCGGATACTTCGTTGCGCCCGTCTACATCGTCGGCATCGTCGGCGGACTGCTCGCCGCCGGGCTGATGCGCCGCTACGGCGCGCTGCGGCTGTTCCAGATCGGCCTGCTGTTGCTCACCGCCGGATTGTTGCTGGCCACCACGGCCAAGGCTTTCCTGCTGCCGCTGTGCGTGCTGTGCATCGGCATTCCCTATGGCGTGATCAATCCGCTCTCCGCGCACGTGCTGTCGCTGCGCACGCCCAAGCGCTACATGGCGACCATCTTCTCGCTCAAGCAGACCGGTGTGCCGCTGGGTAGCGTGCTGGCGGGCGTGACCATCCCGCCGTTGCTGCTGGTCATGCCGTGGCCGATGGCACTCAGCGTGATCGCCGCCGCCTGCGTGTTGTGGGCGCTGGCATTGCAGCCGCTGCGCACCGACTACGACGCCGACCGCAACCCGGAAGCACCGGTGCGGCTGGGCAACGTCGCCGCCCCGGTTGCGGTGGCGTGGCGCAACCCAAAGCTGCGCGAGCTGAGCCTGGCCTCCGGGACCTACTCG
This sequence comes from uncultured beta proteobacterium, assembly GCA_902825905.1. Lineage (GTDB taxonomy): Bacteria > Pseudomonadota > Gammaproteobacteria > Burkholderiales > SG8-39 > CADEDU01. Next base: position 13,484 of record CADECO010000116.1, read on the forward strand.
TTCGGCCAAGTCAATCTCACCACGTTCCTGGTCTCCTACTACAACCTGGAGATCGGCATGACGCTGGTCGCGGCCGGCGCGGTGTTCGCGTTCGCGCAGCTCACCGGCATGGCCGGGCGCGTGTTCTGGGGCAGCGTTGCCGATCGCTGGGTGCAACCGCGGGTGATGCTCGGGATGCTGGGGATCGCGATGGCCGCCTTGCAATGCATCGCCGCGACGTTCAGCCTGAGCTGGCCGATGGTGGCGATCACCGCGCTGTCGATGCTGCTGGGCGGCACCGCGATCGCCTGGAACGGCGTGCACTTCGCGGAGGTCACCCGGCGCGCACCGTCCGATCAGGCCGGCAGTGCCAATGCCGGTGTGCAGTTCTACACTTTCGGCGGGGCACTGCTTGGACCGATCGTGTTCAGCCCGCTAGTCTCGTTGACCGGCAGCTACGCACTGAGCTTCGCAATCACCGCGGTGTTGCCGCTCATCGTGGGCCTGCGACTGCTGCTGCGCCCCGCGTAGCGCAACCATTCATCGCATCACCGTCGTCGTTCTACTCAATGTCTGCCGCCCCACGCGTCATCCTGATCCACGGCTTGCGGGTCAACCGGCTGGTCATGCTCTACCTGGCGCGCTACCTGCAGCGTCACGGCTATGAGACGGACTCGTGGGGCTATCCGTCGTACTCGGCCGAACTGGACCATTGCGCAGCGCTGCTCGGCCAGCGCCTGAAGACCGAACGCGCCGGGCACATCGGCCTGGTGGCGCACAGCTATGGGGGCGTGGTGGCGCTTGCGCAACTCGCACGCAGTGCCGATGCGCGCGTCAAGCGCGTCGTGCTGCTGGGTTCGCCGATCGCCGGTTCTCACGCAGGTATCGCGGTGGCACGCCATGCGCCCGGGCGATGGTTCATCGGCGCCACGCGGCGGGTCTGGGAGGAGGGACCGGGCCTGCGCATCCCCGAAGGCGTACAGGTCGGATCGATCGCCGGCACCAGCCGTCTCGGACTGGGCCGCTTCGTCACGCGGATCGTGCACGACAACGATGGCGTCGTCGCAGTGAACGAAACGAAGCTGCCCGGTCTCACCGATCATCTGGTGATGCCGGTCGCACACAGCGTGATGCTCGCCTCGCCCGCGGTGGCGAAGCAGACCGACTACTTCCTGCGGCACGGATGTTTCGCCCGATGAGACTGCGCCGCTGGTTGCTGGG
>CADECO010000117.1:0-14615 GCA_902825905.1 uncultured beta proteobacterium
AGTACTTCGATCAGTGCGGCGCTCGCGGTGGCTGTCGCCTGCGGTCGCGGCGACCGCAAGACCGTGGCAGTGATCGGTGACGGCGCATTGACCGCAGGTCTCGCCTACGAAGCCCTCAATCACGCCGGCATGCTCAACGCCGATTTGCTGGTGATCCTCAACGACAACGGCATGTCGATATCGCCGAACGTCGGTGCACTGTCGAATCACCTGAGCAAACTGTCCAGCAGCGCCGGCGATTGCGAGCCCTCGCTGTTCGCGGCACTCGGATTCACTTACTCCGGGCCCGTCGACGGCCATGACCTGCCCGCATTGATCGAGAAACTCCAGGAGCTGCGTGGCACCACCGGACCACGCCTGCTGCATGTAGTCACGCAAAAGGGTCGGGGCTACGCCCCGGCGGAAGCAGATCCCGTCAAGTATCACGGAGTGACGCCGTTCGACGCGCAGCAGGGAATCAAGGCTCCGACAACGCCCGCACCTCAGACCTACACGCAGGTCTTCGGCGACTGGCTTTGCGAAGCCGCGACACGCGACGAGCGTGTCGTCGCGATCACCCCCGCCATGTGCGAGGGCTCCGGCCTGACTCGATTTGCGGAGAAGTTTCCCGACAGATATTTCGATGTCGGCATCGCCGAGCAGCACAGCGCTACTTTCGCTGCGGGCCTGGCCTGCCGCGGCATGAAGCCGGTCCTTGGGATCTACTCGACCTTCCTGCAGCGAGCATACGACCAGGTCATCCATGACATCGCGCTCCAGCGGCTGCCCGTACTGTTCGCGATCGACCGTGCCGGCATTGTGGGACCTGATGGAGCGACTCACACGGGTGCCTTCGATCTGAGCTACCTGCGCTGCATTCCCGACATGGTCGTCATGACGCCGTCGGACGCGAGCGAGCTGCGCAGCATGCTGTTCACAGGACTGATGCAGGAAGGCCCGGCCGCCGTGCGCTATCCGCGTGCTGTAGCAGCCGAAGTGCCGAGCGCGGGTCGGGCCGAGCTGTTGCCCCTTGGCGAGGCGCGCCTGAGACGCACGGGCAAGAGCATCGCAATGCTCGTGTTCGGCACGTTGCTGCATACGGCGATGCGAGTTGCCGAAGATGTCGACGCGACGGTGGTGGACATGCGGTTTGTGAAGCCGCTCGACGAGCACACCGTCGTCGAGCTTGCCGCAACGCATAACCTGCTTGTGACGATCGAGGAGAATGCAATAGCCGGTGGCGCGGGCAGCGCTGTCAACGAATGCCTCGCCGCCCGCGGTATCCTCGTGTCGACTCTGAACCTGGGACTGCCGGATCGCTTCGCCGAACACGGCACGCGCGACGAGGCGCTGCGCGCAGCGGGATTGGATGTCGATGGAATTCTTACTGCGATCGGCGAGCGGCGCGCGTTGCAGATGAACGTGCGAACGACGCGGCGCGGCACGGTCACAGTGATTCGACCGTTTCGGCGCAACCTATCCTGATGCGCTAATGACTGCTGTCGCAATCGAGCACGTGACCCGCGTGCAGCACTGGAATCCGGAACTCTTCAGCTTCCGTACCACCCGCAGTGCCGGCTTCCGGTTCGAGAACGGACATTTCGTCATGCTCGGCCTGGAAGTCGATGGCCGCCCACTGCTGCGCGCCTATTCAATCGCAAGTCCCAATTGGATCGATCATCTCGAGTTCTTCAGCATCAAGGTGCCGAACGGGCCGCTCACCTCGCGGCTGCAGCACCTCGCGGTGGGCGATCAACTGTTCGTCAGTCGCAAGCCGACCGGCACGCTGTTGCTGCAGGATCTCAGACCCGGTCAGCACTTGTATCTCCTGTGCACCGGCACCGGCCTCGCACCGTTCCTGAGTGTCATTCAGGACCCGGACGCCTATCGGCGCTTCGAGAAGGTCGTGCTGGTGCATGGCGTTCGCAGCAGAAGCGATCTCGCCTATGCGCGATTCATCTGCGATGAGCTGCCCAATCACGAGTGGCTGGGTGAGCAGACACGGGCCAAGCTCATCTACTATCCCATGGTGACACGCGAGCCGTTCCGAAATCGCGGACGGCTCACCGATCACATCCTCAACGGCAAGCTCGCGGCGGCGATCGGGCTGACAGAGCTCTGTCCGCAACATGATCGCTTCATGGTGTGCGGCAGTCCGTCGATGCTGCGAGACACGTGTGTGCAGCTCGACGCGCTCGGCTTCGAGATCTCAGCGCGCACGGGTGAGCTGGGCGATTACGTGATCGAACGTGCGTTTGTCGAGAGGTAACTAGGCCGAGGCAAGTCGAGCGTGGCTCACGACGCCAATTTGCTCAGCATCGGCGGTAGCCGGAACGTAACGTTTTCCCGCTCACCTGCCATCTGCCGCTCGCGTTGCGCGCCGAGCTCGCGCAGCCGGCAACGCACGTCGTCGACCAGGCACTCCGGTGCCGAGGCTCCTGCCGTGACGCCCACACGCGCCACTCCCGCGAACCAGGACTCGTCGATCTGCGAGGCGTCCTCGATCAGGTGCGCCGGCACGCCATGCCGGACTGCGACTTCCTGCAGGCGATTCGAGTTGGAGCTGTTGCGGGCGCCGACGACGAGCATCAGGTCGACCTGCTCGGCCAGCTTCCTGACCGCACGCTGGCGATTCTGCGTCGCGTAACAGATGTCGTCGAGGTTCGGGCCGACGATGTCCGCGAACTTCATGCGCAGTGCTTCGATCAGCTCGCGGGTATCGTCGGCGCTCAGCGTCGTTTGCGTGACGTAGGCGACTTGCGCGTCGCGCTCGAGCGGTAGCGCTTCGATCTCGGCGATCGTGGACACGACGTGCGTCCGACCTTCGACCGAGCCTTCGGTGCCCGTGACCTCTTCGTGCCCGCGGTGACCGATGATGATGATTTGGTAACCGAGCTTTGCGTAGCGCTGTGCCTGAGCATGCACTTTGGCCACGAGCGGACACGTGGCATCGATAATGCGAAGTTCCCGCGCCCGCGCCTGACGCACGACGTCGCTCGACACTCCATGAGCACTGAAGACCGTCACTGCACCGCACGGTATCTCGGCGATGTCGTCGACGAACACCGCGCCGCGATTGCGTAGGTCGCGCACCACGTGACCGTTGTGAACGATCTCGTGGTACACGTAGACCGGCGGTCCGTACAACGTCAGCGCGCGCTCGACGATATCGATCGCCCTGCTTACGCCAGCACAAAAGCCCCGCGGCTGCGCAAGCACCACTTCCATCATTGCGCCTTCGCCCGGCCGGCCAAGGCGGGATAATCGTGCACCATGCTCACGCCGTTCAGCGGCTTGGGCACTCCCTGGTGACAGGTCGCGCAGTTCACCTTGCCGACGTCGCCATGCGGTCCGAGGCGTTCGCGCGGAAAAGTTTGCGTGAGTGGCGTCAGGTAGTTCGCGTTGACGTCGCGAACCATGCGCAGTGCATGCCACGCGACCGCGCGTTTCGGCGTACTTCCGTCCCACTCGGCAAATGAGCGGCTGTTGTGACAGTACGTGCAGTTGACGCCGAGCGACTGCGAGATGTCCATCATCAGCCCGTAGGTCAGCTCCGTCTGCTTGATCGATTTCCGATTGTCGACCGGCAGAGCGGTCTTCGACACCACGCGGATGTAGTCCTGGGAGGGCTCGCCGAGGAGCGGTGTGTTGGGATCGTTCGGGAGCGACGCGAGCCCGACGCTGTCCGCCGGCGCGTTCTGCGCGGCGCGGTTGCCGAGGAAGCGCGACTCCATCACCGGCCCGGAATCGGCGAACCACAAGTTCGCGGGTACGGCATTGCCGCGGTGGCAGGTGAAGCACGTTACGCCTGTGTCGGCGACATGCGGCTTCCAGTCGGAGTTGATGTGACGCGTCATCTGGATCATGCGCCGAGACACGACTTTCGTGTAAAGGGCATCGCTCGCGAGGTCTGCTCCTTCGTGGCAGTAGGCGCAGCTGCGATCGGGCGGCGCGACCCACTGCGTGATCGCGAGCATCAGGCGCGTAAACTCCGGCACCGTCAGATCGTCCAGTACCTGCACATTCTTATATACGTCTTTTGCCAGGGGGCCCGCCGCCTCCACTGGGGGGAGCGGCTCAGGCGGCTGATTGACGGCCTGTATCTGGGCATAAATCCGCGGATTGGTGACCTGCTCCATTGCGAGGCCCCGATACCCGATCTGTGTCGTATCGACCGGCGGGCGCTCGCAGGCGGTGAGCAGGAAGCCCAGCGCGCCACAGCATGCGAGAGCATTTGCTTTGGCTTTCATGGCGGTGTCACCGGAGAAGTTGCAGGATCCGCGACCGGCGGGAACGCATGCGGATACATCGGCGCGACGCCGTGCTTCACGGCCCAAAGGTACCAGTTGTCGACCACCGTCCCTGTCAGCAGGATGCCGATGCCGCCTGCGAGCGGACACAGTACGGCGAACCACCAGGCCCAGCGATGAATTGATTCGACGGTCGCGTTGAATCCCATCGTCCAGCGCCAGAAGAGCGCGGCGCGCTCGCCCGCCGTACCGCGGTCGATTATCTGCTCGATCTCCCGGTCGCCGCCGTAGCGGCTCACCGCGAGAATCGTCGCGCCGTGCATGGCGAACAGCAGTGTGGAGCCGTACAGGAACGCGATCGACAGCATGTGGAACGGGTTGTAGAAGAGATTGCCGTAGCGAATCGAGAACGCCGCGGTCCAATCGAGGTGCGGAAAAATTCCAAACGGCACTGCTTCGCCCCAGCTGCCCATCAGCAGCGGGCGGATGAAGCCGAGCACAAGGTAGAGCCAGATCGCCGAGGCGAACGCCCACGCAACGTGCGTGCCGAGCTTCAACGCGCGTGCGCGCCGATACATGCGCACCCACCAGAGAATGATGGAGCTCGTGAGGAAGAAGCCCGCCATCAACCACCAGCCGCCTTCGTTCAGGCGCGGGAAGTGCAAGCCGTTCTCCGGCGCCGGCGGCTCGAGCGCGAGCCACGGCAACTGACGAACGAATTGAATCGGATCCCAGCCGACCGACGCCCACATGTTGAGCCCGATGATCTCGATCGCGATGAACCCGCAGATCAGCGACGCGAGACCGGTCCAGCCGAGATAGATCGGGCCGACCTGGGCGTCACCCAACTTACCGAGCCAGTGACTGAAAAAGCCACGGCCGCTGCGCGGCCAGATGCCATCCGTCGTCGGCGCGCCGGCATAGGCAGGCGCGCGGACCTGAACACGCGTAAAGAGGTTTTGATACTCGGCCATGGTTTGCTCCGCTTTGCGTGCAGATCAGCGCCAGATGGGAAGGTCCAGCCACCAGCGCCACCACTCGGGCCAGCCGCGCGTCCAGAACGGGCCGCTGATGATGATGCAGATCGCGCTCCAGAATCCGGCGCTCAGCGCCAGGAAGAGCCCCAGTCGATGCACGCCGAGCGTGCCGATCGAGTAGCCGATCGTGTCGCGGAAAAACGTGTTCTCGTGCTCCGCGCGCTTGACCGTTTCACCTTTGCCCGGATTGGTGGCCGATAGGATCACCGCGCCATGCAACGCAAGCGCCAGCGTGGTGGTGAAGAAGAAGGTCACCGCCAGCATGTGCGCCGGGTTGTAGTGAAAGTGCAGGTACTGATAGCCGGTGTTGGAAACCCAATCGAGGTGACTGAGGATTCCGTAGGGGAAGCCGTGCCCCCACGCGCCGAGCAGCGCGGGCCGGATCACGACCAGCGAGACGTACGCAAAGATCGCCACAGCGAAGGCGTACGGAACGTGATAACCGATGCCGAGCTTGCGGCAGATTTCGAACTCGCGCAGTGCCCAAGAGACGAACGAGCCGAGCGCGCAGATCGTTACCAGCTGCCAGATGCCGCCGCTCTTCAGCGGCGCGAAGCCGAGGCCATAGCTGAGATCGGGCGGCGCGATGTTGATCTGCCACAAATTCCAGGTTGGACCGAGCGAGGCGCCGTACACCAGCAGCGCAGTGCCGAGCGTTGCAAAGAACATGGTCGTGACGCCGAAGAATCCGACGTAGAACGGGCCGATCCAGAAGTCGAACAGATCCCCGCCGAGCAGCGTGCCGCCGCGTACCCGATATTTTTTTTCGAAACTGAGCATCGACATGACTGGCAATCCTCCGTCCGCGAGCGCTCGTCTTCTCATCGCACCACACGCTTCCGGCAGCGGACCGGGCGCCGGTCCGCCGCCTTCGGCACGTGCGCTAGTCTCCGGCCGACGCAACCCGTTCCGGCAACGGCGAGAACTGCTGAGCAGCAGCCGCCGGGGCCGAGCGCGGGCCTTCCAGCCAGTTGAATCTGTCGGTGCCGAGCAGAACGAAATGAATCAGCAATGCCAGCACGAACAGAAACGTGAACAGCACAACCAGGACCCTGCGTGGGTCGAACAAGAGCCAGATACGCCACATCGTCATTTCTCCTTTGCTGTCGTGTCACACACCTGGGATCGGGTCGGTCAGAGCCACGGGCGCCACTGCCAGACCAGAAAGTGCGCGACGACCGCAATTGCGGTGAAGCCAAGGAAACTGACGATGAAGATCCGGTGGAACTCCCTCGCCTCGTCCTCCGTCAGCCCCGACAGCGACGGTCGTTTTTCTTCAGGCATAAACATCACCTCCAGTTGGGCGGACTTGCCGCAGTTGCCGCGCTCGAGACGGCGCGGCGTCGAGCATTGCGACGGCGCCCGCCGCAACACATCTCTTTGCACGGAGCACTCATGCGGGCTCCTGCTCACGCGAGGGACTGGCCTGGACACGCGCGAGCGTCACGCTCGCCTCCCCTGCCCGTCGCGAAGCCCGCTCCGCTGCGTCGCGTAGACGCTTGGCCGCGGAGATGCGCACCAGCACCGGGTGCTCGTCGACCAACTTGTCGAGCGCCGCACGCGCATCGTCGTCCCATCGTAATTCCTGATGCATGCGGGACGGCGTTGGCTCCAGCCGATCGAGCTCGTTGCCCAGCGGCAGAATGTTGAACAGTGCATCGAACAAGGCGTTGCAGACCTCCTGCACCAGGTAGGTCGCGCCCGCATAACCCATGAAAGGTGTGCCCGTGTGGCGACGGATGATCGCGCCGGGGAACGAGGCGGGGATGTACATCGAGCGGGCGCGCGCTTCCGCCAGATACATGCGTTCGTTGTAGCTGCCGAACACGATCAGCGGCGGCTGTGCCTGCAGCGCGCTGCGCACAGCTTCGTTGTCGGGTTTGACGCCGGCGCGACGCGACGCACTGAACGTGCATGGCAGCCCCATCTCGGTTTCGAGAAAGTGCCGCACTCCGCGTGCGTAGGTCTCGTTCGCGACGATCGCGAAGCTCGCCGTCGCGAAGAAATCCTGCGTCACGGAGCGCCACAGGTCCCACAGCGGCTTGATCGTGGTGTGCTTCTCGAGCTCGATGAATGGCTCCGGGTCGATGACGAGCAGCTCGCCGAGTTTGCGCAAGAATTTCGTCGTGCTGTGCATGCCGATGGGCGCTTGCAGATACGGTCGTTCCAGCGACTCGCACAGCGCGCGGCCGAACTCGCGATACAGGCAGACGTTCACTTCCGCGTCCGGCAGCTTGCGGATGTCGGCCAAGTGCGCGCCGAGCGGAAACGTGAGGTTCACTTCGGCGCCGATGCCTTCGACCAGTCGTCGCATTTCGGCGAGGTCGGAGGGCATGTTGAAGGTGCCGTACGCCGGGCCGATGATGTTGACCTTCGGCTTGCGATCCGGTGCGCGCGGTTGCAGCGCCGGGACTTTCTTGTTGCCGTATTGAGTCCACAGCCAGTTCATCGCACGGTCGGCGCTCTGCCACTGATCCTCATCGATCGTGCGCGGCAGGAAGCGCAGGATGCCGGTGCCCTCAGGCGTTACGCCGCCGCCAATCATCTCGGCGATCGACCCCGTGACGACGACGCTCGGCAGCTCCGGATCGAGCGTGCGATGCGCGCGCTTCATCGCCTTCTCGGTACCGTGCTGACCCAGCTCTTCCTCCGACAGTCCGGTGACGACGATCGGCAACTCGTGAGGAGGCAGCGCGTCCGTGTAGTGCAGGACGGAAGTGACCGGCAGGTTCTCGCATCCCACGGGTCCGTCGATGATCACCTGCAGTCCCTTGATCGCCGTGAACACGTAGACCGCGCCCCAGTAACCGCCCGCACGATCGTGGTCGACGACGAGCATCAGACCATCTCCTCGGACTTGCGCTTGGCGGCCGCCTTCGCGAGCTGACGCTTGTGCTGCTCGCGAAAATCAGGGCGGTCATGCTGAACGTCCTGCCAGATACCGGCAGTGGCGCCCTCGCCCGCGCCCGCGAAGAAGGTCTGAAACTCGTCGAACCGGGACTTGTTACCGAGAGCCGCGCAAATGACCTGCGCGAGTGAGCCCGCTCCTGCAACGCCGATGAGCGGACGCGCTGAAATCAGATTCGTGAAGTACAGAGCCGGAATCGCCTGCTGCTTCGCCTTTTGCACGACCGGCGTCGTGCCGATCGCCAGGTCCGGTTCGAATTCCTGCATCGCGGCCAGGTCCTGCTCGAGCGAGGCGCGATACTGAACACGCACGCCCTTCCCTTCCAGCCACTCGCGGTCGGCGTTTGACCAAGGAGTCCGCGGGCATGCCGTGCCGACGTAGCGCACGTCCGCACCGCTCTCGATGAGCAGGCGCGCTACCAGCAACTCCGAGCCTTCGTATCCCGACAGCGTGATGCGGCCCTTGATCGGCTTCGCGCTCAAAGCAGCGCGGATCATCGGCAGGCATTTGTCCTTCGCTGCGCCAATCTTTTGTGCAGCGATGCCGCATGCATCGCCCACGGCCTCCAGCCAGGCAGCAGTGCCGTCGTAGCCGACCGGCGCTGAACCGAAAACTTTTCGCCCCGCCGCCTCGAACTCGCGCAGCGATGCTGTGTAGAACGGATGAATCGCCGCCACGGCGGCGCAGTCGAGGGCGGCATACAGCTCGCGCCATTCGCGCGTCGGCACGACCGGCCCCGCTGCAAGCTCGAGCGGATCGAGCAGCATGCCGATGGTGACAGGATCGACCGGGAACATCTCGCCGAGCAGCGTGATTGTCGGCCGCGCAGTTCGTCCGCTGCGTGGCGCCTGGACCGGCCCTTTTTCCGCTTCGGCGCGTGCGTACTTGAGCATCGCTGCAGCGAGCACATCCTTGGCTTCGGCATGCGTCGGCACACCGAATCCGGGCACGTCGATGCCGATGATGCGCACGCCGTTGATCTCTTTCGGCAGGATCTTCAGCGGCACACCGGAGGCCGTCGGCACGCAGAGATTGATGACGACGACGGCGTCGTAATGCTCGGGATCGGCAAGCTTGAACACCGCTTCGCGGATGTCCTCGAACAGCTTGCCGGTGACGAGCGTCTCCGAATTGAACGGCACATAGCCCACGCTGCGACGCGCGCCGTAGAAATGCGAAGTGAACGTCAGCCCGTAGACACAGCAGGCCGAGCCGCAAAGCACGGTAGCGGTACGACGCATGCGCAGTCCGACTCGCAGCGAGCCGAACGCGGGACACATGCTCTGCGGCTGATCGTGCGGACCGACCGGGTAGTCGGCCGCGTACTGTGCCAACACCTCGCTCTTGCCGGCAGCCGCGGCAGCTTGCGCAAGTTGCTGCTTGCCGCCGTGACAGCCAAGACCATCGCGCGGCGGCTCGGGCGTTTGGGGCGAGACGGGTTCCATGACAGCGAGTGCCGGCTACGCGTTGTCGTAGATGACTTCGAGAGACGGCTTACGAGCGGCAGCGCCCGGACCGCACATGTCTTCGATCGTCGCTGGATCGAGCTTCACGCCGCGTCCGACCGCCTCGCCCTTAAACAATCCCAGCAGGCCATCCTGCGTGAGCGGTCGCGGGCGCACCGGCGGAGCGTCCGCGACGTTGGTCGCAAGCTCCCCGAAGAGCGGACCCCAGCTGCCCCCCGGCAGTCCGATGATTTCGTAGTTGGCGCTCTTGCGCCGGATCTCGTCGTGCGCCGGGATCGATGCGAGCACCGGAATTCCAACCGTGCTAGCGAACGCCTGCGCTTCGCCGGTGCCATCGTCCTTGTTGATCACCATGCCGGCGACGCCGACATTGCCGCCAAGGTTGCGGAAGTAATCGACGGCCGAGCAGACGTTGTTCGCCACATAGAGCGACTGCAGATCGTTGGAGCCAACGACGATGACCTTCTGGCACATGTCGCGCGCGATCGGCAGGCCGAACCCGCCGCACACGACGTCACCGAGGAAGTCGAGCAGCACGTAGTCGAATCCCCAGTCATGGAAGCCGAGCTTCTCGAGCAGCTCGAAGCCGTGAATGATCCCGCGCCCGCCGCAGCCGCGGCCGACCTCAGGACCGCCCAGCTCCATCGCGAAAACACCGTCGCGCTTGAAGCAAACGTCGCCGATGCGCACCTGCTCGCCGGCGTTCTTTTTCTTGGCCGAGGTCTCGATGATCGTCGGGCAGGCGCGGCCACCGAACAACAGTGAAGTCGTATCGCTCTTGGGGTCGCAGCCGATGAGCAGCACCTTCTTGCCGAGCTGCGCCATCATGTAGGAGAGATTCGCGAGCGTGAAGCTCTTGCCGATACCGCCCTTGCCATAGATTGCGATGACTTGCGTCGCGCGCTTCGCTGCGCCTTCCGGCACCGGATCCGGCTCGACTGCCGCTTCAGCGCGCAGCGCCGTGAGACGGTCGTGCTGGGTGTGCAAGGCAGCGGCAGTTGCGTTACTCATGCAGTGGCTCTCCAGTCGAGAATCATCTTGAGACAGGAGCGATCGTCGAACGCCGTGCGGTACGCCGAATCGGCACTCGCAGCGGGCTGGCGATGCGTGATCAAGCCATCGAGCGAAAGCTCACCCCTCGCTGCGAGGTCGCGAACCGCGAGCAAGTCCGCTTCGCGCCATTCGGCCGCAACTCGCAGGCGCGTCTCGCGCATGAAGGCCGGTGCGAATGCGAAGTTGAGCGGCTCGCTGTAGAAACCGGCGAGCACGATTTCCCCGCCTGCAGCCTGGCGCGCGATCAGTTGATCGAGGATGTTGCTGTCGCCGCTGACGTCGTAGATCGCGCGGTAGTCGCGACGCGAATCTGCGGCGGGATCGATTACGGTGTAGCCGACGGCGCCGGTGGCACGCTGCGGATCTTGCTCCCACACGACGGGTGTCGCGCCCGCATGCACCGCGAGTCGTGCCAGCAGTCTGCCGAGTACGCCGTGCCCAACGATCAAGTCAGGCAGTCGCGCGCCCTCGGCCGACAAACAGTGATGCGCAGTTGCAGCCAGCGCGAGCAATACCGCACGTTCGCCGAGATCCACGTCGATCTGAATCGCGCGCGCACCGGGCACGACCAGGCGCGACGCCGCGCCACCGAACAATCCTCGAATCGGTCCGAAGCAGCGCGCGCCGGGCACGAACACGTGCTCACCGACGCGGTGCCCCGAACGTGTGCCGGCGCTGCGAATGCGTCCAACCGATTCGTAGCCTGGGACCAGCGGATAGCCGAGGCCCGGGAACGGTGGCATGCGCCCGCTCCATAAGAGCTTTTCGGTGCCAGTGCTGATTCCGCTCCAGTCGATATCGACGACGACGTCGTCATCGCCCGCTTCGTTCAAGTCGACGCGGACCATCTCCAGTTGCTGCGGCTGGCGGAGCACGATCGCGAGCGCGCTGGCGTGCGGCGAACTGGGATTCGAAGAGGTGCCTGGTTGCATGGAGGCGGGACTTTTAGAGTCGATGCTGCAGCGCTACTGACCTCGACTGTCAAGATACTCTGACTATCGATGATGTCAACTTGCATTAACACTTTGGCCGCCCTTACGACCGACTACAACCCGTACCTGGAGCGGCCGGCGCGTAATCAGCTCGCGGACGTCGTCGAAGCCGGCGTCCTGAATGAGCCGCGACAGAGTGGTCGCCGTCCGCGGATGGCCCGAACCCATTGCCAGCAAGTACCAGCCGAAATAGGCGGCACCAACGCGCGCGGCGCCGGTGGTGCCGGCGAGCGGCTCCGCCACGATCAGGCTCCCGCCGTCTTCCAACGCTGCATGCACTGCAGTGAGCAGTCGTCGGACGGGAGCGTCGTCGTGGTCGTGAACGACCCGTACCAGGGAGATCAGGTCGGCGCCGCGCGGCAGTTCATCCAGCAGGAAATCGCCGCCGATCGCGCTGACCCGGTCATCGACGCCCGCCAAGTTCAGCTTCTTGCGCGCACGCTGCGCAACCGCCGGCAGGTCGAACACCACACCACGCAAATGCGGGTTGCGCTTTGCTGCGGCGATGGCGAATGACCCCTCGCCGCCGCCGATATCCATGAGACAGCGATGAGGTTTCATCGAGTACGCGTGCAGCACATCCTCGGCAACCAGCGTCTGGGACTGAGTCATGAGTTGCGAGTACTCAGCGACGTCGGCATCGCCGAGTGCGGTGGGCTTCGGCGCCTTGGCATAGGCCCAGAACTGCGACAGCTGAGTCGACGCACGGTCACCGCTAAGCAGCGCGACGGGGTCTGCAAGGTCCGCATAGAGCATGCGGTGATGCTCCACCATCGCGAGCACGCCGCGGTTGCCTAGCAGTGCCGCTCCATGAGGGCCGAGGCCGATGCGATCTGGCGCGCGCTGCTCGAGCAAGCGGAGTGCAATCGCGGCGTTGACGAGACGGGCCATTGCAACGGAGGGGATGCCCACCGACTGCGACAGCTCGTCGATACTCTGAACGCGGGCCTTCAAACGCTCGAACAGCCGCAATTGGACGCAGGCGAGCAAAGTCTGCGAATAAACGAACCCGGCGCACAGATCGAAAAGCTGGCTGGCGCGGCGTTGGGCGATCGGCCGGGTCAGCGGAAATCGCGCTGCCCAGGCCTGAAATTCGTCGCTGCTCAGCAGGCTGTCACGCCAGGCTTTCCATCGATCGCGCCACCTCACCCGCTCGTCCGACATGATCGCGGCAGCGCCGGGTTGAGGACGCTCAGGCAGCGGGCCGCGCCAACTTTCGCGGAACGAGCCGCGACGATTCAGTGCTGACATGCGCGCGCAACTCAGCGGCGCCCGCGCAAGCCGGAACAGCGTCGATCGCCGAAGTGACTAGTTGCTCCAACCGCTGCAGAGCACCTGCAACGCCGAGTTGCGCAACGGCGCTCGGCCGGCCTAATGCGGCGTCCTTACCCACGGGCTTGCCGAGCTCCGCGTCGTCGCTCGCCACGTCGCGCAAGTCGTCGGCAACCTGATAGGCCTCGCCCATGTATTCACCGAACGCGTGCCACACGCTGCCCTCGGCGCCGCTGGCGACTGCGCCGGCCACGGCGGCAGCTGCAAAAAGCCCACCGGTCTTTGCGCGGTGATAGGAGGACAGTTCAACCTCGGGCTCGCACTCCCAAGCCTGGCCGGCGACGATGCCACCCGGCATGCCTGCGCCGCGTGCGATCGTGCGCAAGAGCATCGGCAGTACAGTGCGGCTCGCGTCCCCCGCTCCGGCGAGTGCTTGGAATGCCAGGACGATCAGCGCGTCCCCGGCGAGTATCGCGAGCGGCTCGCCGAATGCGCGGTGCAGCGATGGTCGTCCCCGTCGCATGGCGGCATCGTCGAAGCATGGAAGATCGTCGTGGACGAGGGATGCGCAATGCAGAAACTCAATCGACACCGCGGCCAACACCGCGTCTGCCGTCACCCTGCCGGCGCATGCCTGAGACACCGCCACGCAAAGCCGGGGTCTGATGCGAGCCCCGCCAGGAAACACCGCGTAGCGGACAGCGGCCGTGAGACGCGGCGGGCTCCCAAGCCCGATGTTGCGAGCAATCGCTCGCTCCAGAGCCGTCTCGATTCGCGTTGCAGCGTCCACTGGGCCGCCTGTGTATCGATTGATTGACTCTCTTGAGTGTCATGGACTATAGACACCTCATGGCAAGGGGTCAACGTTCGGGGATGCCACCGTGCCCGCGCGGCGCGTAGTCATCGTCGGCGCCGGTGTTGGTGGCATGGCGACCGCGGTGGCCTTGGCAGCCCGAGGGATCAAGGCCGTTGTGCTCGAGCGCGCCAGCACGCCGGGCGGCAAGTTACGGGAAGTCTCGGTCGGCGGCGTACACATGGATGCTGGACCCACAGTGTTCACGCTACGCAGAGTGTTCGACGGTTTGCTCGCCGAGGCAGGACTCCTCCTCTCGGATCATCTGCGCTTGCGGCGCGCCGATGTTCTCGCACGCCACGTCTGGCCCGACGGCTCTGCGCTCGACTTGTTTGCAGATCCCAATAAGTCGGCTGAGGCGATCGGGATATTTGCCGGTGCAGCGGAGTCGCGGCGCTTTCTCGCGTTCATGCGCGAAGCGCAGCGCGTGTACTCGATGCTCGATCGTCCGTACCTACACGCCGCAAAGCCGACGCCGTTTTCTTTAACCGTCGACATCGCCAGACGCAATGCAACCGACCTCTTGCACCTGCGGCCGTTCAGTCTGCTGTGGAAGGAGCTCGGCCGATACTTTCGCGATCAGCGGCTGCGCCAATTGTTCGGACGCTATGCCACCTACTGTGGCTCTTCACCGTTCCTGGCACCTGCCACGCTGATGCTGATCGCTCACGTCGAGCGCGATGGCGTGTGGCTGGTCGAAGGCGGCATGTATCGCATCGCTGAAGTGTTGAGTGCCGCCGCGGTGGCACGTGGCGCAGAGTTGCTGTTCAACGCCGAGGTCAGGGAGATTGTGATCGAGCACGGA
>CADECO010000118.1:0-7313 GCA_902825905.1 uncultured beta proteobacterium
CTTCTGCGCCTCCTCGGACTCTTCATCGACGTCGATGGACAGCTGCACCGCGGAGTCGCTCACCGAGTGGGCGTCGAAATTGGCGAAGTAGGTCGCGCGCTCCGCATCGGCCTTATCGATGGCGGCGGCGCGTTCGTACGCGTCATACAACCGGTAGTAGCTGGCCGGATACACCGCGCCGTATTGCGCGCGCATCTGCGGCACCTCGGCGAAGAAGCGCTCGCTCGTAGGCTGCATACCCGTCAGTCCGTCGAGACTGCCGTTCATGGTGTAGGACGGGTTGATGAGAAAAGTAATCGTGTTGACGGCCGGCTCGATGCCCTCGACCGCCTTGAGCGTGTAGCTGACCATTCGGCCGGTGCGCGCAAGTCGGGTCACGAACACGTCGGCCAACGCGGACACGACCAGCGCGTACCCGATGTTCTTCGGCACGAACCGCCGGCCGATCGATGCAAACCGAGGGGTGTCCTCGGGCGATCCGCGCAGCTCCACGCGATCGAGCGTCGTGCTCGTTGAAGTCGCATCGACCGTGGTCGTGTTCAGGAAGCTCTTGGTAAAGGCGAATTCGCCCTTCAAGCCCGCCCTGAAACCGCCACCTTCCTGATCGAGGACGGTAAAGTCTTTCTCCGCGCCGACGAACGCGCTCAGGCTCACGCCCCAACCCGAGTCCACCTCGCGTGACCAGCCGTATCGCACCTCTTCGGCGATTTCCAGCTCCACTGCAGCCGCACCGTTGTAGGAGGGTGGATCGACGGTCAGGTTCTCGCTCGGCACCGGCGGCGCGCCTTCGATGTAACCGAGCAGGGTCGGCTTGAACTGCGCGTTGCCGATCCATTTCAACTCGAGCTGCTCGACTCTTTTTTGTGCGAGCAGCTCTACGCCCGCGCCGGCCGGCGCAGCCAGAAAGCGCCGCAGCATCGCGATCTTTCTCCCCGTCGCAAAATCGATGCCGTAGGTCACATATTCGTTCGTCACGAGTCCGCTGGCCACGAGCGGCAGCGAGTTGTCGGTGACGACGTTGGCATTGACGAGGGTCGCCGGTCGCGCAAGCGGATCGAGGCCGGGCGTCAGTTGCCGGCGATCCTTCTCGGCATCGACTGGTGCGACAGCGGTGGTTTCCAGGCTCGCGGTCGCGAGCGGCCAACAGCCGACGAGGCCAGGCTCGTTGCCGCGCGCACGCTGCGACATCGACGCCTTGATCTCGCGTTCAGTCCGGCGCGTCGACCACAGACGCACCTCCGCGATCCAACCGTTGAAGTGGGTGCTGCCGGAAGCGGGTTGACCGAAAACGAGGCTGGTCGACTCGAGACTCGAGGCGGATTGCGCTCGATTGCCCGACGCTTCGTGCTCGCCGGCCAACAGCAACTCAACGGTCTGCGCATTCCAATCCCAAGTGACGGCAATGTGCGACCACTGTGCGCGATCGTCCCAGCCTCTGATCCCAAACGTGCCGGCGGAAGACCCGATGCGCCACGTGCGCTGGAGTTGGGGGTAACCGAAGCAGGTGTCGAGTTGCAGCAAGCTGCTGGTGCCATCGGTGATGGCGAACACGGTTTGCCATGCCGTCGACCCATCGGGCTGATCCGTCTGCGCATGTCGCACCGCGCCCGTCTTCACCCAGAACTCGATCGTTCCGACGCGGGGCAATTCGATCTGCGGCAAGTGCAATGCATCGCCCAGACCGTCGAAGTACACCGCGCGGTGCCCGGGGTGGCCGATCGGTGCGGTGCACACCTGTTTCGACGTGGGGTCTCCGACATCGACGACGCTGGCGAGCACGCGACCGGAATGGTCCTTGGTGTCGCCGTTGAGCGGGAACCAAGCGAGCAGCCCGGGCTCGTTGCCGCTCAATTCGGTCTTGCTATGGATCTCGATTTCTTCGTCGGCGAGCGCAAGGTCCCAGACTCGGAACTCGGCGATCTTGCCGAAGGGCACCTCGGAGTCACTCCCGAGGTTGCCGATGGTGTCGATGGTTGCGTGGGTGCGAAAGAGCCTGCCGTTCAACTCATGCTGGTATTTCTCGAGCTGGAGCGCCTTGTCTTCGCTCTTGAGGCTCGAGTCGGCAGCGATGCTCCTGCGCATCGCCTCCACGGCCGCTTCCATCACGTCACCGACTTTGGCGCCGTCGATATAGAAGGTCGTCGTCGCGCCCTCTTCGACGGTGCGGGTCACCGCAGCGAGATGATGCCATCCCGAGTGCAGCGCGCCGACGTTGAAGCCGCAGCCGTAGAACAATCGCCTTCCGCCGAGATTGATGCCGAGCTCGCCTTCCCGCACGACGACGTGGCCGTGTGTCCTTCCATTGCTCGTGGCGCCGGCCAAGACATTCCAAAGCGGCGCCTTGGGAAGCGGTGCGTAGAACCAAGCTTCGATCGTGCGCTCGGCAGGTAGTGCGATGCCGGGGCTCACTGTGAGCGCAGCGCGGCCGCGGAACTCCCGGCAGGCGCGCGTCGAATCGGGAAGCCATTGTTCGAACGTCGCGTTGTCGGTCGAGGCCGCGGCGTCGTAACGGGTAAGACGCATGCGACCGTCGTGATCGAAGTAGGCGAGCTGGACGTTGCCGTCAGCGGTTTCGCTCATCGTGATCCGCGACGCTGGTTCGATGAAATCGAGCTGCGCGAAATGCGTCTTGAGCCCGCGCGCGTCTGCGACGAACCTGCTCATCGGCACTGGGTCAAGGGACCGCTTCAGCAGATCCCCGCTGAATTGCAGCATCTGCTTGTGCACGCTCGCGAGGCTGTCTTCCGCCGATTTCAGATACGCCTTCCACCTCGTGAGCTGAGGTGCTGTTGCAGCCAGCGCGGTTTGCAGTTTGTTGAGCTGATCTTGCAAGTCGTCGTGGTACTTCTTCGCCGCGTCTTTCTTCGCGCGAGCGTCCTCGAACCGTTGGGTGGCCGGCTCGGTCGTCGGGTGGAGGATCCACCGCTGCGCGTCCACGTCGTCCTGATCGGAAAATTGTTCATCTGCCTTCTTGATTTCCGGTCGCACGGTGACCTGGTTGTCGCCGCGCCCGACCAGGAGGCGTCCCGAGACGTTCTTGATCTGTACTTTGCCGCTCGAGTCCACCACCACTTTGTGCCACTTGGCGTTGCTTTGCTCCGCTGCGGCAAGCGTGCGGCGATCGCGCAGGCTCGCGCTGACCCCTTCATCGCAAAGCGCGCCGTGTTCCGCGTAGTTCTTCGTCGTGATGCGAAAGTAAGCGCCGTCCGGGATGAAGGCCCATAGCTTGGTCTGCTCCCACTCTTCGCTATTGCGCTTCCAAGGATCGCCCTCCCTTGGCTCGTTGGATATCCACGGTTGGCCAAGCGCGCCGCCAACACCACGGAGCGAGACGTTCTTGTTCTTGTAGGGTGATGACGGGTTCGCGATTCTGCACCAGTAGTTGGTCGGGTCCTTCTGCGCGTCGGCGTACTCCTTCGCCGCGACATCCCAAGCATTCTTTGCTGCAGCAATCTCCTTGTGCAGCTTTGCCGCGCGCGCATCGCCGTCCTTGACGGTGTTCAGCTCGATCAGTGTTTGCCAATGGTTGCGCTCGGCGAGCAGCGTCGGTTCCGTCGCTTCGGCATCTTTGAACCCGCGTTCGGTCTCCCGCAGCTTTTGCGCCAGCGCTTGCGCGTCCGCCAATCCCTGTCCGGTGGTGCTCTCGGAGCGCTCCTCGTAGCGTTCCTCGGTGATGCCGGCTGCGATCGCCCGCAGCCCGTGCCGGCGAATCTCGATCGCATCGAACCGGTGCGACTGGACCGCCGCGATGCCGAACGATCGGACCATCGTGATCTCGGCTTGCTCGTCGAGGCGAAATTCGCCCGTGGCCTTGAACCAGCCATCGTCCAATTCGACGATCTGCAGGGTCTTGGCAGTGACCTGGCCGCTCTTGTCCGGCGCATCCGACAGCGTGATCCATTCTTCGGCCGAGCGCGAGCGCTTGCCCTGGTAGCGGAACTTGAACAGTCCGTCGGCTTGCTGTGTATCGCGGATCACTTCACCCGCGCCGTTCTTCATACGGAATTCGAACGACTCTTCGTAACGCACGCCTGCGGATACGGCGACCAGCGCGTCGTTGAAGTACTCGATCGCCTGGGTGACACCGTCGGCCAATGTCGCGCGTAACGTGATCGGCGCAGCGTAGACGTCGCCATGCACGATTGCATCATGCCGCGATGGACCCAAATCGACGACTTTGCGCGGCTCGCCTTCGACGATGGCACCGAGCGGCCAGTATCGGATCAGCCCCGACTCGCGTCCGAGCAGCGGCCCGTACATCGCGGACGCAATCTGCTCAGGCGTGCGGATGCGCTCCCATACGTGCACGTCGGCGATCTCGCCGCGAAAGCCCGCCAGTACTTCGTTGCGCCGGCTCGCGCCGATCAACAGCGTGCCGGGATAGTCGTTGGCCGGAAAGTCGACTGTCTCGCCGCGGGCGACCAATTTGCCATCGACGTAGAGCGATTGCCCGTGCGCGGCGCCGCCGAACGTGTGCGCGACGTGATGCCACTTGCCGTCTGCGAGGTCGTCTGCGATGGCGGCGCTGACCAATCGGCCGCTGTACGCCGCGGAAATCCAGCGCCCGCCCTGGTTGTTGGCTGACAGGCTGATGAGGCCGTCCTCCGTCAACGCGCCCTTCGCGTTTGCGGGCAGGTCGTATTCGTAGATGAGCAGCGTGCCGCGCACCTGCGTGGTGCGGAACCACATCTCGTGCGTGCGGCCGGCGGGCACATCGGCGTCACCCAGCCGATAAGTCGAATCGGCGATGAAATCTTTGTTGCCGTCCTTATGGCCGTTGAACGTGAGCGCGCGACGCTTGGCGCGCTCGATCCGCAGATTGGTCGCCACACCGCCCTGCCAGCGCGCGTCCAATTGAAAGTGATCCGCGTCGATACGCTCGATCGGCCAGGTGCCAAGGTAGTCGGTGCCGCCGGAAATCCGTACCTGATCGCCTTCGACCAGGCCGTGATTGACCGCGTGGACGCGCAATCGTCCAGCGCCTGCGACGGCGATACGGGTGACCATGCCATCCGACACCAGGTCGGTTTCTTCTTGTTTGATCTCCTTCCAGTCGCCGAGCGCGGAGTGCGGAACGTCAATATCGAACGCGTCCATGCGCGACAGCGCGGCGTTCGCGGGCATCGCAAGCGCTGTCGGCTCAAT
Source organism: uncultured beta proteobacterium (assembly GCA_902825905.1). GTDB lineage: Bacteria > Pseudomonadota > Gammaproteobacteria > Burkholderiales > SG8-39 > CADEDU01. The sequence goes on from CADECO010000118.1 coordinate 5,146, forward strand.
CTGAATTTCGCTCGCGGCGGCCGGCGCATCGGCGGCGAGCGTCAGCACGATCGCCTGGCGCGAAGCGGCTCCCACCACCAGACGCGTGCCGGCATCCAGCGCGCGCAGGATGCCGCTGGCAAGCGGTAGCGTCTTCAGGTCGGTGGCATGAATCTCCTGCGCAAGTGAACCGATGCTGATCGACGAACCGGCCAGCGTGATCACAGCATTGGCGGGCGCATCCACCGCGGACTGGGCGATCTGCAGCGCGGTACTGCCGACGTCGGCGCGTTGGCTCAATACGACGATCGATTCCGAACCGGTTGCATTCACTGCGAGCCGGGTGCCTTTCGCGAGCGGCTCGGCCAGCGCGCTGATCTCGAGGCGCTCGATCGCCTCGCCGTCGATCGCAGCAAGGGTCCGGCCGACGACGACGGTATGCGCAACGAAAGTGCCGTCGATCTTCTGCCCGGCACCGATCTCGATCTGCGCATCGTTCGCCAGCGGCGCACCATGGTCCCGCTGCAGCGTGAGCTCGACCTGATCGTTTTCGTGCCGCGCGAGGCCGGTGATGATTCCGCTCGCTGCAGGGTGCTTGCTGCCGATTGCTCGAATCTTCTCCAGCGTATCGGGCGCAAGCAGGACGGCTCTGGTATCGCCCTGCAAGGTCGTGACGTCGCTGGGATCCTGAGTGATCCGCGAGAGCGTGCCGTCGAGCGCCGCGGCAAAGTCGATGACCGTAGTCGTCGCTTCCGTGGGCACCGCGAGCATGACCCGCGTGGCATTGCGCAACCACTGCTTGCCCGCTTGCGTCTGCACTTCGCGCTGCACGTCGTACTTCGTGGCTGCGGGTGCACCGACCGGCGCGGCGCGCAGATCGAGACGGCGGCGGATGATCCCGGCGACCCGGCCGTCGCGCAGGTCGAACAATCCTTCCTCGGAAGCAGCGATCGACACCAGCTCGATCATCGCGCTCGTGCTGTTGTAGAAAAACAGGTGCCAGCGATAGCGATCGAGCTCGTCGGTCGGCAACAGCACCACCGCGAACCAACCCTCCTTCAGTCCGGACGCCAGCGCCAGTTCGGTGCTCGGCTCGTAGAACGGGTTGCCGTCGCGGTCGCGGAAATCGAGCGCATCGAACATGATTCGGCCGCTGTCCCTCGCCGGTTGCTCGGGCTCGTAGCGCTTCTTGCTGCGGGTGTAGCGCACTTCCAGCTTGCGCACCAGCTTGTTGTTGATGCCATCGAGCACGAAGCGATCGACACGCAGCGTGTTCGCGCGCGAGTGCCGGAACACGTAAAGGTGGCCCATCCCCGAGACGAGCTGCGCCGGTCCGATCGCGGCGCCTGCAGCGGGCTCGCGATAGATCGAGCGCAGCAGGCTCACGTTCGGGCGTTCGCGCGCGACGACGGAGGCATCCTCGGCTTCGTTGGGCAGTTGAACGGGCGCGAACGGCTCCCAGCTTTCAGGCGTTTCGGCGAGTTGTCCCGGCGCGGACGGCTGTCCGCTCTTCTCGAAGCCGTCGCGCCGTACGGTGTACCAGAGCCTGCCGTCGAAGTCGGTTGCGACGACGACGACCTTGCCTTCGTGCGTGATGCTGCTGACGTGCGCAATACCCGTGAGCGGGAGGAGCATGAATTGCCTCGTTGTTCTGGTTGTTCGCTGCGCGCTGCGGCAACAGCTGCGGCGCACCTCGCCCCGGGCAATACGGCAGAAGCGGGATCAACGCTCGAGAGCAGGCTCGATGTCGGACCGGTGCGTTGCGTCGTCTCGTTGCGATTCCGCGAGGTCGTCAGGTGCCTCGCTCAGCTTCTCTCCGCAAGAGGTGAAGCCTACTCCAGAATTGGCGCGATTTGACGTTCGATGACGATTCGCGGCGATGGCGGGAGCCGCGCACGAGACGTATCGGTCCGGCGGAGTACCGCGTTACACGGCGGCGTGCGCTGCTGACCCTGGCGTCGGATCTAACGCCGCACCCCCGGCGTTTCGATCGGCAGCCCCTGCGCGCGCCAGGCAAGGTACAACTCCAGATCGCGATGTTCGGGCGCGCCGTACGGCATCATCTCGGCGCGGATGCCCGAATAGCACGCGCGCAGCCGGCGCTCGATCGAACCGGCGCTTTGCCAGTTCAGCCGGTAGATCGGAAAGCCGTTCGGGTGCCCCTGACTGATGCGCTCGTTGTAGAGCGT
>CADECO010000118.1:7413-14568 GCA_902825905.1 uncultured beta proteobacterium
CGCACCTCGGGGTTGGTGAACGTGCTGCCCGAACGCAACGCGCTGAGCGGAATGCGGCGCGGCGGCTCGCCTATTGAATCGGGTGTCGAGCCGGGAGGTGACGCGGACGATGGCGTACCGAGAGCAGCGACATCGCCCACACCGGGGGTGCTGCCGAGCTGGCAACTGCTCAGGGTGAAGACGAGGACCGTCAGGCCGGAGAGGGTGAATCCCGTCGGCGCCGGTTTGCCACGCATCATCCCGCGACGACGAGTTGCTGGCGCTCGGATTCCTGTACGCCGGCATCGTCGATCCAGCTGAGCTCGATCGTGCCGCTCGCCTGCGCGACGGTGGTGAACTGGAAGTAGGGGTTGGCCGAAATACCTGAGGAGGTATCGGCGCGGAAGATCTCCTCGCCGTTGTAGCGGCAGATGACCGTATGGATCACGTTGCGCTTGATGTTGCGACCCTCGGCGTCGACGCGATAACCGGTCTCCATGGCGTGCTGGATGAGCACGCGGATCTCGATCACGTCGCCTGGCTTGGCTTGCGCTGGAACTTGTATGCGGGCGGGCATGACGCGCCTCAGGTTTCGTCGATGCAGGCCGACAGCGTCACCACGACGCTGGCCCAGTCGTACCAGAACGAGCCGTCGGCCATGTGCGCCAGTGCGACCACGTGCTGGCTGCCCGCCAGTCGAATGCGCGATTGGATCTCGGCGCGGCCGGCGCGTGGCCCCAGATGAAATGTAGCCATCTGCCGCACCGGATTGCGTTCCGAGAGCAGGTAGATCGTCTTCACGTGATCGGCGGCGCTCATCGGGCTTTCGACCTTCACCGTCATCGGAATCGAATTGCCGTTGTCGACCAGCACCGGCAGCTCGAAGTGCACGCGTGCCTTGCGCGCTTCGACACCCTTGGTGATGGTGTTGATCATCGGGCGCAGATCGATCGTCTGCGCGCGCAGGCTCGGTGCGGCGAGCGTGAGCACGCCGACGCTGCCGATGAATGTACGCCGGTTCATTGCGCTGCTCCTTTGGCCGGCGGGCTCGTCAGGCTCGACAGCCACGCCACCAGATCCTCGACCTGCTGCGCGTTGAGGATGGGTTTGCCGCGATAGGCCTGTGCCACGCGATTCAAACCCTCGATGCGATAGTACGCCGGCATCGGGCTGTTCGGGTTCACGCGCGTCGCGTCGACGATGCGCAGCCGGATCTGTGCGGCGGTTAGCCGCGCACCGACACCGGCGAGCGACGGCGCCGCGTTGCCCATGAATCGTTGCGAGGGCTCCGGCACCGCATGGCACAACACGCAGGCCCCCTCGTTGGTGTTCACTGCGATCGACCGGCCGCGCTGGATGTTTCCCGGCTCGGCGGTGAGCGGGGAGCGGATCGCATCGCCTTCGACCACGAACGGCACCAGCCTTGCGGCCGGTGCCTGAGCTTGAGCGCGTGCGCCACCGTCGACCACCAGCGCACCGCTACTGATGAGCGTGCCACCGCCAAGCACGCCCGCTCCGATCGCCATGATCAAGCGTCGGACCCGCGCCTGCGGCATCAGGCCTTGACGAGCGTGAAGCCGTGCCTGGCCAGCGGCAGCGAGCGGATCCGCTTGCCGGTGGCCGCGGAAATCGCGTTCACCAGCGCCGGTGCGATCGGTGCCTGCGCCGGTTCGCCGATGCCACCCCAGAAACCGCCGGTCGGTGCCAGCACCGCCTCGACCTTGGGCATCTCGCGCAGCAGCATCATGCGATGGTCGTGGAAGTTGGATTGCTCCACGCGGCCGTCCTTGATCGTGATCTCGCCCCACAGGATCGCCGTCAGGCCATGCACGTAGCTGCCCTGGATCTGCGCCACGACGTTGTCGGGATTGACCACGTAGCCGCAGTCCACGCCGATCACCATGCGGTGGATCTTCAGCTCGTTCTTCTCGTTCACCGACACTTCGGCGACCGCCGCGGTATAGCTGCCGTACCCTTCCGTCTCGGCGATGCCGCGGAATACGCCTGCCGGCAGCGGCTTGCCCCAGTCGGCGGCCTTGGCCACGGCATCGAGAATCATCAGGTCGCGCTTGGCGTCGGCCTTGGTGAGCATCTCGCGGCGGAACTGGTACGGATCCTTGCCGGCGGCCGCGGCCAGTTCATCGACGAAGCACTCGCGCACGAACGGATTCTGCGAGTGGCCCACCGTGCGCCAGAAGCCCACCGGCACGTGGCCGTTGCGCTGCGCATAGTCGACCCTGACGTTGGGAACGTCGTATGGAACGTCAGCGTAGGACGCCACCGCCTGCGGATCGATTCCGCCCTTGAGCGGCAGCTTGAGCAGTGTGGCGATGATCGACGGGGCGGAGATGCGGTTGTCCCACGCCACCAGCTTCCCGTTGGCATCGACGCCGCCGCGCACGCGCACCAGGCTCGCCGGCCGGTAGAAATCGTGCTGCATGTCTTCTTCGCGCGACCACACCAGCTTGATCGGTGTGCCCTCCATCGCCTTGGCGACCTGGGTGGCTTGCCGGGTGTAGTCCTGCGCGCCGCGCCGACCGAGTCCACCGCCGAGTTGCATCGGATGCACGTGCACACGATCGAGCGGTACGCCGGCCACGTTGGCAGCGGTGGCGAGCGTGGCTTCGTAGTTCTGCGTCGAGGTCCACACGTCCACGCGACCATCCTTGATCAGCACGGTGGCGTTCTGCGGCTCCATCGTCACGTGCGCCAGGTACGGCGTGAAGTACTCGGCCTCGACGGTCTTCGCCGCGTTCTTGATGCCCTCATCGATATTGCCGCCGGCCTTCGCAACCGCGAGTTCCGATTGCGTGAGGCCCGCCTTGAAGAACTCCATGATGCTCGCGCTGGTGATCTTGGCGTTCGGGCCGCCGTCCCACTCGATCGGCATCGCTTTGAGCGCCTGGTTGGCGCGCCACCAGTTGTCGGCAACCACCACCACGGCGGTGTTGTCGTCGACCGTCATCACCTTCTTCACGCCGCGCATGCCCATCGCCTTGGCGGCGTCGAACGACTTCACCTTGCCGCCGAAGATCGGGCACATCGCGATCGAGGCGTACAGCATGCCCGGCACCTGCGCGTCGATGCCGTAGCGCTGCTGGCCCATCACGGTGGCGGGGATGTCGACGCGCGGGATCGGCTTGCCGGCGATCTTCCAGTCCTTCGGATCCTTCATCTTCGGATCCTTCGGCGCATCGAACTTGAGCGAGTAGAGCGCGAGCTCACCATAGCGCGCGCTGCGCTTGGTGGGGGTGTGCGTGACCACACTGTTGGCTGCGACGCATTCCGACGGCGGTACGCCCCAACGCTGTGCCGCACCCATCACCAGCATGTCGCGCGCGGTGGCGCCGGCCTTGCGCAGATACTCCTGCGAGTTGCGGATGGTGCGGCTGCCCACCGCGGCCATGTCACCCCACGGCCGCTTGCGCTTGACCTGTTCGTTGGCCAATGCGTACTCGACGCGCACCTTGCGCCAGTCGACTTCGAGTTCCTCGGCGACGAGCTGCGCGGCCGAAGTCATGCTGCCCTGGCCCATCTCGGAGCGCGCGTAACGGATGACGACCGTGTCATCGGGGCGCACGATCACCCAGGCGTTCATTTCCGGCACCTGGCCCGGTTCACCCTTGGCCTGACCGAACACTTCGGCCATCGGATAGCCGATCGCCAATCCACCGGAGACGGCAGCCGAGGTCTTGAGGAAGCTGCGCCGTGATGCGTTCATTTGCGATTTGTTCATGGTCGCTTTTCCCCTCAGGCTTGCTCGGTGCGCTGTTCGGCGACCGGCGTGGCATCGTGTGCGTCCGCCTTCTTCGCGCCCTGACCGGCGATTTCCTTGGACGCCGCATGAATCGCGGTGCGGATGCGCGCATACGAACCGCAGCGGCAGATGTTGGTCATGCTCTCGTCGATCTGCGCGTCGGTGGGGCGCGGGTTCTTGCGCAGCAGCGCTACTGCGGTGAGGATCTGGCCGCCCTGGCAGTAGCCGCATTGCGGCACCTGGTGATCGACCCACGCCTTTTGCACCGGATGCATGCGTCCGCCCTGCGCCAGGCCTTCGATGGTCGTGATGTTCTTGCCGGCCACTGCCGACACGGCCGTCGAGCACGAGCGCGTCGGCTCACCGTTCACGTGCACGGTGCACGCGCCGCACATGGCCAGGCCGCAGCCGTACTTCGGGCCTTTGACGTCGAGCACGTCGCGCAGGACCCAAAGCAACGGCATTTCCGGTTCGACATCGGCCTCGCGTGGCCGGCCGTTGACGGTGAGCTTGATCATGGGAGGACGTCTCCTTTGGTGCTTCGGTAGTTGAATCGAGTTGGAATGGACGTTCGGGCGCCCCAGTGGGAGCGACTCGCGGAGTGATCGCGCGGTGCGGGTACCCAAGAACGGCCGCAAGCCTAACGCGAATTGGGGTCAAATTGCACGCGTTGCGCGCCGCCGCCCGCGTGCGCGGATCGATCACCCTGCTTCGATGAAAGGAACTAACGGTGCCTCAATTTTTTCTCCTGATCACTGCGCTACTCGCTGCGACGATGTCAGGAATTGCGGCTGCGCAAGCGTATCCGTCGAAGCCCGTCCATATCGTGGTGACAGTGCCCGCCGGCGGATCGATCGACACCATCGCGCGCGCGCTCGCCGCCGAACTTGGCAAGGTGTTCACGCAACCGGTGGTCGTGGAAAACCGCGCCGGGGCCAATGGAAATATCGCGGCCGAATATGTGTCGCGCGCGACCCCCGACGGGCACACGCTGCTCATCACCGGCGGCGGCACGATGGGCATCAATCCGCACGTGTTCAAGGCGGTCCCGTTCGATTCGCAGAAGAGCTTCGCGCCGATCACGCTCACTGCGCGCACCAATCTCGTTCTGGTGGTGCATCCGAAACTGAACGTCGCCACGTTCGCCGAGTTCCTCGCGCTCGCCAAAGCTAATCCGGGCAAGCTGAACTACGGATCATCGGGCAGCGGCAGTCAGCCGCATCTGGCCGGCGAGATCCTCAACAGCGAAGCCGCGATCAAGCTCACGCATGTGCCGTACAAGGGGCTCGCGCCCGCCACGAGCGATCTGCTCGCCGGCCAGATCGATCTGATGTTCGATTCCGCGGGGACCGTGCCGCACATCAAGTCGGGCAAGCTGCGTGCGCTGGCGGTGGTGGGGCCGAATCGGCTCGCCGCCTTGCCCGATGTTGCGACGTTTCGCGAGCAGGGACAGCGCGGCATGGAAGTCGCCTCCGGCTGGCACGGCGCGTTTCTCCCGGCCGGAACACCGCGTGAGATCGTGCAGCGACTCAACGCCGAGATGGTGAAGATCCTGCGCACCGACGCGATGCGCGAGATGGTTTTGCGCATCGGCGCTGAACCTGCGCACTCCACGCCCGAGGACCTCGCCGCGCTGCTGAAGGAAGACGTCGAGCGCATGGGCACGATCGTCAAGCGCGCCGGCATCGTGCCGCAGTGAGCGGCGCCCACGGTTATGGGCGGGGTGCGGGTACATTCTCATCGCGTAATGACGCTGTCAGTACATCGTAATGACACTGCGCTACAACGCAGAACGAACGTAGTACGAGTGCGATACGACCGCTCTACGCCGTTACGACGCGCGAGCCCATCGCGTCGATCCGAACGCCTTGACCCGTCCGACGGCAGCGAGTGAATCGGCGCTGCCGCGATGCGCATTTGTGCACACTGCTGCGCGTTGCCGCGTCGGCCTGGCGACTATCCTCGATCGTTCACCCTGTGCGCGCCCTCGCGCCCACCTCGAGGAGTTTTCCATGCATCGATTCCATCTGACCGCGCTCGCCGCGGCGCTCCTGTCCCTCGGCCTTGGTTCGGCACTGGCGCAGCAGCCGCAAGGCCAAAACCCAGGACAGCAGCCGCAGGGCCAACAGAAGCAGAACGGACGCAGCACCGCAGCGAAAACCGCCGGCCAGGACGCGAAAGTCGAACGCGGTGCGACGAATCTAAACAACGCCAATCGCGGACTCACGCGTGATGCGGGCGGGTCCTCGAGCGGTCAGCCCGCGCGGGGCAGTGGTCCTGCCGCTGTTGAGCAGAGTCGCAGCCCGGGTGGAATGGCGACGGGCGGACAACCGGGCGGGCGCAGCGCACCGGAGTCCGCGCGCACGACCCGCGAAGGCGCCGGCGACGGCATGCGCACCGGGCGCAGTGAACCCTCCGGCCTCGAACGGCGATTCGGCTCCGATCGTGGCGAAGCTGCACGCGGCGCTGTTGGAGGACAAGCGGGCGTTCCCGGTGTGCCGGGCATGGGCCAGGAAGGTGGTCGCGCCGGACAGTTCGGCGGTTCGCAAGGTGCGGGCGTGGGCATGCCCGGACAGGGCTCACGCGATGGTCAGCAGGGCCGCGGACAACAAGGTGGCGTCGGGCAGATCCCGGGCATGCCCGGCGGTCAGCAGGCCGGTGGCCGGCAGGGTGGCGGCCAGTTTGGTGCTGGTCAGCAAGGCGGTGGACAACAGGGCGGTGGACAACAGGGCGGCGGTCAGCAGGGGCAATCACCTGGCGGGCAGTTCGGTTTCGGCGTGCAAGGTGGCACGCGCCCCGGACAGGGCGGCGGCCAGCAGGGTGGTGGCCAAGGCGGCGGTCAATCGGGTGGACAGTACGGCGGCGGCCAACAAGGCGGTCAACACGGTGGTGGTCAGAGCGCCGGTGGCCAGACTGGTGGTGGACAGGCCGGTGGCTATCAGGGTGGACGGCAAGGCGGCGGACAAAGTACCGGGGGCCAGGGCGCCGGCCAACACGGTGGTCAAGCAGGCGGTCAGGCCGGTGGTGGTCAAAGCGGTGGACAAGGTGGCGGCCAAGCCGGTGCCGGTCAGGGTGGCGGCCAACAGGGTGGTCAACACGGCGGCGGTCAGAGTGGCGGTGGCCAGCAGGGTGGTGGTCAGAGCGCCGGTGGTCAACAAGGCGGAGGCGGCCAGTCCGCGGGTGGCTCGCAAGGCGAGAAGCAAGGCGGCGGCGGGCAGACCGGTGAAGGCAAGCAGGGCGGTGACAAGCCCGGCAAAGAGAAATCGATGATGAGCGGTGGCGAGGGCGACGGCGGCATGAACGCAGGCATGGGCCGGCGCGGCGGTCAGTCCGGCGCACAAGGGGGCGGAGGTTCAGGCACGACCATGGCCAATCCGCGCTCCGGTCCGCGCGACGATCGCGGCAGCGACGGACGCGGT
>CADECO010000119.1:0-4452 GCA_902825905.1 uncultured beta proteobacterium
GCGGTTCGCTCGCGCAATACCAATCCCAACGACGCCACGCGCTTCGAACCGCTGAAGCAGTTGTTCCAGACGAAGGTCGCCGCCGGCAGCGTGCTGGGCATCGTCAGTCACGGCAATCCGTTCTTTGCGGTGGCGGGCACGCCGTACCTGGCCGAAGGAGAGGCCGCGGTGCTGCGGCCCACCGGCAACGATTGGGAGATCGTCGCGCGCGTGCGGATCGATCAATGGGACAGGTTGCTCGCGGCTTTATGAACGAATCTCGGGCGTGCTTGTGCGTCCACATCCGACGCCAGCGCGCCGGGGCATCAACGCCCCCGCAGGAACAGCTTGTCCAGATCGGCCAACGAAAGCTGATACCAGGTGGGGCGGCCGTGGTTGCACGAGCCTGCGCGCTCGGTGGCTTCCATCTCGCGCAGCAATGCGTTCATCTCGGCGAGGGTCAGGCTGCGATTCGCGCGCACAGCGCCGTGGCACGCCATCGTCGCGAGCATCTCGTCCTGGCGTTGGTTGAGCACGGCGCCGATGCCGTACTCGCGCACCTCGGCGAGCAGTGCGCGTGCGAGGGCCGCGACATCGCCCTTGGCCAGCAGCGGCGGCACCGTGCGCACGACAATCGCAGTCGGTGAGGCCGGCGCGATCTCGAAGCCGATTTCGGCGAGCGCAGCGTGATGCTCCTCGGCGGCGGCCACGTCGAGCGGATCAGCGGTGAAAGTCACCGGAATCAACAGGGACTGGCCAGTCGTCTTGTGCGCAACGAGGTTGGCCTTGAGCTGTTCGTAAAGGATGCGCTCATGCGCCGCGTGCATGTCCACCAGCACCAGGCCGGCATCGTTCTGCGCGAGGATGTACACGCCATGCAGTTGCGCCAGCGCGTAACCGAGCGGTTGATCGAGTTGCGCAGCTGCCGTCTGCAAAGTCGGTGCCGCGCTTGCCAAGGCGGGTGCGGCGGCATGCGCGACGGCGGGTGAAGGCGCATCGCGTAACGCGGCGATCATCGCCGTATAGGCCGCGGTCGGTTGCGCCACGCCGAGTTGCCCCTGCACGATGGTGAACGGACGGCGCTCGATGTTAGGCAGGGAATCCCCGCGCGCGGAGACCGGCGCCGCAACCGCCGCTGGCGCCTGGGCTGCCGTCATCGCCAATGCCTTGCCGAGCGCTTTGGCCACGAACTGGTGCACCGCGCGGCTGTCGCGGAATCGCACCTCGGTCTTGGCCGGATGCACGTTGACATCGACGCCCGCTGGATCGATTTCGAGGAACAGCACGAAGGCAGGATGTCGATCGCCGTGGGTGAGATCCGCGTAGGCTTGCCTCACTGCGTGGGCGAGCAGCTTGTCGCGCACGAAGCGGCCGTTCACGAAGAAGAACTGGGCATCCCGATTCGCGCGCGACTGACCAGGATCGCCCGCCGTACCGTGCAGGCGCAGTCCGGCGATCGATTCATCCACTGTCCGCGCGCTCCGCGTGAAATCCTCACCCAGGACCGCACTCACTCTCGTGATGAGATCGGCACGCGCATAGTGCGCCACCACACGCTGGTTGTGCCGCAACGACATCGCCACGTCGGAGTGCGAGATCGCGATGCGTTGAAAGACGTCCATGCAGTGCGCGTACTCGGTGGCTTCCGCTCGCAGAAACTTGCGGCGCGCCGGCGTATTGAAGTAGAGGTCGGCGACCTCGACCGTTGTGCCGAAACTGTGCGCGGCCGGTTCGACGTTGCTCGATGGTCCGCCTTCGCCGCGAATCATGGCGGCGCGCGTGCTGGACGACGGCCGTGACGTGACGCTCACGCGCGCGACGGAGGCGATCGAGGCGAGCGCCTCGCCGCGAAAACCGAGCGTGGCTACGCGCTCCAGATCGGCGAGCGTGGCGATCTTGCTCGTGGCGTGACGCGCGAGCGCGAGCGGCAGTTCGTCGGGCACGATACCCCCGCCATCATCGGTGACGCGGATCAGCTTCACGCCGCCTTCGAGCAGCGTCACGCTGATCGAGCGCGTACCTGCATCGAGCGCGTTCTCGAGCAGTTCCTTCAGTACCGAGGCCGGCCGCTCGACGACCTCGCCCGCCGCGATCTGGCTGATCAGCGTGTCGGGCAGGAGTCGGATCGATGCACTCATGCGCTCGCTCACTCGCTCACTCATCGTGATTCGACCGCGTCGACGATCGGAGCCCCGGTGATGCGCACCAGTTCGTCGGGTGTCAGCCGGAACACGGTATTGGGATGGCCCGCCGCCGCCCAGACCTGCTCGAAGGCGGTCACGCTGCGCTCGATCAGTCGCTGCAGGGAGTTGTGATGTCCCACCGGCGCCACGCCGCCGATCGCAAAGCCGGTCTGTTCGCGCACGAACGCCGCATCGGCCTTGCCTACCGGCTCACCCGTGATGCTCGAGAGTGCTTGCAGATCCACGCGTCGTGCCCCGCTCGACAGGACCAGCAACGGCCGATCGGTGTGCGTGAGCCGAAACACCAGCGAATTGACGATCTGCGCGACTTCGCAACCCAGCGCGTCGGCTGCGAGCCTGGCGGTGCGCGCCGAATCCGGCAGCACGACGATTCGATCGATGAGCCCGTGCGAAGCCAGGACTTCGCGCACGCGCACGACGCTGGGATGCTGCTCTATTGCGCTCGACATCCGACGGAAGGGTAGAGGCTCGAAAGGGGGGCTCTGCGCGACAATTATAGTCGCGCGCGTCGCTACAATAGCCGTTCCGGTTTCACTCCATCCGACCCCGCTCATTCATGGAACTTCTTGCATTTCTTTGGGATGTGCTCGTTCATCTCGACAAGCATCTCGCGGCGCTGTTGGCGCAGTACGGCACGTGGATCTACGCGTTGCTCTTTCTGATCATCTTCTGCGAGACCGGCCTGGTGGTGACGCCGTTCCTGCCCGGTGATTCGCTGCTGTTCGTGGCCGGTGCCCTGTGGGCGGCGAGTGATATGAACGTGTACGCGCTCTCGCTCACCATCATCGTCGCGGCATTCTGCGGCGACAACATCAACTACTTCATCGGCCGCAATATCGGTCCGAAAGTGTTCCGCTGGGAGGGCTCGCGGTTTTTCAATCGCAAGGCGCTCGACAAGACGCAGGCGTTCTACGAGAAGCATGGCGCGCGCACGGTGATCATGGCGCGGTTCATCCCGTTGGTGCGCACCTTCGCCCCGTTCGTGGCAGGCGTGGGCAAGATGTTCTATCCGCGCTACATCCTGTTCAGCCTGATCGGCTCGCTCGTGTGGGTCGGCCTGCTGGTGTTCGGTGGCTACTTCTTCGGCAACGTGCCGATCGTCAAGCAGAATCTGTCGGTGGTGATCGGGTTGATCATCCTCATCTCGGTGGCGCCGATCGCGCTCGAGTATCTGCGTTCCAGAAAGGCGCGTGCATGACCATAAGCAGCAATACCGGAGGAACGCAGCCGCTCGCCGGGCTGGTGATGGTGGAGATCGGCTCGAGCGTCGCAGCACCGTTTGGTGCGCAGGTGTTCGCCGATCTGGGCGCGACCGTGCTCAAGGTCGAAACCAAAGGCACCGGCGACGATGCGCGGCACTGGGGGCCGCCGTTCTGGCACGGCACCGGTGCGGTGTTCCAGACGCTCAATCGCAACAAGCGCTCGGCAGCGATCGATCTCAAGGACGCAGCGGAACTGGCCGCACTCACGCGCTTCGTGCTCGACAAGGCCGACGTGGTGCTGCAGAACATGCGCCCGGGATTGATCGAGAAGTTCGGACTCGACGCCACGACGTTGCGCGCCAAGAAACCTAGCCTTATCTATTGCAACGTCGGCGCATTCGGCTCGGCCGGGCCGATGAAGGACCTGCCCGGTTACGATCCGCTGATGCAGGCGTTCGCCGGTCTGATGAGCATCACCGGTGAGGAAGGGCGCCCGCCAGTGCGCGTGTCGCCGTCGATCGTCGATATGACCACCGGCATGTGGGGCGTGATCGGCATTCTGTGTGCGCTGCGCACGCGCGATGCCACCGGGCAGGGATGCGTGATCGACACCTCGTTGTTCGAGACGGCGATGGGCTGGTTGAACTTTGCCGCGGTGAACTATCTGTCGTCGGGCAAGGTGCCCAGGCGCACCGGGTCGGAGCAGGCGATGCTGGTGCCGTACAAGGCGTATCGGGCCAGCGACGGCTACATGGTGATCGCTGCGGGCAATGACAGCCTGTTCCGGCGTCTGGCTGATGCGCTCGGGCATCCGGAGTGGGCGACCGATGAGCGCTTCCGCACCAACCCCGACCGGGTGAAGAACCGCGAGGTCATCAACCAGGCCATCGACGATGTGGTGGCCGGTAACACGCGCGCGCACTGGACCGAGGTGCTGAATCGCGCCGGCGTGCCCTGTGGGCCGACGCAGACCACCGACGAAGTGCTGGCCCACGCGCAGACGCGCGCGGTCGAGATCATGCAGAAGACGCCCGACGGCACGATGGAGTTCGTCGGCCTGCCGATCA
>CADECO010000119.1:4552-7316 GCA_902825905.1 uncultured beta proteobacterium
GAAGTAGATCATGGTCGACACCAGCAAATTCGAATGCCTGCAGGTCGAGCGGCGTGACGGCGGACTGATGATCGTCACGCTCAACCGGCCGCAGGTCCGCAATGCCATCAACACGCAGACCGGGCGCGAGTTGCGCGAACTGTTCGTGCCGATGCGATTCAGTCCGGACGACGTTCGCTGTGTGGTGATCACGGGTGCGGGCGATCAGGCGTTCTGTGCCGGCGGCGATCTCAAGGAACGCAACGGCATGACCGACGAAGCGTGGCGCGCGCAGCACGCGATCTTCGAGGAGGCGTTCTACGCGATCATCGATTCGAGCGTGCCGGTAATTGCCGCCGTGAACGGCTCGGCATTCGGCGGTGGGTTGGAAATGGCGCTTTGCTGCGACTTCATCTACGCGGTGAAGGGCGCGCGTCTGGCGCTCACCGAAGTGAGCCTGGGCATCATGCCGGGCGGTTGCGGCACGCAGAATCTGCCTCGCGCGGTGGGTGCGCGCCGCGCGAAGGAGCTCATTCTCACCGCCAGAACATTCACTGCCGAGGAAGGCTACGAATGGGGTCTTATCAACCGGCTGTGCGAGCGCGCCGAACTGTTGCCCGCCGCGCTGGAGACCGCGCAACGCATCTGCGACAACGCGCCGATCGCGGTGCGCCAGGCGAAGAAGTCGGTCGACTATGGCATGCAGATGGACATCCATTCGGGGGTGGTGTTTGAAATTCAAGCTTACGAGCGCATGATCAGCACCGAAGATCGTCATGAAGGCGTGCGCGCGTTCAACGAGAAGCGCAAACCGAATTTCAGAGGGCGTTGAGGGCCAATGCCCTAATAGGAGTAGCCATGCAGCAATCCGTGAGCACCCCCCAGGATCTGATCCAGGTTCCGATCGGCGACGACTATCCCGACATCCGCGCCGCGGTGCTGGCCATCTGCAAGAAGTATCCCGGCAGCTATTGGCGCAAGCTCGAAGACGATGATTCGTACGCCGAGGAATTCGTCGCCGAACTCACCGCGAGCGGCTATCTCGCCGCGCTGATCCCGGAGGAATTCGGAGGATCGGGCCTGCCGGTGCGCGCAGCGGGCGTCATCCTCGAGGAGATCCACGCGGCGGGTTGCAACGCCGCAGCCTGCCACGCGCAGATGTACATCATGGGCACGCTGCTGCGTCACGGCAGCGCCGAGCAGAAGCAGCGCTACCTGCCGGGCATCGCCTCGGGCGAATTGCGCTTGCAGGCGTTCGGCGTCTCCGAACCCACCACCGGATCGGATACCACGCGCTTGAAAACGCGTGCGGTGCGCGAGGGCGATCACTACGTCGTCAACGGCCAGAAAATCTGGACCAGCCGCGCGCACAAGTCCGACCTGATGTTGCTGCTCGCACGTACCAAGCCGCTCGAGGAATGCACCGGCCGCTCCGATGGACTCTCCGTGTTTCTCGTCGACATGCGTAAGGCCGTGGGCAACGGGCTCACGCTGCGGCGCATCGAGACGATGGTCAATCATCAGACCAACGAGGTGTTCTTCGACAACCTGCGCGTGCCGGTGGCCAATCTCATCGGCGACGAGCATCGCGGCTTTCGCTACATCCTCGACGGCATGAACGCCGAGCGCGTCCTGGTGGCGCACGAGTCGCTCGGTGATGCGCGCTTCTTCATCAACAAGGCCGTCGAGTATTCCAAGCAGCGC
This sequence comes from uncultured beta proteobacterium, assembly GCA_902825905.1. GTDB lineage: Bacteria > Pseudomonadota > Gammaproteobacteria > Burkholderiales > SG8-39 > CADEDU01. The sequence continues at coordinate 6,236 of CADECO010000119.1, forward strand.
GTCGTGTTCGGTCGGCCGATCGGACAGAACCAGGGCGTGCAGTTCCCGATCTCGCGCGCGTACGCCGAGTGGAAGGCCGCCGATCTGCTGGTGCGCACCGGTGCGGCCATGTTCGAAGCCGGCAAGCCGTGCGGCGAAGAGGCGAACATCGGCAAGCTGCTCGCGGCCGATGCGGCGTGGCACGCCGCCGAAGCGTGCATGCAAACGCACGGCGGATTCGCGGTGGCGCGCGAGTTCGACGTCGAGCGCAAGTGGCGCGAGTGTCGGCTGATGCAGATCGCGCCGATCTCGACCAACATGGTGCTCAACTATATCGGCGAGCATGTGCTGGGCATGCCGCGGAGCTATTAACGCAACCGAGGATGCGATCAGGGATGCAGATGAACATGCACGGCACGCTTCTCCGCGTCCGACGAACGTGCCTCAGCACCGCGGCTGCATCGCGCCCGTTGCGCTTGTCATTCCGGCAGCTGTGCTCGTCGTTCGCTGCAGCGGCGACAATGTTCGCTGCGACGTCGGCGCTCGCGCAGAGCTATCCGAACCGGCAGATCAAGTTCATCGTGCCGTTTCCGCCGGGCGGTGCTACTGATTTCATCGCGCGGGCGCTGGCTACGCCGCTGGCGGAACGGCTGGGCAGACCGGTCGTCGTCGAGAACAAGTCCGGCGGTGGCGGCACGATCGGCGCGGCTGAAGCGGCGCGGTCCGCTCCCGATGGCTACACCATCTTCATCGGCGAGCCCGGCGGCATGTCGATTGCAGCGGTGGTCCAGCGCAACCTTTCGTACGATCCGCTCAAGGATTTCGCGCCCGTCACCCAGATCGTGAACGTGCCGATGCTGCTGGCTGCGCATCCGTCGATTGGCGCGAAGACGCTCGCGGAGTTGCTCGCTGCGCAGCGTGCCAAGCCGGCCGAGTTGAACTACGGTTCGCCCGGCAACGGAACGGTGCAGCACCTAACCATGGAGCAGTTGCGCCTGGCCGCGAACCTCAAGCTCACTCATGTTCCCTACAAAGGTGGTGGGCCGGCGATGAACGATCTGCTGGGCGGACAGATTCCGCTGCTGATGGTCACGCTGCCGAC